>JBGTFQ010000221.1:0-5899 GCA_041747155.1 Rubrobacteraceae bacterium
CCCATCTTGGGTGGATCAACCTTCTTGCCGGAGCGGGGTTTGAGCCACTTGGACCAGTCCTCCCACCAGGAGCCTTCGTGTTCTTTGGCTTTGGCTCGCCAGTCTTCGGAGGTATCGAACGCGCCGCCGTCTTCGGTGGCCCAGAAGCGTCCCTTGCCTTTGCTGGGAGGGTTGATCATCCCAGCTATGTGCCCGGAGTTCGCCAGTGTGAAGCGGGTCTTGCCGCTGGCGAGCTTGGAGATCTTCCACGCCGAAGCCCACGGTACTATGTGGTCCTTCTCGGCCCCAACAGCGTAGATGTCACCGTCTATCTTGCCGAAATCTATCGGACGGCCTTTTATCTCGACTTTGCCTGGATCTTTGAAGTTATTGTCGAGGTACGTGTTGCGAAGGTAGAAGCTGTGCGCGTCGCGGGCCATCCGCGTGCCGTCGGAGTTCCAGTAGAGGAGGTCGAAAGCGGGTGGCTTCTGGCCGAGCAGATAGTTGTTGACGACGTTCGACCAGATCAAATCGTTGGAACGCAACAGGTTGAACATGTTCGCCATCTTCTGGTTATCCAGATAACCGCGCTCTAACATCTGCTGTTCCATGAACTCTATGTGCGGCTCATCGATAAAGAACTCAGTGTCCCCAACCTCGGAGAAGTCGTGCATGGCCACCATGAAGGTTGGCGGGCCAAACGGGTTCTCGTCGCCACCCTCCGCGAGCCATGAGAGCGTTATGGCGAGCAACGTACCGCCAACGCAGTAGCCGACGGGATTGACCTTCTCGGAGCCGGTAATCTCTTTGATAACCTCTGCTGCAGCGAGTGGGCCTTCGGTCATGTAGTCCTCGAACTTGGTCTCCTCCATCGAAGCATCCGGATTTTTCCACGAGACCATGAAGACCGTATAGCCCTCGTCTACGAGGTATTTGACGAAGCTATTCTTGGGCTGCAAGTCCAGGATGTAGTATTTGTTGATCCAGGGTGGGAAGAACACGACCGGCGTGTCGTGGACCTTCTTGGTGGTTGGCTCGTACTGAATCAACTCTATGAGATCGTTCTTGAAAACGACTTTCCCCGGCGTGATAGCGAGGTTCTTTCCGGGCCGGTAAGCATTTGCATCGGTCATGCTCATGCGGCCTTCTTGAAGATCGGCTAGCAGGTTGCGAGTACCTTCCGCGAGGCTGGCGCCACCGGTCTCGAAGGCTCGCTTCAGCGCGGCGGGGTTGGTGAGCAGGTAGTTGACCGGAGCCATCGCATCCACAAACTGTTGGAGGTGAAACTTCATCTTGCGCTTCTCTGGAGTGTCCTCGCCGTCGGTGTCTTCTACCTCTTCGAGCAGGAAGTTCGAGGCGAGCAGATAGTTTTCCTTCAGTGTTTCGTAGAACGGGTTCTGCTCCCAGTCGGGGGCGGCGAACCGTTTGTCGGGACGGCCTTCTTCCTCTTCTTTTTCTTCAACTGTTTGGAGTCCCCAGAAACGAGTGGCGGCGTCTTGCCAGGCGTTGACGCTTGAGTTCATGAGCTTCATGTTGAAGTCCATTGTGCGCTGCATGGCTCGTTCCGGGTTGGACATCTCGCGCACCCAGAGAGCTTGGAGAGCCTGAGAGATCCCATTCCAGTCTATCGGCAACACGTTCTGCATGGGGTTGGCGTCCATGAGCTTGTGCATTACTGAAAGTATGGGATCGTGCTTCATCGGAGCCTCGGAGGAACTTTCCTCACCCGAAGGCGAGTGACCCGCCGCGGCCCCACCTGGAGCGACGTTCATGGCATCCATATTGGCCCGCATCCACTCTGACCAGACCTCAAACGGTATCATCGGGGCCGCTCCGGTCTTTCCATCTGTTCCGCCACTCTTTCCAGCCACGCTCATCAAACTACTCCTTCTGTTGCCTCTGTGTTCTTTTTGACAGTCTACCCTTTATATCCAACGTCCCAATCCCGCGCTACGTCATCAAGCGTCCGTGCGCCAGAGTGCCTGCAACCACCGACCCACGGCTTGAGCCGCAGCCCGAAGCCATCCACCCGTGCCCTTGGAACTCTGCGACTCCGCTGGTTTGGTGGACTTGCGGTTTTTCTTGTGCTTGCGAGGTTTGAGGAAAGTGACGATCTCACGGTTTACTTCGGCGAAGCGTTCGATAAACACTAGATGCCCGGCACGATCCAGGACTCGCAACCGAGAATCTGGGATGGAGTCGGCGAGTGCCTGCGCGTTGAGCGGCGGCACGTATTGGTCTTCGGCGCCGTGGATCACGAGCGTCGGCGACGTTATATGCTCGACATCCCGCGATAGATCGAACGCCGCACCCGCTCGAGCCTCCCCAAAATACGTCGCGAACGACGGAGCATCAGCGCTGCGCCAGTGAATGATCTTCTCGAACTCATCCGCATGTTCGGCCCGGTAGACGTCAGACGTAGCCGTTTCGAGACCCCGGCGTAAAGCTCCTTCCGGGCTGAAAGAGCCCCAGCCGACCATGTCGGCCAACGCGAGCGCGGACATAGCCTCCGGCCCTCGACCACCGTAACTCGTACACACCAAGACCAGACGATCCACGAGATCCGGCCTTCGAAGCGCCAACTCCTGCGCCACAAACCCACCTAGCGAAGTACCGATCACATGAGCCTTTCGAATCTTCAAGTGATCCATTAAATCCACCACGTCCGAGGCCAAGTCCTCGACACCGTTCCGCAAACCCCGCTCTCCCCGCACGTCGAAAGTAACAACGCGAAAGTGCCGCGAGAGCGCCGGAACCTGACGAAACCATCCCCAACGACCAAAGCCCAAGCCCCCAATAAGAACAACCGCAGGCCCCTCACCATGAACGTCGTAATCTATGCTCGTACTATCGGTGATCGTCATCGGCACTACCGTTCACCTCGCTCTACATAAGATTGCTTTTAAGTGCCTAACGCATCTAAGTGTAACACGCACTTATTGGAGATTTGGATTGACCGGGAAGAAGGTGGGACATATGCTTTGGGTAGCTGGATCCAGAGACAAAAGGAGTTGGAGATGAGCGTGACACCCGAGGGAATTCGCCAGGGGACGCGACCCGTGGATTTTATCAATGTGGATGGATTGCTCTCGAATGAGGAGCGTGAGGTTCGGGACGCGGTGCGGGAGTTTGTGGATCGGGCGGTGGTTCCGGTTTCTGCGGAGCATTGGGATCGGGCGGAATTCCCCTTTGATCTCCTGCCGGAACTCGGCTCCCTGGGGCTTATGGGCGGCACTTTCTCCCCAGAGTACGGTTGTTCTGGATGGAACAACGTGGCTTATGGTTTGGGTATCGCGGAGCTTGCGCGGGGTTCCGGGTCTTTGGCGACGTTTCTGCACGTTCAGAGTGGGTTGGCGATGGCGGCTATACATGAGCTTGGGAGTGAGGAGCAAAAGCAGCGATGGTTGCCAGGGATGGCCAAATGCGAGGAGATCGGGTGTTTCGGACTCTCCGAGCCGGAAGCTGGCAGTGATCCCGGCTCCTTGACAACGACTGCCGAAGAGAAGGACGACGGCTACGTGTTGAATGGAGAGAAGAAGTGGATCGGCAACGCCTCGTTCGCGGATGTAGCCGTGATCTGGGCTCGCATAGTCGGTGGCGAGGAAGATGGCAAACTTTCTTGCTTTCTCATAGAAGGCGACAACCCCGGCTTCCACGCCGACATCCTCCCTCGCAAAGCCTCTCAACGTGCCGTCTGGCAGACGCACATCACCATGAAGGACTGCCACATCCCACAAGATGCCCGGCTACCAGGCGCGAACGGCCTCGGCTCGACGCTTTCTGTGCTCACCCACTCGCGCTACGGAGTTGGGTGGGATGGTCTCGGGCAAGCGGCGGACTGCTACGAGACCGCGCTCGCCTACGCCAAAGAGCGCACGCAGTTCGGGCAGCCGATAGCCACGTTCCAACTCGTGCAGCAGAAGCTCGTCCAAATGGTCAACGAGATCTCACTGAGCCAACTACTCTCCATCCACATGGGCCGCACCAAAGACAATGGAGACCTGGATCCAGCCACCGTCTCCATGTTCAAGATGAACAACGTCAGCAAAGCCCGCACCATAGCCGCCCTCGCCCGCGACGTGCTAGGCGGCAACGGCGTCCTGCTCGACTACCGCGTGATGGAACACATGGCCGACATAGAAGGCGTCTACACCTACGAAGGCACCAACGACGTAAACACCCTCATCGTCGGCCAGGCAATAACCGGCCACCGAGCCTTCTCGTACCGACCACCCAGAGACCCCGAGTCGAACGGCCAGAAAAGAGAGCCCCGCGCCGAGGAGAAAGCTACTTAGCGGATCAGCCGGTCAGCCAATCAGAGAAAGCTGGCTGACTGACCGGCTTCGATTAGGCTCTAGACTCTCTGCATCCCTTGGATCATGCGGTGCGGATAAACTTCTTCGAGGGCGGCGGCTTCGGAGAGATTTTGGACTTGTTCGTCGGTTAACTTCCAGCCGGTCGCGCCGAGGTTGTCTTCGAGTTGCCCGACCTTGCGGGCTCCTAGTATTGGGGCGGTTATGCCCGGCTGGCGGAGCAGCCAGTTCAGGCTGATCTGGGGGAAGCTCTTTCCGGTCTCGTCGGAGATTGATTGCACAATGTCGATGATCCGCCAGTTTCGCTCCGTGGCTCTCCGTTGCCAGGCTTCTTCGAGGTCATCCGTTGCTCCGGCTATGCGCGAGTCCTTGGGCGGTTTCTCGTCCCGCCGGTACTTGCCTGAGAGAAATCCGCCACCCAACGGCCCCCACGGCAAAACGCCCACACCCTCCGAGAGGCACGCCGGTAGCAACTCCCGCTCTATGTTTCGTTCGACAAGCGAGTATTGTGGCTGCAAGGTGACGAAACGCTCGAATCCGTGCTTGTCGCTGATCCACAACGCCTTCATCAACTGCCACGCCGTGTAGTTTGAACAACCGATGTACCGAACCTTGCCCGCCCGCACGAGATCCGTGAGCGCGGAGAGCGTCTCCTCCAAAGGTGTAGCAGCATCCCAGAGGTGCACCTGATACAAGTCCACGTAGTCCGTGCCGAGTCGCCGTAGAGAAGCGTCGCAGCCAGCCATTATGTGCTTGCGGGAGAGACCGACATCGTTCAGTCCATCCCCCATCGGCATCCGCACTTTAGTCGCCAGAACTACATCTTCGCGGTCGATACCGGCACTCTTGAGTGCCTTGCCCGTGATCTCCTCGGACAGCCCCGCCTCATAGACATCTGCCGTATCCACAAAATTACCACCAGCCTCGAAGAACCGGGCAAGTATTTCCGCGGAACCAGCCTCATCCAACTCGCGCCCGAAGGTCATCGTGCCCAGACACAACTCCGAAACCATAGTCCCGGTGTTACCAAGCCTTCTATACTCCACGGATCTCTCCTATCTTCCCATGTACGCCATCCCGACTTACAAAGCTCGATAATGATACAGCTTCCAACCGACCAACCAAACCGACCCATAAAATCAAGCCTTGAAACACCAGCCCCAAAGGGTAAACTTTCCTCTATATGTATTTTGCACATAGTTATGTAGTTGATGATGTCGCGTGAGTTTCGGAGAGGTCCATTTCCTAAGTTTGCGTGATGGTTTGTGCGTTCCGGTTCGCGAAGTTCGGTCGGAAGATGCTCCGGCGTTGCGGCGATTAGTTGGTCGGTCCAGTAGTAGATCCGTATATCTGCGCTACTTTGGGCCGATGAAGGAGCTCTCGGAGTCGCAATCGCGGCGGTTCGCCGAGGTGGATGGCATTCGCCGGTACGCGCTGGTGGCGCTGGACCCGGAGGACGAAAACGAGATCGTCGCCGTCGTCCGCTACGACCGCGAAGGCGAGACAGACACCGCCGAATACGCGGCTCTCGTCGAGGATCGCTTCCAGGGACGAGGTCTCGGATTGGCTCTCACCAAAAGACTCATAGAAGCTGCTAGAGAGCACGA
>JBGTFQ010000222.1:0-8183 GCA_041747155.1 Rubrobacteraceae bacterium
AGCCGATGGAGATACGGCTTGTTACTGGCGACCGTCGGCAGACCGTCGCAGTGACGATGCGGACTCCCGGCGCGGACTTCGAGTTGGCGGCGGGTTTCTTGTATGGAGAGGGGATAGTCTCTTCTGCGGATGACATCTTGACGATCAGCTACTGCGTCGATTCGGATGTGGACGTAGATCAACAGTACAACATCGTGACCGTGGAGCTTCGAGCTGGCCGCGAATATGATCTGCGCTCACTAGAACGACACTTCTACACCTCCAGCGCGTGCGGCGTGTGCGGCAAGGAGAGCCTGGATCAGCTAGAGATCAAAGGTTGCCCCGTCATCCCACCCGGCCCACAAATCCCCGCCGAAATCATCACCTCACTGCCAGAGAAACTACGGGAATCACAGGGACTCTTCGACGCGACGGGCGGCCTCCACGCAGCAGCCCTATTCGACGTGGAAGGAAACCTGATCACGCTGCGGGAAGACGTGGGACGTCACAATGCCACCGACAAACTCATAGGCTGGTCCTTAATGCAGAACCGGCTGCCGCTCTCCGAGAACATCGTCATGGTCAGCGGACGAAGCTCGTTCGAGATCCTCCAAAAATGTCTCACGGCGGGCGTGCCGATAATCTGCGCGATCTCAGCCCCCAGCAGCCTTGCCGTGGACGTGGCCCGACGTTTCGGAATGACCCTCGTCGGCTTCTTGCGAGACAACCGCTTCAATGTCTACGCCTCTGCCGAAAGAATACAAAGCAAAGCGTAGCCTCCCAGCAACCAAGAGACTCCAGCCCAAGAAGAGGACTAGGTCTTCACTTTCTAGCTCCATGGACGAGCCGAGCGCTTCAGTCGGTCAGCACTTCAGCTTTTCCTGAGATACTGACCGACTGAGAGTCGCCGCAGGCGGCGAGTCGACTCGCTTACTCTTTCGTCAGCCCGAGAACAGGGCTGAGATATTGCCGAAAGTTCTGTAGATCGCCCAGACGAGCGGCACAGTTACGTAGGCCCAGAACAAGAAGATCAGGACTTTGTTGTTGCTCGCGCTGCCCGTTTGTTGCTGTTGATTTTCCGTCATTGCGCTTTCTCCTTCCTAGGCCTCTGCCGGTTTGCCGCTGGTACTCGAACTGCTGCGCGGGGCTGTCTCCGTCTGTTCTTCGGATTCCATGTGGTACTTCGGGTCTACGGGCTTGATGAACAGGTTGCAGATAAAGCCTACGACCAACAGCCCCGCCATAATAAACATGGTTATGTTGTAGGCGTTCGCCGGGTCCACACCAGCATTTATCTGAGCCTCGCGAATGTAGTTGACGAGCACCGGCCCCAACACTCCCGCGACGGCCCACGATGTCAGCAGCCTTCCGTGAATACCACCCACGAACTTGGTTCCGAATATGTCGGCCAGATAAGCCGGGATGGTCGCGAAGCCGCCACCGTACATGGTCAGGATGAGTCCAAAAGCGACGACAAACAAGAAGATGCTGCCGAGTCCGCTACCGACCAGTGGGACCGCTACGTACAGAGCCGCGCCCAGCCCGAAGAAGACCATGTAAGTCCTCTTCCGCCCGATAAAGTCCGAGGCCGAAGACCAGAAGAACCGTCCCACCATGTTGAATATGCTCAAAAGGCTCACGAAGCCCGCCGCCGCCGCCGCCGTAATAGCGCCGCCGAAGGTCTCCTGAATCATGACCGAGGCTTGACCGAGGACGCCGATGCCCGCCGTAACATTCAGGCAAAGCACCGCCCAAAGAAGCCAGAACTGCGGTGTTTTGAGGGCCGTGTCGATGTGGACGTTGTTCTGGGTAACCATCGAATCGGTCTGATCGCTGGATTCTTCAGGCTCCCATCCCGCAGGTTTCCAGTCGGCGGACGGGACGCGGATCGCAAGCGCTCCGAGCGTCATGGAGGCGAAGTAGAGTACGCCCATAACGATAAACGTCGGAGCCACGCCGACGGAGCTGTCAGTCTTGAAAAGGTTCATGAGTGCTATCGAGAGCGGAGCACCTATAAGAGCACCGCCGCCGAAGCCCATGATCGCCATGCCCGTAGCCATCCCTCGGCGGTCGGGGAACCATTTGATCAGGGCTGACACCGGCGATACATACGCTAATCCGAGTCCTATACCTCCAAGCACGCCATATCCTAGATAGACCAGCCAGAGCTGATGCGTCCAGACTCCGATTGCGGAGATAACGAAGCCCCCGCCGAAACAACAAGCCGCCGTAAACATGGTCCTCCGCGGACCAACCTCTTCCAGCCACTTTCCACCCAGGAAAGCCGCCAACCCCAGGAAAACTATTGATATGCTGAAGATCCAACCAAGCGTCGAAAGACTCCAATCCTTCGGAGCCGCCTCGCTTATACCAATAACTCTCGACAGAGGCTCGTTGAACACGCTAAACGCATACACCTGACCTATCGACAGGTGAACCGCCAGTGCCGCTGGTGGGATCATCCACCGATTGTAGTCACCCCCAACAGTTATTCGCTCTTTCGAGAAGAACCCACCATTACTCACATTCGCCCCTTCCGTTGTCTACACCTCTCCTTTACAGACCGCAAATATACTAAATTTCAAATGTTTTGTGTGGCGAAACACGAAAACAGAGCCTCATGAAGCAGGATACTTGATTCTGCTGAGTCGGCATGAGTTAGAATGTTATCTAGGGAATAGTTTTACGTCGAGCAGAAGGGACGGTAGGCATGACCACCACGATATCCAGGGCAGCGGAGCAATCGAACGGAACACGAGAGGTCGCCACGGTCTGTAGTTTCTGCGGCGTTGGTTGCGGGCTGTCGGTTACAGTCGAAGACGGCGTTATAAGCAAGGTCAAAGGCGACAACAACGCCCCGAGCAGCAAAGGTGAGGCTTGCATCAAGGGTCTTCAGGGCTGGCGTTACATGTACAACGACAGTCGTCTGACCCAGCCCTTGATCCGCAAAAACGGCGAGTTGGTGCCATCCTCGTGGGATGAAGCTCTCGATCTCGTGGCCGACCGACTCTCTGAGATCAAGGACGAGAGCGGCCCGGATGCCTTCGGCGTATTCAGTTCTTCGCGCTCTACCAACGAGCTTAACTACCTGGCCTCTAAGTTCGCTCGCTCGGTACTGGGGACGAATAATATAGACAGTTGCAACCGTGCTTGACACGCCGCAAGCGTCACCGGTCTGGTGGCAGTGTTTGGTACAGGAGCCGCGACTACCTCCTACGAGGAGTTCGAGCACAGCGACGTAATAATCTGCTGGGGTAGCAACACGCAAGAGTGTCACCCCATCATCTACAACCACATGCGCCGGGGAGTAAAGAACGGCGCGAAGATGGTCGTCATCGACCCCCGCAAGATCGACCAGGCCAAGCGCGCGGACAAGTGGCTGCCAGTGCGGGTCGGGACCGACATCGCGCTGGCGAACGCGATGGCGCACGTCATTATCGAGGAGGATCTCTACAACAAGGAATTCGTCGAGCGGGCGACCGAGAACTTTGAGGAGCTTCGGGAGAAAGTCGCCGACTACACACCTGAGAAGGCCGAGGAGATCACCGGCGTACCCGCCGAAGACATTCGCGAAGTCGCCCGGATGTACGCCACGGCGGATAAGGCCACCATCAACTGGACACTCGGCATCACCGAGCACCACAACGGCCTCGACGGCGTTTTCGCACTCATCAACCTCGGGCTTCTGACCGGCCACGTCGGCAAGTACGGCTCCGGGCTCAACCCGCTGCGCGGCCAGAACAATGTGCAAGGCGGTGGCGACATGGGTGCGCTTCCAAATAGGCTCGTTGGTGGTTGGACCTGGGATGACCCCGAGGCGCAAGAAAACTTCGAGCGCGTGTGGGGCACTCCTATTCCGTCCACCGTCGGCAAGAACCAAGCTCAGATCCACGACGCGATGGAATCCGGCGAAATACGGTCCATGTACGTGATCGGGGAGAACCCCTGCCAATCCGATGCGGACGAGAACCACTCCACCAAACTCTTCAGCGACCTGGACTTCCTGGTAGTGCAAGACATCTTCCTGACCAAGACCGGGCGATTGGCGGATGTCGTCTTCCCAGCGGCGGCGAGTTGGGCGGAGAGCGACGGTACGTTCGTCAACGGCGAGCGTCGGGTGCAGCGGGTTCGCAAAGCCGTCGAAGCTCCCGGCGAAGCGCGTCCCGACGATGAGATCCTCACGGATGTCGCGAACCGGATGGGCGCGGGCTGGAGCTACGAATCCCCCGAGGATGTCTGGAACGAAGTCCGTGAGCTCGCCCCCAATTTCTCCGGCATCTCCTACGAACGTTTGGAAGAATACGGTGGCATCCAGTGGCCCTGCCTAGATGGAAGCATCGAGGAGATCTCCGACAACACCCCCAAGGAACAGCTAACCGCCGGTACGGTCGGCACTCACGACAAAGGCGGCACGGCAGTAACCACGGATGTCAAGGAGAAGCCGCAAGTAGGGACCAAGTTTATGCACGCCCAACTCTGGGCCGACGAAGTCGAGAAGCGTGCGCCCTTCCACCCGGTGGACCATGAGGGACCGGTCGAGGAACCCGACGAAGAGTATCCCTTCCTGCTAACCACGGGCCGCAGGCTGGCCTTCTACAACACGGGGACAATGACCCAGGACTACAAGAAGGTCAAGGACGCGGAAGAGCTGCTGGAGATCACCGAGGAAGACGCTGGCAAGCTAGGTGTCGAAGACGGGGAGATGGTGAAGGTCAGCTCCCGACGCGGTGCTATAGACGTCAAGGCTCGCATCACGGACAAAGTTAGTCTGGGCCTCGTGTTTCTCGGTTACCACTTCCCCGAACAAGCACCGGTCAACCAACTCACGATCAACGCCGTCGACCCTCGCTCCGGGACCGCCGAATTCAAAGCCTGTGCCGTAAAGGTGGAGACGCTAGCTTAAAGTAGCCAATACTCTCGGCATAGCCCATACAGGCAATCGTTTGCGAACCCTCCGGTACTTCGGGACCGGGGGGTTTTGCGTTGAGCATTGACCCGCTTACCCGTATACATTATAGTCCCGGACCAGGGCATCCAGGAGGAGTCCGAGCATTACTATACCTCTAGGGAAAGGGGCACTGTGGAGCAACAAGACGAGTGGGTTCGCGTCGAGAAAACCTCAGCATTCAAGGAGCTTATACGAAGTAAAAAGGCGTTCATCATACCGGCGACGATCTTTTTCCTTGCTTTCTATTTTACGCTACCAATTCTGACGGCGTTTACGACGGTGCTTAATTTCAAGGTTGTTGGTTCGATCACCGGGGCTTACGTTTATGCTTTCGCGCAGTTCGCTATGACTTGGATCCTTATGCATGTATACGTAGCTCAAGCGAATAAGTGGGACGATCTCGTGGACAAATCGCGGCGTCAAGCGGCTGAGGGAGGGGATGACGCATGAGCAGCGAGGACTATATCGCTTTCGCGTTCTTTATCGGGATCATCTCTATCACCCTGGTTATAACTTTCTGGGCGTCCAAAAAGAACACTTCCGCCAGCTCGCACTACGTGGCGGGCGGGGAGATCACAAGCTGGCAGAACGGGCTCGCCATCTCGGGCGACTACCTCTCAGCGGCTTCGTTCCTCGGAATCGCCGGAGCCATCGCGCTCAACGGGTTCTCAGGTTTCTATCTCTCTATCGGCTTCCTGGTGGCATACCTCGTGGTGCTGCTGCTAGTCGCGGAACCACTCCGAAACCTCGGTCGCTATACGGTCGGCGACGTGCTGACGGCCCGGTTCAACACTCGGAGCGTGCGAAGCGCTGCGGCTCTCAACACCGTCGTGATCAGCATGTTCTATATGATCGCGCAGTTGATCGGAGCCGGGCTGCTTATTAGTCTGCTGTTGCCCATTCCTACGGTGCTCGCGATAATTATTGTGGGTATTTTGATGACCATTTACGTGGTTGCCGGGGGTATGGTCGCGACTACCTGGATCCAGATAGTCAAAGCCGTGCTTTTGATCGCCGGTTCGATCATCCTGGTGGTAGCGGTGCTGTCCCAGTATAGTTTCAACCCGCTGGCCCTCTTCGCCGCAGTCGAATCGGAGGTTGGACAAGAGGCGGTCATACCCGCACCGCCAGGCGGTCTCACGTCCGGGTTGGATCTTATCTCGCTAAACATCGCGTTGGTGCTTGGTACGGCGGGCTTGCCGCACATCCTGATCCGATTCCTCACCGTCCCGGACGCTAAAGCGGCTCGCCGGTCCATCATCACCGCCACCTGGGTCATCGGCGGCTTCTACCTGATGACGCCTATCCTCGGCTACGGCGCAACCCTTCTAGTAGGCCGCGACGCTATTGTCGAAGCGGACCCCGGCGGCAACCTCGCAGCGCCACTGCTGGCCGAAGCCCTCGGTGGCCCAGTGCTTCTAGCCTTCGTCTCGGCGGTCGCCTTCGCTACCATCGTGGCGGTTGTCGCGGGTCTTGTTATCGCCGCGTCAGGCGCGTTCGCCCACGACTTCTACACCAACGTCATACGTCAGGGCGAAGCTTCAGAGCAGGAGCAGTTCAAGGCCGCGCGTTACACATCCGCAGGCATATCGATCTTCGCGATAGCCCTCGCGATCCTGTTCTTGGGTCAGAACGTGGCGTTCCTCGTCGCACTGGCTTTCGCAGTGGCGGCGAGCGCGAACGTGCCAGTAATACTACTGCTCATCTTCTGGAAGAAGTTCAACACGGCAGGCGCGGTCACAGGTATGTTGACCGGTTTGATCTCCTCGGTAGGTCTCGTGGCTTTGAGTCCCACCATCCTGGGCGACGGTGCGATCTTCCCACTCGCAAGCCCCGCCCTAGTCTCCGTGCCACTGGGCTTCCTGGGCTGCGTCCTGGGTACGCTGCTCGGCGGTCGAGGAGCGGAAGAGGAACGCCGCGCCGGTATCCAGATCTCTTACGATGAGATCTACGTCCGGGCCAATACCGGCTTCTCGGACATAGAAGAGGAGATCCGGGAAGCCGCCCCCGAGCAAGACCCGCAAAAGTCGTAGACACGAAGTAAGCAGCGTCAACCAGAGCCTCCGCTGTGAGTGGCGGAGGCTCTTCTCTATACTCTTCTCACGCACGAGAGGAGGCTCATGAACATAGAGATACGCCACGTCGAACCGGAAGATTACGAAGCGCTGCGCCGCGTATTCAACGGCCAGAAAGCCATAGCGGGAACCCTGCAGTTGCCGTTTCCGTCAGCCGAAGCGTGGCGCAAGAAGCTCGCCGATCTACCGGAAGGTCTCCATTCGCTCGTCGCTTGCGTGGAGGGAGAGGTGATTAGCACTGTAAACCTGAGCACCAACAGTCGGCCCCGTTTGCGGCATACGGGGAACGTTGACCTGATCGTTCGGGATGACTTTCAGGGCAAAGGCATCGGCTCCGCGATGATGGAGGCGGTGCTGGATCTCGCCGACAACTGGCTCGGCCTTAGGCGAGTCTCACTAACCGTTTTTGTGGACAATACGGTTGCCATAGCCTTGTACGAGAAGTTTGGGTTCGAGATCGAAGGTACCCATCGCCAGGATGCTTTTAGAGATGGCGAGTACGTGGATTCTTACTCGATGGCCCGGCTGCGGGTCTGAGTTTTCACGATTCACTTGCCGGTCGTCAGTTAAGATTCGCTCCGTCATGTCGAAACGTTTCGAGAACGAGGGTGTCTGCGGGTTGTGTGGTCGCTTCGTGGAGCGGCGGACTCGGCACCATCTGATCCCACGCACTCGCCACGGCAATAAGCGCGTGAAACGCTCCTACGACCGCGAGACTTTGAACCAAACCGTTCCACTCTGTCCGGCGTGCCACCGCCAAATCCACCGTACCCTTACCGAGAAGGAACTGGAACGCGACCTCAACACGGTGGAAGCCTTGCTCAAACATCCTGAAATATCCCGGTTCGTGAACTGGATCGAGAAGAAACCCCACGGCGTAGTGGATGAAGAACAACGAGCCCGCCGGACGGGACAACCGCCGACGGGCTCGTGGAATGCTTGCGGTGACTCTCTAGGACAGGCTGGTGTTTAGCTGGATGTCCACGTTGCCGCGTAGGGCGTTGGAGATGGGACAGGTCTGCTCGGCCTGCTCCGCAGCACTTTGGAAGCCTTCCTCGTCGAGGCCCGGCACCTGTCCGCGCACGTCGAGGGTTACCGTCGTCACCTTCAGGCTGCCCATGTCTAGCGTGCAGGTAGCGTCGACTTCGAGGCTTTCGGGGGCGTTGCCGCCTTCGGCCAAA
>JBGTFQ010000223.1:0-6773 GCA_041747155.1 Rubrobacteraceae bacterium
CGCCTGCACGATGCGGATGCGATTGCCGATGATCGCCCACGCCGCAGCTTCGTAGGGCGAATAGAAACATACCGGCCTCAACCCTGGATACCGCTCCTGTAATCGACCCACGACAGCATCTCGCTCCCCCACCTCCGGGAACCCGCTACCATCAACATCCAGCGAAAGTATTCGCTCCACTTGTCGCCGCACCACTTCGATGTCTACGCCACCGAATATCTCGCCGATGATCGTGTTCTCCTCCGAGCGCACGCACACACCTACGGCGTCTTCAGAGCCGTCGCACACGAAGGCCATGTGCAAGTGGCCTTCACTCTTTGTCTCATAAGCAGCGGGGGCGAAACCTTCCAGAAACTTCTCGCTCGCGGCTATTGAGTACGGACCTGTAGGGTGTAGCTCGAAGCTATTTTTAGTCATCGTGGACCGTGACCGTGTAGCCATCCGGGTCGACGAACGCAAACGTTCTACCGAATGGACCGTCGAATAGCTCTTGCGCTATCTCGACCCCGCCGGATCGTAGCGAACGGTAGAGCTCGTGGGAATCGTCACACTTCATCCACAACGCGACACCCCAACCGAGCTTGTCTACGGCGTCGAGGTCTACGCTCGGCTCTCGAACCGCGAAAGATATGGGCTCCGTCCGAAAAACCACCGCACTCGAAGGCCCGTTCGGATCCACTTCAAGCCCCAAATACTCCGTATAGAACAGTCTGGAAGCGTCTAGGTCTCGTACCTGCAAAGCTACGAAATCAGGCCCAACTGTCTTTCCCATTTCCTCCACTCCTTTCGGTTATACTTGTCAGTACACTGTCAATAATATAAGAGTACTGATAATATTCAAGAGGGAGTTTCAAAGATGAACAATAAAACTGTGGATGGCAGGATCGGGTACGAGTTGAAGCGGGTTCAGCACGCATTGCGGCTCAAGATGGATGCGGGATTGCGAGACGGTGGGCTAACCACGCCCCAGTACGCGGCAATGAGTGTGTTGGAAGATAGTCCCGGTCTCTCCGGGGCGGCGCTGGCCCGACGGTGTTTCGTAACGCCGCAGACGATGAATCAGATCCTGGCGAACCTGGAAGGCGACGGGCTCGTAGAACGGCGAGACCATCCCGAGCACGGTCGCGTGCTGCAGGCTTTCCTCACAAAGCGCGGGACGAAATCCCTCGTCAAAGCACACCGAACGGTAGATGAGATCGAGGAGCAGATGCTCGATGGGCTGGGCAATAAGAAACGCGCCCGGTTTCTGGACGCGCTCCTTAGCTGCACCAAGTCTCTGGAAAGCCGGTAGCCAAAGCAATAGAAAGGCCCCCGGTTTTCGGGAGCCTTTCATGAAAACGTAGCGTTGGACGTTTCTACGCTGCGGGCACTTTCGGCTTGAAGGTAAGCTCGTCGCCTGCGAGATCCACGACGATGGTGTCGTCGGGGTCGAAGTCTCCCCCGATTATGCTGTTGGAGAGCGGGTTTTCTATGTAACGGCGAATGGCGCGGGCTAATGGTCGACCCCCGAATTTCGGGTCGTAGCCTTCTTCGGCCAGGAATTCCTTAGCGGCGTCGGTTACTTCGACGCTTATGCGCTGGCTTTCGAGGTGTTTGTTGAGTCGGGCGAGCATGATGTCCACGATCTTGAGCACATCTTCCTTGCTCAAGGGTTTGAAGACGATGATCTCATCGACCCGGTTTAGGAACTCGGGACGGAAGGCGCTCTCCAAAGCTTCCCTCGCCCGACGCTCGGTCTCCTTAAAGTCCACACCATCGCCGGAGGTGAACCCGAATTGCTTGTTAGATATGAGGTGTTGGCTACCGACGTTTGAGGTCATTATGATGACCGTGTTCTCGAAGTTGACCGTCCTTCCTTGCGCATCGGTGAGGCGCCCATCGTCGAGTACTTGCAGTAGCGTGTTGAACACGTCCGGGTGGGCTTTCTCTATTTCATCGAAGAGCACCACACTGTACGGGCGGCGCCGGACGGCTTCGGTGAGCTGTCCAGCCTCCTCGTAGCCGACGTAGCCCGGAGGCGCGCCGACGAGCCGGGAGACGGTGTGCTTCTCCTGATATTCGGACATGTCTATCCGGATCATGGCTTCCTGATCCCCGAACAGATAATCCGCGAGCGTCCGGGCAAGCTCGGTCTTACCGACACCCGTAGGCCCGAGGAAGATGAAGCTACCGACGGGTCGCTTGGGGTCTTTTATACCGGCCCGCGCCCGTCGGATGGCTTCGGCTACAGCGTCGACCGCTGGTTCCTGGCCGATGACCCGCTCGTGCAACACGGCTTCGAGGTTGAGAAGCCTCTCGGCCTCTTCCTGAACGATGTTGGTGGCAGGAACGCCGGTCCATTCTTCGAGTATTCGAGCTATGTCCTGACGGCAGACCTCGGGGGCGTCGGTCTCGCGGCGTCCGGCCCAGCCTTCGTGTTCCTGCTGAAGCTCGGCTCTTAGTTGCTCCTGCCGCTGTTTGAGACCCGCTGCGGTCTCGTAATCTTCGGCCCTCACGGCGTCGTCCTTCTCGCGTTCGAGGTTGGCTATCTCCTCTTCGATGCGCTTTACGTCGACCGGCGTTACTGCAGCACGCAGGCGCACTTCGGCGGCGGCTTCATCGAGCAGGTCTATGGCCTTATCCGGCAAGAATCGGTCGGTGATGTAACGGTCACCGAGTTGAGCGGCGGCGGTTATGGCCTCATCGGAAACCCGAACGCGATGATGCGCCTCGTAACGATCGCGCAGGCCGAACAGAATACGGGTGGTCTCCTCGACCGTCGGCTCGTCCACCAGAACAGGCTGGAAACGCCGTTCGAGAGCGGGGTCTTTCTCGACGTGCTTACGGTACTCGTCGAGGGTGGTCGCGCCCACAACCTGCAGCTCACCTCGGGCGAGTGCAGGCTTGAGCATGTTTGAAGCGTTGACCGCGCCGTCCGCGCCACCAGCGCCTACGAGCGTGTGAAGCTCGTCTATGAACAGGACGATATTCTTCTCCTCCTGCTGAAGCTCTTTGATCATCTGCTGCATCCGCTCCTCGAAATCTCCCCGGAAACGAGTGCCAGCGACGAGCCCACCCACATCCAACGCCATGACGCGCTTGCCGCGTAGGGACTCTGGAATATCCTCAGAGACGATGCGTTGAGCTAGCCCCTCGGCCACGGCGGTCTTGCCGACGCCTGCTTCGCCGATGAGTACCGGATTATTCTTGGTGCGCCGCGAGAGGATACGGACTACACGCGCTATCTCCTCGGCGCGGCCAATAACCGGGTCAAGCTCGCCGTTTCGAGCCATCTCGGTTAGATCTCGACTTACCTGATCCAGGACCGGCGTACTACTAGGCGGACCTTCCTGCCCACCACCCATACCAGCTCCACCGGCTGCCCCTGGCGTACCGGCGCTGGGATTCATCTGCGCTCCCCGCTGCTGCATAAGACGAAGTATTTCACGCCGCAAAGACTCCCCGTCCGCGCCGCCATGCTGCTGCAATATCCGGTAGGCATTCCCGTCTCCCTCGCTGAGCAAGCCAAGCAGCAGATGCTCGCTGCCGACCTGTCCAGAACCCATCTGTCGCGCCGAAGTGAAGGCGAGCTGCAACGCCCGCTTCGCGCTCGGAGTGAAAGTGTAGACCTCTTCGCCGGGATCTCCCCGGAACTCGCTGAACCGTGCCCGCATACCGTCCACATCAGCTCCAGCTCGACCGAGAGCCTGAGTAGCGATATTCTCCCCGGTCACGATACCGGCAAGCAGGTGATCCGTGCCAATAGCAGCCGTTCGCGTAGTCCCCGCCGACGACTCGCGAGCCCGCATGACAGCCTGCTGTGCCTCCTGACTCAGAGCCTCGAACATACTCCCCGGCCCCTGATTCTGCTGCTGTATGAGGTTCTGAAGCATCTCGAACGGATTCATCCCCGAATCAGCACCGCCACCCCCGACCATCCCAAGCTGTCTGGCGCACTGCATACAAAAGAACGCCGCTACCCGCTCGCTACCCTGCCCCTGAAACACTTGTACACTAGCCGGTCGAACCCCGCAGTTCTCACATATCATGTCTCAAAACCTCCTGGTCGCCTAAAATCTCCATCTTATTCTTCCCCTATTCGGAGAAAACGCACCGAACCAAATCTGAGTCCAGCACGCTCATATTTTATTACCGAACAGCAGTAGATCAAGTCGGTTTGCAGAGTAGTCGTATTGGAAAGAGTAAGAACTCGTAGGCAACAGGAAAGTTTTGGCGTGTTTGAGGTGTTCTCAATTGGTCTTGAGAATTATAGTGCGGAGATCACTTCATCAACCTGCATTCTGGAACCTGAGGTTGGCTGATCCGCTATCGATTCTGAACAAGACTATTCTTGCTAGATAGTCCGAAGGGCGTGAAGAAGCGGGGCGGTTCGGTTCGCGGATCGATGGCCGCGCTCGCGGGAGCGGGTGTCTGTTTCGCGGCATTCGGTCTCTACGTTTGGACTCTCGCGCCAGGGGTTCTGTACTACGAGCGGCCCTCGCTGATGGATTCGGCGATGCTCCAGGTACACGTTTATACGCTCGGCATCACGCATCCAACCGGGTATCCGACGTATCTAATGCTCACGCATTTATTTACTTACCTGCCGTTCGGTGACGTAGCTTACCGGGTTAACCTGGCATCGGCGGTCTATGCGGCGTTTGCGGCGTTACTGGTTTACGTGGCAGCTTGGTTGACGACTCGGAGCGTTGTCGCTGCTGTGGTTGGTTCTTTAGCGGTCGCTGTCGGGCCGACGTATTGGTCGATGGCTGTGGTCGCCGAGGTGTATACGTTGAATGCGCTCTTGGTCCTGGCTCCTATTGTGACGCTCCTGCTCTGGCGGGATTCACGGCGGGATCGCTACTTGTTGCTCACGGCATTTCTTATGGGATTGGCTCTTACCAACCACCTCACAAGTGGCCTCGTCATACCTGCGGGCTTGGTCTTCGTGGCGCTGGTGGATCATCGCAAGCTGATGAGTTTTGGCCTGGTTCTAAAAGGTGCGGGGCTGTTTTTATTGGCTCTCGTACCCTACGTGTACTTGCCGATCAGAGGTTCGACGGCGCTCCCGATGCGCGAAAATGATCCAACGACCCCCGCGAGATTTCTGGAGTTGGTCACCGGGTCGCAACTCAGTAGTTCGTACTTCGGTGTCAGCCCTGGAGCATTACCGGGGAGGGTACTTTTCTACGGCAGTCAACTACTGGCTGAGTTTGGACCTTTCTTGCTGGCGATCTCGCTTCTCGGAGCATTCGTCGTCGTTCGCAAGGAACGTCCGTTGGCCGTACTGACAGGTATTCTGTACCTGGGTTGGCTCGTCCATTCCCTCAGCTACGACATCTACGACGTGCATCTGTACTTCATGCCGACCTACTTGATGGTAGGGCTCTGGATCTCTTTTGGGGCGCACTTTCTACTCGGCAAGCTCGGCCACTCAAGCAGCCGGGGCGCGGTCTTGCTGGCGGGAGTGTTTATGGGTTTGCTCCTGCTCTCACCGATTCTGACGGCGGCTATGAACTACGGAAACGTCGACCGCAGCGAGGACCGGGAAGGACACAAAACCATAGAAGCTGTGGCCGAGAACACCGAGCCGGGAGCGACCATTTTGCAAAATCGTAGCTCGCTGTGGTACATGGTAATTGTCGAGGGAGAGCGCACGGATCTCACGCTCCTAGACCCGTTCCGACCGATCGAGGTTACTACCTACGACCTGGCATGGCCTGCAAGACTCAACGCCGCGGACACCGCCGCCCGATACGCGACGCATGATGTCACCGGCGTAGAAGCAGCGAGGGAAGCGGCGGAAGATGGTCCTGTGTACTTGCTGGATCAGGAGAGCGTCGAGATCGGGTATTTTCTAGCGGCTGGCTTCCAGGTCGAGGTAGTCGAGGAAGGTATCCTCTACGAATTGATCCCGCCACAACGGTAGACTACGAGCATCTATCCGTGAAAGTGGAGGAGCGAGACAAGAGCCTACGCCAATAAGCGTAGGACATACCCGTGTATGAGTAGAGCACGGGCTGCTAAATCATTCGGGAAGTTACTCAAGCTTTCCGATGAAGGAGCAAGCCCATGCCCGCTCTGCCAACATACCTCATTGAGCCCATCTGGGAGCAGTTCGCCGCTCTACTACCTCTGAGAAAAATAGATCATCCGCTCGGCTGCCACCGTCACCGAGTGCCCGACAGATTAGTCTTCGACAAGCTCGTGCAGGTACTCGTTTTTGGCTGTGCCTACGACAGAATCTCTGATGAGTCATGTTCGGCGACCACGTTGCGCCGGCGGCGCGATGAATGGATCGACTCCGGGGCGATGGAGAAACTGCGGGAGGTAGTGCTTGATGCCTACGACCACATTGTCGGTTTGGAGCTTTCCGATGTGGCTGTCGACTGCTGCATCACGAAGGCTCCTTGTGGTGGTGAGCAGGCAGGTTGTAGCCCGGTGGACAGGGGAAAACAGGGCATAAAACGCTTCACGCTCGTAGACGCTAACGGTATCCCGCTTGGAACTGTAGCCGCTCCAGCTAACCGCCACGACTCTCCACTGTTGGAAGAGACTCTGGACACCCTAGAGATCTTCGGGCCACTACCCGAGCAGATGAGCGTACACCTTGATCGCGGCTACGACTCGCACACTACCCGAGAGAAACTGAGGTCTCGTGGTCTTGAGTCTATGATCTCCGAGAAGGGTAAGCCAACACCTCTACAGGGCGGGCAACGTTGGGTCGTTGAGAGGACTAACTCTTGGAACAACGCTCATAAGAAGCTCGTGTGGTGTACCGAGCGTTGGGATCG
>JBGTFQ010000224.1:0-1945 GCA_041747155.1 Rubrobacteraceae bacterium
GGGGACCCTCACTCGCCGCTAATGCTCGTTGGGGAAGGACCGGGCGAGAACGAGGACGCTACCGGGCTGCCGTTCGTGGGTCGGGCCGGAAAACTTCTGGACGACATATTGAACGCGGTCGAGCTTACGCGGGATCAGGTCTACCTCACCAATATCGTGAAGTGCCGAGCCACTCTGGAAGAGGGCGGACGACTACGGAACCGTCCACCTAAGGCCGGGGAGATCAAGACTTGCAACCCGTACCTCGAAGCTCAGATGGACGCGGTGAAGCCCGAGATCATCCTGTGCCTCGGCAGTCCTGCGGCCAAGACCCTCATAGATAAAGACTTCCGCATTACAAAAGACCGGGGCCAGTGGTACGAAATCCACGGCGCGAAAGTGATGGCGACCTTCCACCCAGCCTACGTGCTGCGACAGCGCGGTGACGATCTCCAGAACACCAAACGCCTGGTCTGGAAGGACATACAGGCCGTCCACGCCGAGTATCAGAAGGTTTTGGAGGAGCGCGGGTAGGGGTTCGAGCCGCAGTCGCGTCAGACACCACTAAACCGGCGAACGGCTCGTGTGGACCGGAATTCTTCCTCGGTCCACTTCTCTTCTCATGAGCGGAGTGAACGGTCGAGGGTCGTCGCCCGTAGTACATGGCTATAAGAGAAAAAGGAGGTGAACATATATGAATAAAAAGAAGATTATCTTGGGTGCCGTATTCGCGGTGATGTCCTCGCTGATGGTCGCAGGTCCGGCTTCCGCCGCTCACTGCGTGGAGGGGGATTCGCCGGGCTTTTCGTACTTCGGCACGGACTTTGTGCAGGAGAAGGGGGCGCAAGGAGCTGCGGATCCGGGTGCCTCTAGCTGCCGCGCTGATACTGGCAGTCCTTCCGAGCGCGCTCCCGGCCAGAACCGTTAGAGACATGGAAAGCTAATAGTTGATGCCTGACAGGGTATCGACCCGAAGAGCCGGGGGCGTTGCGCTCGGCTCTTCGGCTTTTATAAGCAAGTTTGAACGCTTGGGACCCATCCATCGTATACCCAATGGGACGATGCTACGCGACAATATTTGACGAGAGAGGAGACTATATAATCGTTGTTATATTGGTCCTCGCTAGCACCGATAAGCCGACCAGGGGGGTAGTATGTTTTGTGGGACAAATACATGCACGGTCTCTTCGACGACTACAGAGACAACCGTTGACTGGCATTAGATCACGATCATAGCGAACCACGACCCCTTCGCGGCCATTAGCGGTGAGAGAAACGTCGGCAAACCCGCTCTCGGAGACGAGGCCGGGCTTCGTGCCGTCTACGCCGCGCATGGTGGCGAGCTGTACCGGATGGCTCGTCGGGCTTTGGATGACGACGGCCTGGCTGAGGAAGTGGTTCAGGAGACCTTTCTGCGAGCCTGGCGCGCGGCCGACCGTTACGACCCGGAGCTTAGCTCCTTGAGGACCTGGATGTTCGCCATCGCTCGCAACGTTGTCATAGATCTGGCCCGAGCGCGTTCCGCGCGGCCGGAGCCCGCCGAGCTCAAGGACGAGCACTCGCCCGCGGAGAACGACCAAATCGAAATCGTCCTCCGCTCTTGGGGGGTCGAGGAAGGACTCAGACGCATCAGTACCGACCATCGACACGCGATCATGGAGGTCTACTACCGTGGTCGCTCCTGCGCGGAGGTCGCCGTCAAGACCGGGGTCCCGGAGGGTACGATGCGCAGCCGCCTGTTCTACGGGCTCAAGTCCTTGCGGCTGGCGATGGAGGAGATGGGATGGACGGAATGACCTCCGGAGACCACCGCTACTGGCGCGAGATGCTCGGGGCGTTCGTCCTTGGAGAGCTTGACGAAGAGCAGCGGACGGCCCTGCAGGCGCACCTCGACGGTTGCGAGGAATGCCGGGCGCAGTTGAGGGAGATCGAACCCGTCGCCGCCGCCCTCGCGCAGGCCGCCCCC
>JBGTFQ010000225.1:0-21810 GCA_041747155.1 Rubrobacteraceae bacterium
GCCTTGCGGGTGGCCTCTCCCCTGGAACTTACTTTGATCTTTGGATACAGGTTCGCCAGATGTCGCTTGACGGTCGACTCCGACAGGTTGAGCGCGACCGAAATCTGCCGATTGGATAGCCCTCGGGCGGCGAGCAAAAGCACTTCTAGTTCTCGTGCGGACGGTTCGTTCTCGGGTTCGCGCTCGGCCCGGTCCAGCACATCCCGCGGGACGGCGAGCACGACGTTGCCGTCCTCGGAGGCGTTAGCGGCGCTGTGGACGGCGGAGAGCAGCTCTTCCATGGAGGCGTTCTTGACGAGGTACGCGCTCGCTCCCTGGGACAGCAACTCGCGCACCAGTCGCGGATTATCGAACATGGTTACGATCAGGACTTTCGGACGCGGTGAGATCCTGAGTAATGCGCTCATCGACTCTCGCGCTCCCATGACGGGCATCTCCACATCGAGAATGACGATGTCTGGAAGCACCTTGCGGCAGACTTCCACAGCCTCGCGACCGTTCTCGGCCTCGCCCACGACCTCAATGTCTCCGTCGGTGCAGAGCATCTCCTTCAAACCCTGCCGGAACATAGTGTGGTCGTCCGCGAGCAATATTCTTATCGGACTGTCGATCACCAATTGTCTCCCGCCGCTTTGAGCGGCTCGTCTATTGAGGGACCGAAAGGTATCTCAACTCGAACCGCCGCGCCTTCTCCATCGGAGGATTGTATATCTAATCGGCCCTTGAGAAGCGCCACGCGCTCGCGCATGGACCGGATGCCGTTGTTTGATCCTCCATCAGGATCGAAGCCGCAACCAGCGTCCTTTACCGTACCGACGACCACATTCCGTAGCACCGCGACGCCAACGGAGACGTGGCTCGCTCCCGAGTGCCGTACGGCGTTTCGGATAGCTTCACGCAGGATCACAAACAGCGGCTCGCGCACTTCCGGGGGGACCGCTGACTCGTCGCCTTTGACGCTTACCTCAGACTTCATGCTCGGTGGCAGGGCGGTTCGCAGGAGGTTCGAGAGGGCTGAGGAGAGTCCTTCGGCGACCTCCGTGCGGCGGAGTTCCATCGAGAGGTCTCGGGTGGTGTTCAGGGCTTCGCGGGTGGTCTGCTGCGCGATCTTCATGCGGGCGGCTGCGCTTTGCGGGTCTCGGTCCTTTATGGCCTCGTGGATCTGAAGGCTCTGGTAGGCGACAGCCATCGAATGAGCCACCCGGTCATGCAACTCCCGGCTGATCCTACTCCGCTCCTCGGCGGCGGAACGGGCTTTCCACTCTCGCGCCATGAATTGTTCGCGCTCTTCCCGCGCCAATCTCCGGTCATGGACGTCGGTCACAGTCCCGATCCACTCCCGCACCTGGATCCCGTCATCCTCCAGCAAGGGGACACCCCGCACCAGGACGTGTCGGTAATGACCGCTGTGGTGGCAAAGACGGTAGGAGAGCTCGACGGGCTTGCCGTCTGCCACCGCCCGCGCCCACTCCTCAGCGATTCGTTCCCGGTCGCCAGGATGAATGGCTTTCAGCCAACCGAGACCCGCGTATTCCGACGGTTCCTGGCCGGTGAATTCTTGCCATCCCGGCGCTTCGATTGTTAGGTGGCCGTCGCCTGTGGCCGTGAAGACGATAGCCGAGGTTGTCGTAGCCAGCGAGCGATAGCGTTCCTCGCTACGGCGCAGCGCTTCTTCGGCCACGCGCTGTTCGGTAATGTCTCTGGTGTAGATGGAAACACCCATAGGCGAGGGAAAAGCCCGGTGCTGTAGGCAGCGTCCGAGTCTCTCCGAGTATAGTTCGACCTGTGAGACGGTCTGTTTGTCCGAGGCGCGACGCAACTCGGCGTATGACTTGCCTTCGGCAAGTTCCGGGTAAACGTTCCACAAGTGACGACCGATCAAATCCCGGCGCGAACGACCAGCGTATTCGACGGCTCGCTCGTTGACGTAGGTGTAGCGCCAGTTCTCGTCCAGCGCGGAGAAGGCGTCCCCGATGCTCTCAAGTGCCTCGTGCAACGACCGTTGAGAGGCCTCGGCCTCGACTCGGGCCGCCCGTTCACGATCCAGGAGGCGTTCGCGTTCGCGACTGAAACGTTTCCGTTCGATCATGCTGGCCCGCATGGTGCTTGCGAAAGTGCGGCTTATAGAGTTCAGAATCTCTAATCGTCGCTGGGACGGCATACGGGACATAGCACCCTTGTCCAGCGACTGCGGCGTGAGCCATGCCTCGTACTCCTGAACAGCCAGTTCCTCGTCGCGCTTCTCGATGGGAGACAGCTCGCGATCTTCGGCTCTCTCGCGAGGCTTGTGGCTCGTCACGAGCCGTATTCCACAACGAACGTCGCACCTGAGTTAGTAGTCGGCCTCAACTCAAAACCTCCCGGATCACGACGACCCCGCCCTTGTCGCCGCCGGTTGCGCGTCCCGTTGCCTCGAAGCGGTGCTTCTCACCGTCGGCGGCGCGGGATAGGAACTCCATGCGGAACGCTTCGCCCTTCGACGCTCGGGCCTGTGGAGTACCGTCTGGAGCCAGGTCTTCACCACTCTCCGGCGAGTAAGCCACGAATTTGTGGCTATCCTCTCCAAACATCTCCTCGAAAGCCTCGTTGACGAAGAGTGATTCTCCGGCACCGTCCACGACCAGCACGGCGTCTGGCATACTGGCGAGGGCTGATATCAGGCGTTTCGGTTCCTCTAGGATGTGGGGGAACGAGCCGTTCGGCTTGCTTTCGGGCGGTGTATTGGTGTTGTCGAAGCCCTGGATCATGACCCCGTCAATTACTCCGTCGGTTGTCCATAGCGGCTGGTAGATGAAGTCGAAGGTCGTATTCTCCACGAGCCCGTCGCTGGCCCGGTCGAACCTCGCCGGGGTCTCCGAAGCCGCCGGAGAGCCGATCTCGTAAACATGATCCAGCAGCTCCAAAAACTCTTTATTTTCGGCAAAAACTTCGCTAACGGGCTTGCCGATCAACTGCTCTTCGGGCTGACCCAGAAGCCGCGCATAGGGTGCGTTTATAAACTGCATCGTATGCTCCTCGCCACGCACGATGGCTACCATCGAGGGAACTTGACTGAGAAGATTCTGCAACCGCCGCCGCGAATCCTCGGTGTTCTGATAATGCGTCTCCGAAGCCGTCGCCAGTGCCTGAAGCTCCGCGCCGCGAGCGTGAAGGTCTTCGTTGGTTGTGTTCAACTCTTCTATCGTGGCCTGAAGCTCCTCGTTGAGCGTCTCTAGCTCTTCGTTGGTGGCTTGAAGCTCCTCGTTAAGCGTCTCGACTTCTTCGGTGGCGGATTGGGCCTCCTCATTCGAGATGAGATATTGCTCGTTAGTGGTCTGTAGCTCCTCGTTGAGAGATGTCAGTTCTCCGTTCGACTCGATCAAGCGTTGGTTCGTGTCAACGAGCCGTTGTTTCAGGATGTCCTGGGTCTCGCGCTCTTCGGCAGCAGCAGCCGCTACGTCGCCCAGTTTCTCCTCGACGCTCTCCAGGCGATTTTCGAGTTCCAGGCGACGGTTCACGAGGTCCGTCACGTCGCTCACCACGATCATGACGGAGAGAGCCCGGACCTCGGTGGTTGGTTCCAGGCGGGGATGGCACGCGATGCGCAGGTAGCGTTGCTCGCCGGTTGGCAAGTCCTCGACGGCGAAATCCTCTACCCCAGTTGACTCGCCCGTCTCGAAGGCTGTATCCAGGGCCGAACGAATCTCCGCGTAATGTGCGCCCTGGATCATGTGCAGTAAGTCCTCGCCCACGGCGGGATCGCTGATCGACAACAACCTGCGAGCTGCGGCGTTTATGGAGAGGATGTCGTAGCGGCGGTCGACAATAACAATCCCAACGGGGAATTTCTGTAGAAATATGTTGTCGTGGCCGCGTTCCTCACGCGCCTCCCGCCGTTCGCGAACGGCGCTGGCGAACTCGATAGTGCGAGCCGGAGCCACACCCGACCGGCTTCGCGACGGTAGCGGTGTCGGGTCAGCGGAACTAACCGCCGGCATCAGGAACCGCTCTCCTTGCCGCCGGTAGACCTTGTTTTGTTTGTCCCACGGGGAGAAAAACTCTCCGAGTGGCGACGGGGTCTCGGTCTTTCCGAGTATCAATGCGCCACCATCCTTCAGGGAGTAGGCGAAGAGTTGCAAGGCTCGCTTCTGAAGTTCGGAGGTGAAGTAGATCAGGACGTTCCGGCAAACTACCAGGTCCGTGCGCGGGAAAGGCGCCCGCTGCGCGAGATCGTGCTGCCCGAAAACGATCATGCCCCGCACCTGCTTCTTGACCCTATACGTCCCATTCTCTCTCACGAAATACCGCTCTTTTAATTCCTCCGGCAGACCGTTGATGGCGGACTTGGAATAGACTCCGTGGCGGGCGAAGTCCACGGCGGTTTCGTCAAGATCCGTTGCAAAGATGCGAATCGCGAAGTCCTCCAACTCGTCACCCAGAGCCTCGGAAACGAGTATCGCCAGCGAATAAGCCTCCTCACCCGTGGCGCATCCCGCCGACCATATCCTTAGCTGGTTCCCATTCTCGCGGGCTTTCTCAATGATCTCCGGTACCAACTCCCGCCGCAAGAACTCGAACAATGCCGCGTCTCGAAAGAACTCCGTCACTTTTATGAGAAAGGCGTTTATGAGGTTCTGGTACTCTTCGGGTGTCTCGCTGAGATACGCCCTGTACCCAACGAGGTCCCCGCTGCCAGTCGCCACGATCCTGCGCTGCAGTCGCCTCATTATGGTCGGGGTCTTGTAACTCCTGAAGTCTATGCCGTTGCTGTCGCGGACCTCTGCGAGAAACTCCTGCACCTTTCGCTTGTCGTCCGGCTCTGTAGGAACTTCGATCCCTGAAAGCAACTCATAAACCACCCGTCCGATGCTCCCGAGATCCACCACAATATCCACGTTGCTCGGCGCGAGCGACTGCGGCATCCCAGGATGGGCCGCTGTCTCGGGATCCTGGATAACGACCGTCCCACCGGCCCGCTTGACCGCCCGAGCCCCATCTGACCCGTCACTCCCCGTCCCAGTCATCACAACAGCGATCAGACGATCTCCATAGACCTCAGCCGCCGACTCGAAGACCAGATCTATGGATGGCTTGGGCCTCCCATGCTCATCTTCCTGTAAGCAAACCTCCGTATCCGTCACGCTGACGTGCCGATCCGCCGGCACCACAAACACAACCCCGGACTCCAAAGGCAGCGAATTGTGCTCCTCAAGCGTCCTGACCGGCAACGTACTTCGACGCGTCAGAATATCCCGCAGGTGACTCTCTCTGTCCGGGTTCAAATGCTGCACCGCGACTATGGGCGCCGGAAAATCATCCGGCAACGTCGATACTAGCTCACTCAAAGCCTCGACTCCGCCCGCCGACGCACCCACTAATACCAAGTGCGAAAACGAACGATCCTCCGACAAAACGACTCCTCCAAAAAACGCTGACACATATTATGAAAACCACGAATCCCACCAACCCGGACATTATACAAACCATACCGGACAGCGAACATTAGCTCTTGCATTGTACTATATATGTAGTTATGAATACATAGTTCAGGCCATTATGGGCGTTTTGGTGCTATTGGGTGTATCGCCGGGGAGTTTCAAGGCATATAAAGGGACTGCTTAGATCCTGTATGAGGGAGACGTGGTGGTAGTTGAGGCTCGGGAGTTGTCTGGTGGGTTGGTAGATGCATTTCTATTAAGTTGCGTCCGTCCGGGGGTGGTTCGGGGGCGCGAGTTATTGGCGAGGGTCGAGTCGGCGGGATTGACCGGCATAAGGCCGGGGGAGATGTATCGGATACTGCGTGGCATGGAGGGTGAAGGGTTGATCTTCTCGCGCTGCGAGCGGTTTGAATACATGCTTTCCCGACGTTCTTATGGCATTACGGCGAGTGGCGAAGCGTACCTCGAATTTCTCGCCGAATCTTTGAGAGAGTATCGGGACGAGATGGATCGATTCTTCAACGTCTACGAGAGCCGGTCGGGCTCCGAGGCACCTACCAACGCACCATGTAAAGGAGCGCGATGACAGAAGACACTCGCCGGGCGGAGAACGATTATCGGAGCCTGGACCAACTTCTCGAAGAGGCCGACACGCGACTCGGAAAAGGCGACCGTCACGCGGCAAACGAGACCCTGAAGCAAGCCAGCGTCCAGGCGACTTCCATGTGGGGCGTCGTCGGTGGATCGCAACTCCCCGAGTCCACCCGCATCCTCCTCTCGCTGGCCTCCGAAGTACAGCAGAGCATCGCTCACCCCGAAGAGGATGGCATCCAGGAGATGCAACGGGGTTTGCGCAACCTCCGGCACCGATTCGGGGCCGAAGCCCGAGGATAGAACAAAACCGCCCGCCTCACTCGGAAGAGGAGGCGGACAATATTGGAGTTGCTCTACGTCGAAGTCGAAGCTGGCTTGGTTGATTCTTGTCGCTTGGTTTGACGGTTTCCAACGACTCCCAGGGCGACCAGAACGCCGATCAGGTCTAGAAGGACCATCGTATCGAGGTTGAAGCCGAAGCCGTAGATCCAGATGTAGGTTATGGAACCCGCGAGAAGTACGTAATACATCAAGGGGAGTTAGCGGATCAAAGCTACCCGCAAGTCGTTGACGTTGGTGCCGGTCGGCCCGGTCTTAACTAGAGAATCCGCCGCAGCCAGGGCCGGATACGAGTCGTTCTCGGCTAGATCCGCCGCAGGTTCCCTCTCGCTCTCGCGTATCTTTGTCGCCGTGCGACCGTCCACCATGCCGCCCGCCGCATCCGTGGAGCCATCGTTTCCATCGGTGTCGATGGCGAATGCCGACCATCCATCGACACCCTCCAATTCTACCGCCAGAGCCAGTGCGAACTCCAGGTTTGGGCCACCCTTTCCATCCCCGCGCACGGTTACGGTCGCCTCGCCACCGGATATGATGGCGCATGGAGCCGCCGCCGGATTGCCGCTCGCCATCACTTCCCGCGCTATCGCCGCGTACATATGCGCGGCCTCGGTCGCATCGCCGGTCAACGTGGTTGTGAGAAGCACGGGGGTGTAGCCGAGATCCCGCGCCTGGGACGCAGCAGCCTCCGCCGCGTGCCGTCCACCCCCGCACACGACACTTACCGTTCTCTCGAAAGCCTCGTCGCCAGGCTTGAGTGTCTCCTCCGCAGTGCGTAGGTGCTCGGTTATGCTCGACGCGGGCTCGATGCCGTAGCGTTTCAATACGCTTTGGGTATCGTCCAGCGTCGTCGGGTCCGGGGTTGTGAGACCGCTGGCGATGGACGAAGGTTCATCACCGACCACATCTGAGAGGAGGAGTGCGAGAACCGGTGCCGGGGATGCCAGCCGCACGAGTCCGCCGCCTTTCAGGGTTGAGACGTGTTTTCTTACCGTGTTGATCTCACCGATATCCGCCCCGCTTCTCAACAACGCCCCGGTTAATTCCTTCAACTCCGAAAGCTCGATAGGTGGCGCGGCGTCCGCCAAAAGCGCCGAAGCCCCTCCGGAGACCAACGCTAGCAACAGGTCTCCGTCCTCCAGAGTCTCCACGAGTTCCGCTACCTTACGTGCAGCCTCCACACCGCGTTCGTCGGGTTCGGGGTGAGAGGCGAAGAGAGTATCCAGGCTGTCGGGACCGGGGTTGTGGTCATCCTTCGTCACAACCAGGCCGCCTGCGATGCGATCTCCCAAAAGCTCTTCAGCGGCATCGGCCATCGCGCCCGCCGCTTTACCGACGGATACCACGAAGACTCGTTTCGCCGAAAAGCGAGTCTCCTCCGCAATGAGATCCTCACCTTCCAACCGCACGAAGCTGTGAACGGCTTTCGCCGGGTCCGCTGCCTTCAGTCCAGCTTCTAGGATCTCCTGCAAGTGTTCGCGCATCTCCGGCATCGCCCTCCAGTGTGTCGCTGCTCTAGGCTTGGATCTTATACACCACCCGAATGCCGGGCCACTGGCGTGCTTGTGTACCGTCAAGGACATTGGAGCTACGGGTGTTCCTTCGGCTTGGGGTTTCGGGTAGAATCAATCCCTAAAGAAGTGGGGCTGGCGTAGTTCTAGTTAGGGAGCGGAAGACGAAGCTTTTTCGCTAAGGAGGCAAGTATGGAGCGCAGTCAACTGATCCAGGAGATGCAAGAAATACTCGGGCCGCAAGGTGTGATCTCCGAGCACGAGCAACTCCGCACCTATGAATGCGACGGCCTGATGAACTACCGCGTCATTCCGGAACTGGTAGTCCTGCCGGAATCCGCCGAACAAGTCCAGGATGTAGTGAAACTCCTCTACTCCGAAGGCATCCCATTCGTGGCGCGAGGTTCTGGCACGGGATTGTCCGGCGGCGCTTTGCCGGTTGAATCGGGAGTCCTGATCGTGCTGGCCCGGATGCGGCGTATCCTCGAAGTGGATATCGAGAATCAACGGGTAGTCGTGGAACCGGGCGTCATCAACATTTGGGTGAGCCAGGAGGTCGCGGACGACGGCTACTACTACGCCCCGGACCCGGCCAGCCAGGTCATCTCTTCCATCGGCGGCAATCTCGCCGAGAATAGCGGCGGCGTCCACTGCCTGAAATACGGCTTCACCACAAACCACGTTATGGGTGCCGAAGTCGTGCTCGCGGACGGCTCAATGGTCCACATCGGCGGCAGCAAATCCCCTGACGCTCCAGGCTACGAACTTTTGGGCGCGTTCGTGGGCTCCGAGGGAACGCTCGGCATCGCGACGAAGATTACGCTCCGGATCGTGCGAAAGCCGGAATCGGTCAGGACTCTCCTGGCGGCTTTCAAGGATACGGAAGAGGCCGGTGGAGCGGTTTCCGGGATCATCGGTGCGGGCATCATACCGGCGGCGATAGAGATGATGGATGCCCTCACCATCGAGGCAGTCGAGGCGACAGTTGCGCCCGGTTTTCCGCAAGCTGGAGCCGTCCTGATCGTGGAGCTCGATGGCCCCGAAGCCGAGGTCGCGAGCCAATTCGATAAGGTTATGAAGACTTGCGAAGAGAACAGCGCCTCGGAGATACGGGTCGCCGAAGACGACGAGGAGCGGGCTTTGTTCTGGAAGGGTCGCAAGGCGGCTTTCGGGGCGATGGGCCGCATCTCCAAAGATTACTACGTCCAGGACGGCGTGGTCCCGCGCATGGAGCTTGGCGCGGTGCTAAAGAAGATCGCGAACCTCAGTGAGCAGTACGGCCTGCGCGTAGCGAATGTCTTTCACGCCGGAGACGGCAACCTGCACCCGTTGGTCCTCTACGACAATGCTAAACCCGGCGAGGCTGAGCAAGCCGAGAGTCTGGCTGGGGACATCGTGTTCGCTTGTCTGGAGCATGGCGGTTCTCTGACCGGCGAGCATGGCATCGGATTGGATAAAAAGAAGTACATGCCCAAGATGTTCACCACCGAGGACATGGACGTAATGCAGCTTTTGCGTTGCGCTTTTGATCCCCACGGGCTCTGTAACCCCGGCAAAATTTTCCCAACGCCTAGATTGTGCGGAGAACGTCCCGGTCCCTTCCACATGCACCCGGTCCAGAAGGCCGGACTCGCGGAGAACTTCTAATGCAGACGGAGACGCAAGGCCCACTGGAAGACCTGAAAGCTATTGTAGGCAGCGACAACGTCCGAGAAGCTACCACTGAGGATGCCATTGAAGGTGTAGAGGCTTCGCTCGTTGTGGAGCCTGGCTCGACCGATGAGATCAGCTCGGTCATGAAGCTTGCGAGCGGTGAGGGTCTGGCCGTCTCGGTGCGCGGTGGCGGGACGAAGACTGGTTGGGGAGCGCCGCCTCGGGCTGTGGATATCATCCTCAGTACCGTGCGGATGAACGAGATCATCGAGCACGTCCCGGGAGATCAGATCGTGCGGGTCCAATCCGGCGTGAAACTCGAATTCCTCCAACAGAAACTAGCTGAAGCTAACCAGATGCTAGCCCTCGACCCACCCGAGAAGACCGCCGGAGCAACGGTCGGTGGCGTGGTCGCGGCAAACTCATCTGGACCCCGACGCTTGCGTTATGGAACCGTGCGAGACATCATCATCGGTATCACCGTGGTCCTCGCGGACGGCACCATCGCCAAAGCCGGTGGCAAGGTCGTCAAGAACGTCGCGGGCTACGATCTCGGCAAGCTCTTCACCGGCTCGATGGGAACCCTCGGCGTCATAGCCGACGCGAACTTCCGCCTGCATCCACGCCCGGAATCCGCCCGCACGGTAGCCGTGGAAGTCGAGACCCCGCAAGCCGCACAGGAAGCCGCCCAGACGCTCGTCCACTCGCAGGTCGAAGCGACCGCCGTGGAGTTGCACTGGAGCGAGGAAGTGAAGCTCGTATCAGCGTTGCTCGAAAGCATTCCTGGTGGTATCGACGCTAAGGAAGAAGCGGCGACGTTCCTGCTCAAGACGTTCGGGAACGTCCGCACGCTGGATGATGAGGAAGCGGAGAATCTTGGGCCGCTCGCGCCGCCACCCGTTGGCGGGGATGATGTGGATGTCAAGATCACCGCTCCACCCGCTGAGCTTGCAAGCGTGCTGGGCTCCATCCTCGACGCGGCGAAGCGCAAAAGCGTAACCGTTCGCATCACGGGTCATGCGGGGACGGGCGTTACTTACGCGGGATTCTCGGGGGACGAGGACGCTGTGGTGGAGGTAGTGGAGGAAGTGCGCGGTATCCGGGTTCGGGGCGGTGGGGGACTTGTGGTGCGTTCCGCGCCGGTCTCTTTCAAGGGGAAAGTGGATCCTTGGGGTCCAGCGGGAGATTATCTAGGTCTCACGCGGCGGGTAAAGGAGAAGTTCGATCCGGGTTACATCATGAACCCCGGTAGGTTTATAGGAGGACTCTAGTGACCGAACGCAACGGTGGCAGCAACGGCGAGAACCAATACGACGCGACGGACGCGACCGAGCGTCAGAATCCATCCAGCACGACCGGAGATCAGGCAATGGCCGGAGCCATCGGCGCGGGCAGCCCGGAAGACATCGGGCAGGGTGTCGGTGACGCGAGCAAGCTAGCCGCCGAAGCCACCGTGGGAGCGGGCCGCCGCGAGACCGGCACCATAAGCTTCCCGGCCTTCGACGCTCACCATCCACCCGACAAAGACCTCATAGACGACTGCGTGCATTGCGGTTTCTGTCTGCCGACGTGTCCGACTTACGTGCTCTTTGGGGAGGAGATGGACTCTCCTCGCGGTCGCATTTATCTGATGAATAAGGGACTGACCGAAGAGCCCATGAACGATCAGACGGTGCGGCATTACGACTTGTGTCTTGGGTGCATGGCGTGCGTGACGGCGTGTCCGTCCGGGGTTCAGTATGACAAGCTCATCGAGGCGACTCGCGGGCAAGTCGAGCGGCGCTACGAGCGTTCCGCCCCGGACAAAGCTTTCCGAGAGATGATCTTCCAGCTCTTCCCCTATAAGAACCGCCTTCGCCTGGCGGCTGGCCCTCTGAAGCTCTACCAACGCTTCGGTGTCGGCGGCGCACTCAAAAAGTCCGGCGTAATGAAAGCGCTCCCCGCCCGTATGAGAGCGATGGAAGCCCTGATGCCCGAGCTTCAAAAAGAAGCTCGCATCCCAGAGTTGACCGAACCGACGGGCGAAAAACGCCGCCGCGTAGGTGTCCTGACCGGCTGCGTACAGCAAGTCTTCTTCTCCCAGGTAAACGCCGCGACCATTCGCGTGCTCGCCGCCGAGGGTTGCGAAGTAGTCGCTCCAAAACAAGGCTGCTGCGGCGCTCTCTCGACCCACGCCGGTCGCGAAGAAGAGTCGTTGGATTTCGCCCGCAAGACCATCGAGACGTTCGAGGATCTCGACCTGGACAACGTCGTTGTCAACGCCGCCGGTTGTGGTTCCACGATGAAAGAGTACGGATACATGCTGCGCGACGACCCCGAATACGCTGAGCGAGCGAAAGAGTTTAGCGAGCGGGTGCGGGACGTTTCGGAGTTCCTGCAGGAGATAGGGACCGTCGCCGAGCGCAACCCGTTGCCAGTCACCGCTGCGTACCACGATGCCTGTCACCTCGCGCACGCGCAGGGGATACGTAAGCAGCCGCGTCAGACGCTAAAGCAGATCCCTGGCATGAGCGTCAAGGAGATAAAGGAAGCCGAGATCTGCTGTGGCTCCGCCGGTATTTACAACATGGTCGAGCCCGAGCCCGCCGAGGAACTGGGCCAGAGGAAAGCAAACAACATCCTAAAGACCGGGGCTGAGATGATCGTCACCTCGAATCCTGGCTGTATGTTGCAGATCCAGGCTTCCCTCAAAAGAATGGGCCACGACGGAATCCCAATGGCCCACCCGATGGAAGTCCTGGACGCTTCGCTGCGTGGCGAGGGAGTAGAGAAGCTGCTGGGGAAATAGCTCGATAGTTCTGCGGTAAGGGCGTCACGCGCCCTTCTTTGCTTGTCGAGCTTCGAGTAGTTCCCAGAAGTCTTCGTCGCCGGGATCTCCGGGCAATCGGGCGTAGATGGTTTTTAGGGCCAGACCTACGACGATCATCAAAGCGAGGGCTTCGGGGATGGCGATGGCAAACCGGGCGATGGCGTTTGACTCGGCTACCTGCGAGTTGAACATTTGGGTGCCGAACTCGGCGGTGACGATCCAGAGGTTCAAGAAGAAGTTTGCGACGCCGGTGACTATGGAGAGAAGGACCATCACGAACGTCCCGATCCAGAGCGCCCGCCTCACCGGAGGCTCGTCGAAGAGGACTCCGATAGAACGCTCCTGTTCCGGCGTGCGGGGATCAAAGCTCTGTTCCAGAAACGCCGAGATCAGAGGCCGCCCAAACACGAGTGAAGCTCCGAAAACCACAACCCACAGCAGACTCGGAGCCGAATCCTTGAACGCATAAGCCACGCCATCCACAAACCAAAATGCCAGGATACCGCGCACAACAGCATTCAGGCCGAGGAAGCTCGTTATGAAATTGAATCGCTTCGTGATGAACAGGAGGTCCACCGCAACCCAGGTCACCGGCACGAGCGCAGAGACCACGTAGGCTGTGATGTTCCCGAGGTCGTCGCTGAAACGTGAGAGGATGACGATCGGAATGATCAGCCCGAACAGGAAATCCAGCCCAAGTTTTACGGAACGGCTCATACGCCGGTGCGCTCTCGACCGCGCAGACGCATCAGGCAGCTCCCACTCTTTGTCGACCCACAAGATTTTCTGCCGCCTATCCGCTGGATACTTCGCATCACGATCCTTCTACTCAGCTTGAAGACTCAACATACACATTAAAAGCATGATTGTTAAGGGTAGCGTAGCGACATTTGTGGAACTCCGTTGCGTTAGAATATTCTGATGACTGGATCCCGTTCATTGTTAGCTGTACCCGCCACGAACCGCAAGATGGTGGAGAAGGCGCTTGGTTCCGGGGCGGATGGAGTTTTCCTGGATCTCGAAGACGCGGTTGCGCCGGACTCGAAGGCTGGGGCTCGGAGGGATGTCGTGGGGGCTCTTGGGGAGTTGGATTGGGGCGGACGGCGTACTGTCTATCGGGTCAATGCGTTGGATACGGGTTGGTTTTATCGGGATCTCATAGAGGTTGTCGAAGACGCTGGTGAACATCTCGATGCTGTTTTGCTGCCCAAGGTTCAGCGTTCTGAGGACATACATGTGGTGGCGACTTTGCTGACGCAGTTAGAGATTTCTTGTGGTCTGGAACTCGGCGAAATAAGGATAGAAGCCCAGATCGAGAACGCCGAAGGTCTCATCAACATCGACGCTATCTCTCACGCAAGTGACCGTCTCGAAGCTCTTCATTTTGGGCCGGGAGACTTCGCCGCGAGCCTCAGGATGCCGCAGACGAGCATCGGGACGATGGACGAGTGGGACGAGGCGTATCCGGGTTATCGTTTCGGCTACGTCATGCAGCGCATCGTGGTGGCTGCTCGGGCCGCCGGGCTGCGGGCTCTGGATGGACCGGTCGCGGATTATGGGGATGAGGAGGGGTTGCGGGAGAGTTGTTTGCTCGCCAGGTCTCTGGGATTCGATGGGAAGTGGTGCATCCATCCAGCCCAGATATCCATCGTCAACGAGGTCTTCTCACCCACCGAAGCCGAGGTTCAGTGGGCGAAGAAGGTCGTCGCGGCTTACGAGGAAGCCAATGCCGCAGGGTCAGGGGCGGTCAGCGTGGATGGCGTGATGGTGGATGCGGCTTCTATTCGGATGGCTTGGGGTACGTTGGATCTAGAACGGTAGATTGTCGTATCGGACGTACTCTTCGTAGTTGATGTAGAAACCGCTCTGGCCGTCGGGAGCGCGGGAGAAAGCGGCCATGGGACGGTATTCGTCTTCTTCCAGGACTCGTAGAGTTGCTTCTACTTTCTCGGGGCCGAAGTCTATGATGTTGTAGCAGGCGCCGATGTTGCCGCGTATTCTGCCGGTCGAGCCCGTGCCGGAGTGGATGACCCGGACTCCTGAGATACTCCAGAAGTACGGTACGTGTCGGTGGCCGGAGAGGACTAGGTCTACTTTCACTTCCCTGAGCAAGGCCATTACGTCACCAGCGTCGCGCAGGATATTCGAGTCGCGTCCGGTGCCGGGGACGGCGAGGATGTGGTGGTGGATCATGAGTATCTTCGGTCCTTTGTCCCAATCTCGGAACTCGGAGTCGATCCACTCGTAGTACTCGCGGCCTACTTCGCCGTCGTCGAGATCCGGCTTGGTTGAGTCGAGGTAGACGATCTTGGCTTCGCTTCCATCAGAAGTTTTTATGGTGGTGGAGCCGTTTCTCGGGCCGAAGATGTCCTCGAAGTAGCGATAGCCGACGTTGCGAGCGTCGTGGTTGCCCATGATCTGGATGCGGTTCTTGCACTCCAAGCGGTCGAGATACTCTTTCGCCATTTCGAACTCAGTCCGGTAGCCCTCCCCGGTCAAGTCTCCCGCCATGGCTATGAGATCCGGCTTCAACTCGTTTGTCTCTTCGATGAGCCTCTCTAGCATATCGGGCCGGAAATTCCCACCATCCTCAACGTGTATGTCGGAGAACTGTACTATCTTCAAGTCTTTCCTCTCGGAGAACCCACAACGCAGGGAACTCGGGTCGCGTTTCAACTTTCCATCTTTCGTACCGTACCATCTGCAGAGCATGTCGCTACAAACGGGGCTGAAGTAGAGATCATCGACCAGTACAATCCGACGCATGAGATATGCGATGGAAAGACAAAACGGCCTGTCGAGCACTGCTACCGGCTCCCTGACCGTCGTGACGGGTTCGATGTACGCCGGAAAGACGGAAGAGTTGATCCGACGCTCCCGTCGCGCCCTCTACGCTCGCCGTAAGGTCGCGGTTTTCAAACACGCTGTAGATACTCGCTCTGACGGCTCGGAAGTCCGCTCCCACAACGGCGTTCCGCACGAAGCCGCCGCCGTCGGCTCCAGCGAGGAGCTTCTAGCTCAAGTATCCGAAGAGATCGATGTGGTAGCTATCGAGGAGGCTCAGTTCTTTGATGAAGGCATCGTCGAGGCGTGCCGGACGCTGGCAGATGGTGGGTATGAGGTGATCGTAACGGGTCTAGATATGGACTTTCGGGGCGAGCCGTTCGGCCCGATGCCGAAGTTGCTGGCCGAGGCAGACGAGATCGTCAAGTTGCGAGCTATTTGCGCGAGGTGTGGTCGGGACGCTTCGCGGTCGCAGCGTCTGATAGATGGTCGGCCAGCGCCCGCCACCGCTCCAACGATTCTGGTCGGGGCGTCCGAGAGCTACGAGGCTCGGTGTCGACACTGTCACGAAGTGCCAGAGCACGTATTTCAGTATGGGTTGCCGGGAGTGTAGAATGGGATCTTCTACGAGGAGAGGACGCGGTAATGCCGTGGAAGTGGGCTGTGGGGCTTGTGACGCTTTGTGTCGTGATGAATACGGCGGGGTTTATGTTGAAGATCTTCGAGCCGATTCCACTCTACGATGAGTTCGTTCACTTTCTAACGCCGTTCACGCTCGTCGCGCTGACGGCGGAGATCATCTACCGGGCCGGTGGCGACGATATATTCTTCAACACTCCCCGACACGCCATTGTCACGGGCTGCGCAATTGGTTTTCTTGGGGCGCTTGGCTGGGAAGGCGTCGAAGCTCTGCTAGCCATGACGGGAGCCCAGATCTCGAACGCACCCGTGGATACCGTAGGCGATGTAACGCTCGGCGTGCTTGGTGGTGCCGCTGGCGCATGGGTCGCGGACCACTACCTCGACCGTCTCTTCGGACGCTCCCGTACCAATCCCGACCGTAAAAGATCCCGAGTCCGCTAGAGAAAAAGGAGAAACCATAATGACTCAGTTTGATGAGTTCGTGAAGGCAAACGAAGGATACGCGGCTAGTTTCGACAAGGGAGATACGCCCGTGCCGCCCGCTCGCCAAGTGGCCGTCGTGACCTGCATGGACGCCCGGCTCCACCCCGAGGACTTTCTCGGCCTGGAAGTAGGCGACGCGCACGTTATACGAAACGCTGGGGGACGGGTCTCGGATGACGCGATACGCTCGTTGGTTATCTCGCAGCGTTTATTGGGAACGACGGAGATAGTCGTGATCCACCACACCGAATGCGGGATGGCGACCTTTAGCAACGAAGATCTAACCGCGAAGATAAAGGAAGATCTCGGTGTGGACACCACCGGCCAGGACTTCCTTCCATTCGGGGATCTCGAACAGAGCGTTCGAGATGACGTGGAGATCTTAGAGAACTCCGAGTTGATCCCCGACGATATCCAGGTCTCCGGCGCGATCTACGACGTGACCTCCGGCGAACTGAGCGAGGTCGTCCGCTCCTAGCGCCGTTGGTAACGTACGAGATCGGCGTGCTCTCGCGACTCGCGTTGCGGATGTAGCAGGTCGTCGCCGCAAAAACTCCGGTGAGAAGCAGGGAGGGTCAGCCTCCGCCATCGCCATCGGCGCTCTCATGGACGGTATCCGGGAGTCGGCGGCCATCGGGATCAGCCTTCTGGGGGCGGCAAGATCAGCGCCGCCTTCTTCCTGAGTAACGTCCCCGAAGGACTTTCCTCGGCCTCGGGGATGAAACGCGCCGGCAAGTCCACACTCCACATCCTCGCGCTCTGGGCTACGGTAATGGCGACATCGGCCCTCGCCGCGCTCCTTGGATACCTCTTCCTCGACGGTATGTCGGAAAACCTTGTCGCCGCCATCCAGGCGTTCGCCGCCGGGGCGATACTGACCATGCTCGCCAGCACCATGATGCCCGAAGCCTACGAAGAGGGTGGCGAGGTCGTTGGTCTCGTGACTGCCGTGGGATTCCTTCCGGCTTTTATCCTCAGCCGGTTGGAGTAATTGCGAGTCTCACGCGGCTGCGGGGGCACGGACGCGCGAACGATTAAAGCTGCGAGTGTGATCTTCCGATAACTAAGGTGCGTAGCATAGACGAGAAATATCTCCCGTGGAGATTATGGCGAGTTCCGGGAAATGCGAGGGTATCAGTCATATGTCCCCTTCTCGGGAAGAGGAGAAGCTTGCAATGTCGTGTGGCCGGTGCTCGTCGCATAAGCTATTTTTCGAGAGAGCACTGTATAGAATGATAATAGTGAGAAGTTGAGGCAAATATGACAGGCGCTTCCGAAGCGGCACTGAACGGCACATACAATCTTTTACTCGTCGCGCTCTCGATAGTAGTCGCGGTAATAGCCTCCTACGCCGCCCTAGATCTGGCGAACTTGGTGACGGCCTCGGTGGGGCGTGCCCGCCGGGTTCGGCTGGCGGGTGGCGCGTTGGCGATGGGCGTGGGTATTTGGTCCATGCACTTTATCGGAATGCTGGCTTTCAGCGTGTCGCTGCCGATGACCTACGATGTGTTCACCGTGCTTGTCTCGATGGTGGTCGCCGTTATTGCTTCGGGGATCTCACTCTTTATTGTGAGCCGGGAGAGGATGAGCAGGCTTCAGCTAGCCCTGGGCAGCGGGGCTCTGGCTCTCGGCATCCTGAGCATGCACTACGTCGGTATGGAAGGCATGCGGTTGCAGGCGAGGATCAGCTACGATCCGTTGCTCGTGGCGCTCTCCGCCGCCATAGCGCTCGTCGCCTCGCTCGCCGCGCTTTGGCTTGCCTACCAGCTACGCAGCGACTCCTCGCTAAACATCCGTGGGCTGGTGCTCAAGCTCGGCAGCGCGCTCGCGATGGGAGGCGCGATAGCCGGGATGCACTATACGGGGATGGCCGCCGCCAGCTTTACTCCGACCGGCGAGATCGCAGCTCCACAGCCGCAGGAGGCGATGCTCGACACTTCCCTGCTCTCTACCGCCGTGGCTGTAGCCACGTTCGTAATACTTGGCATCGCTATCTTCACCGCCATCCTCAACCGACGCTTCAAAGCTCAAGAAACAGAGTTAGAGAGCATCGAGGATCTCAACCAGACCGTGATCGAAACCGCCCCCGACGCGATAATAACGATGTCTTCAGACGGGTTGGTCCAGAGCTTCAACAGCCGGGCCGAGTTGATGTTTGGTTACAAAGCCGAAGAGGTCATGGGGGAGGCGCTCAAGCTGCTGATGCCCGAGCGCTTCCGGGAAGCTCACGATAAGGGTTTCCGGCGCTACCTGGAGACCGACAAAGCACACGTCATGGGCAGCACCGTGGAACTTGCGGGCCTGCGCAAAGACGGGGCCGAGTTCCCGCTAGAGCTATCTCTTGGGGAGGCCCGGCACGGCGAGGACCGGACTTTCGTCGGGATCATCCGGGATATAACCGAGCGTAAAGTCGCGGAGACGGAGTTGCGGGAGAACGAGCGGCGGTTCCGTCAGTTCTTCGAGCAGTCCGTCGATGCCTTGCTGGTGCATGACAAGCAAGGCAACATACTCGATGTCAACTCAGAGGCGATCCGCTCCCTCGGTTACTCGCGCGAAGAGATGCTCTCACTCTCCGTGAGGGATTTCGCTACCAACCTCGTGTCGGAGAAAAAGGAATCCCCTAGAACGGGAAAGACGCTCTGGCAGCGCGTAATGGAGGCCAAGCCGGGTGAGAACGTCGGTTACCATCGCGGAGAGCACCGGCGTAAAGACGGCACGACCTTCCCGGTCGAAGTGCGGGTCGGGGCTTTGGATCAGGACGGAGAGAGACGGATTCTCGCGTCCGCCAGAGACATCACCGAGCGCGTGCAGGCCGAGAGGGAGATCAGGAAAAGCCAGCAACGTTATGCTTCGCTCTCCGACCATAACCCGGACGGGGTGTTCTCCGTAGACCTGGAAGGAAACCTTCTCACGGTCAACCCCGCCATGCAGAAGATCACCGGATATACAGCGGAAGAGTTGCTCGAAACGTCTCTGGCGCCGCTCGTGGCTCCAGAGGATATGTCCCGGCTGACGGGATACTTCGAGCGTGCAGTCCGTGGCGAGCCGCAGAACTTCGAGTCGTCCGTCCTGCACCGGGATGGTCACCGGGTCGAGAGCAGCACGACGCTAGTCCCCGTTGTCGTGCAGGGAGATCTCGTCGGAGTCTACGGTATCGTGGAGGATATCAGTGAGCGCGTCGAAGCCGAGAGAGCATTGCGCGGCAGCGAGGAGCGGTTCCGCGGTCTGAGCAGCGCGACCTTCGAGGGGATCGTCATAACCGAAGAGGGTGTAATCGCCGAAGCCAACGAGTCGTTCTCTTTTATGTTCGGCTATAGTGACCCTTCGGAGGTTTTGGGCAGTTCCGTACTGCAGTTCGTAGACTCGGAGTACGCTGCCGTTGTGCGAAAAAATGCCTCCGAAGAACGCGAAGAACCGTACGAGGTCGTGGGCGTAAGAAAAGACGGCTCGACGCTAGACCTTGAGATCCGGGGCCGAAGCGCGCTGTACCAGGGCCGGGAGGTGCGTCTAGCCGCAGTCCGCGACATAACCGAGCGCAAGCGGAACGAGACGGAGATTCGTGAGACCTACACGCGACTCTCCACCCTTATAGAGAGCCTTCAGGCCGGTATTCTGGTGGAGGATGGCTTCCGGCGCATCCAGCACATAAACCAGGAGTTCTGCGACATGTTCTCCATCCCCGCTCCACCGGAGGCTCTCTTTGGCGCTGATTGCTCGAACGCCGCAGAGGAGTCTAAGGAACTCTTCGAGGAGCCGGAGATGTTCGTCCGTCGCATAGGCCAGCTACTGGATGAGCAACGCCCGGTTACGGGAGAGGAACTCTCCCTGGTGGATGGGCGCACGTTCGAGCGGGATTACGTGCCGATCTTCGTGGGCGACGAATATAAGGGTCATCTGTGGCAATACCGGGACGTAACCGGTCGCAAGGAAGCCCAAAAGACGTTGGCCGAGAGCGAGGCGCGGTTCCGCACGCTCTTCGATCAGACTGCGATAGGAGTCTGCGTCGCCGACCTCGACCGCCGGCTTATAGAGACCAACGCGGCCTACCAGGAGATAACCGGTTACAGTGCTGAAGAGCTCGTGAGAATGAGCACCCTAGATCTCACGCACCCCGAAGATCGGTCAGAGGATACCGGCGCGGCGCGGGATCTCGTGCTGGACGAATCTGGCAGTTACCAGAGAGAGAAGCGTTATATACGCAAGGACGGCCAGATAGTGTGGGCGAACGCCGCCAGTTCCATAGTGCGGGACGAACTCGGAGAGCCCCGATTCATAATGGGTGTGGTCGAGAATATCACCGAGCGCAAAGAATCCGAGAGGAAGTTGCGGGAGACAGAACTACGCTTCCGCACGCTCGTCGAGCAGACACCGGCGGTCACGTATATAGAGACGCTGGATGGAGAAGATACGCTGCACGAACTACTCTATGTAAGCCCGCAGATAGAAGATCAACTCGGATTCACTCAGGAAGAATGGATCTCGGATGAGCACCTATGGGAGAGCCTGCTGCACCCCGATGACCACGAGTGGGTGATGGCGGAAGATACCCGAACCGAAAAGACGGGTGAACCACTCAATATAGAGTATCGCATTCATCATCGGGACGGTCGGATAGTATGGCTACAGGACACCGCTGCCCTGGTAAAAGACGACGACGGCAAAGCTCTGTACTGGCAAGGCGTACAGATCGACATTACCGAACGCATGCTGGCCGAGGAAACTGTGAAGCAGAGCGAAGCTAGCCTGGCCGAGGCGCAGCGAATATCCAGTATCGGGAGCTGGGAGTGGGATGTACTAGGAGGCAAAGTCTCTTGGTCCGACGAGGTCTTTCGAGTCTATGGTTACGAGCCCGGCGCGTTCACCCCCACCCTCGACCGGCTGGAGAAGATAGTGCGTCCTGACCATAGAGCCGCTTTCAAGGAGGCTATCGAAGGCGCTCTACAGCGTAACGAAACCTACGACCATACTCATTGCATTGTTCGATCGGATGGTTCCGAGCGAATGGTGCATCGCCGGGCGAACGTTATATTCGACGACGCAGGCAATCCTATAAAGATGGTCGGTACTGTCCAAGACATCACCGAGCGTCGCCGAGCCGAAGAAGAGTTGCGGCGGGCTAAGGAGTCCGCCGACGCAGCGAACAGGGCCAAGAGTGACTTTCTAGCGAACATGTCGCATGAGATCCGCACCCCCATGAACGGGGTCATCGGGATGTCCGACCTGCTGGCGGATACGGATCTGGACTCCGAACAGCGTGAGTACGTCGGTACCGTTCGACGCTCGGGGGAGACGCTGCTGGCCCTGATAAACGACGTTCTGGACTTCTCCAAGATCGAAGCCGAAAAAGTCGAGCTCGAAAACATCGTATTCGACTTGCGGACCTCGGTCGAGGATACCGCCGTGCTGCTGGCCGAACGCGCTCAAAGCAAGGGGCTGCAGATCGCCAGCCTCGTGGACTACGACGTGCCGACCACCTTGAGCGGAGACCCTGGCCGACTGCGGCAGGTACTCACGAACTTACTCGGCAACGCCATAAAGTTCACCGAGGAGGGTGAGATCTTATTGAAGGCGGAGCTCT
>JBGTFQ010000226.1:0-9874 GCA_041747155.1 Rubrobacteraceae bacterium
CCTGCGGAAGCTCGCCAACAATGGCACCCATTAAACCCCAAAGCAGCTTCGCAAACTACTCTTCCGCGTTATGTATGTGAAACTGACAATGGCACTCCGAGAGCGGCTAAAGGTTTCTGTATCGCCGTCCGATAATTAGATACAGGAACCCATATTACCCATCCTTCCCATTCCTACATCCTCGGGTTCCTCACATCTCCGGGTGGTCTCCTTCCTGACCGCCCGATGTCTCTAACCGACTCGACATCAAGCGAATTACGGGAAAGTCCGATAGCATAGTAGGTGAGTGAATTTTTCGTAATGCATCTATATGAAAAACACATATAATAAGTAGAGCCAAGTATTAGAAAGGGCCTGTTTTGACTGACAAGTCTCAGAATGTGGAAGGTGGCAAGGAAACTATGCAGGGTAATGATAGTTTGACCATCACGGATAATCGCACGGGTGAGTCCTATGAGGTTGAGGTTACGGACGGGACGGTCAGGGCGATGGATCTTCGCCAGATCAAGACCGACGAGGAAGATTTCGGTCTGATGACCTACGATCCGGGTTTCACCAACACGGCTAGTTGCCGGAGTGCCGTCACCTATATAGATGGCGACAATGGTATTTTGGAGCATCGCGGCATACCCATCGAGCAGCTCTGCGAGCACTCCTCGTTTTTGGAGGTTGCCTATCTGCTAAACAACGGAGCCTTGCCGACCGAGGACCAACTCGCGGAGAGGACGCATGAGATCACGCACCACACCTACGTCCACGAGAATATCAAGGACTTTATGAACGGCTTTCGCCATGACGCAAACCCTATGGGAATGCTCCTGGCTTCCGTTGGGGCACTCTCGACGTTCTATCCCGAAGCTGCGGACATAGACGACGAGTGGCAGCGTCACGTTACGGCGGTGCGGCTTATCGCGAAGGTTCCGACGCTTGCGGCGTTCGCGTACCGGCATAGCCTCGGTTTGCCGTATGTCTACCCGGACAACGATCTCTCGTATACAGGCAACTTTCTCTCAATGCTATTCAAGATGGCCGAGCCTAAATACGAGCCGGACCCGCGTCTCGAAAAAGCCCTCGACGTTCTTTTCATGCTGCACGCCGATCACGAACAGAACTGCTCCGCCGCCGCCGTGCGAGTGGTTGGTTCGTCTCAGGTGGACCCGTATTCCGCGGTAGCCGCTGGTGTGGCCGGACTCTACGGCCCGCTGCATGGGGGCGCCAACGTCGCGGTACTCAAGATGCTACATCGCATCGGCTCGACGGATAACATCCCCGACTTTCTCGAAGGCGTGAAAGAAGGCAAAGAGCGGCTCATGGGCTTCGGGCATCGCGTGTACAAAAACTACGATCCGCGAGCCCGGATCATTCGCAAGCACGTCGACGAAGTCCTGGAGGCGACCGGCAAACCTAGCCCGCTGCTCCAGATCGCCATAGAGCTAGAGAAGCGTGCGCTCGACGTCGAATACGTCACTAGCCGCAAACTTTACCCAAACGTAGATTTCTACTCCGGCTTGATCTACGAGGCCATGAACATCCCGGCGGACGCTTTTACCGTAATGTTCGCCATAGGCCGGACACCCGGCTGGGTTGCGCAGTGGACCGAGATGATGCAAGACGAAGAACTAAGAATCGCCCGCCCACGCCAGATATACACCGGACCCCGGACCGTCGACTACACCCCAATGAACGAGCGCTAGGCTAAAGTAGCAGAGCGCGACTTAGAGGGACGGACCTACAAATGGTTTGTCCCTTTTCTATTCGCCGAGCACATCTTCGTACAGCGTGCGCTGCCGATCAAGGGCCGCTAGGTAAGCTGCGTGAGACTCTGTATCCGGACGAATCGTTTCACCGAGTGGAGTCTCTACCGCTTCGATCTCAAGCAGGCCGAGTTTGTCGAGGGCTAGAAGTGCCGCGCCACGAGCCGAGGCTTCTTGCACACTGGAGAGTGTTACGGGGCGACCGAAGGCATCGGACATCATCTGGGTCCAGGTGGGAGAGTTCAATAGGCCGCCACCGCTGGCGATGATCTCCTTCTCATTTGGAAATATGGCATCGAGTTGCTCTTGGATAAGAGCGAAACGCAAGGCGACTGCTTCCATACCGGCTCGCAAAATGTCGATGGGCCGGGTGCTCATAGAGAGCCCTGAAACAACGCCGTTCGCGAGATCCGCCCATCCGGGACCACGCTCCCCATTCAAGAGCGGCAAAAATGTCAGGCCATGCGCGTCGGGTTTCATGGCGGCTAGTTCCCGTTCCGTCGTTTTTTCATCCGGTAGCCGCAAGGTCTCCCGCATCCACGCTACAAGGTTGCCGCCGTCGGAGAGAGCGCCGCCCATCACAAAACGCTCGGCATCCGCCCGGTAGCACCAGGGGCCGGGTGGTATTTCCACCTGTTCATCCTTCCAGGAGACCCGCATCGCGCCGCTCGTGCCAACCATCAGCGCGAACCTGTCCGCCGTCACGCATCCGCTCCCGACGTTAGAGCAGGCCCCGTCACCAGCCGCTGGAAACCACGGTACATCGCGAAGAGTCGGCCATCTTTCGGCCCACTTTCCTTGCAAACCGTGCGCGGGATCGTCGGAAATTCTCGGTAGTCGGGCTTCACTTATAGAGAGGGCATCAAGAATTCCAGCATCCCAACGTTTTTCATTCTGATCCAGGAGTCCGGTCGCCGAAGCCATCGAAGTCCCAGCCCATGTCTCGCCAAAGAATTTCAGGTACATGTACTCGCCGGGGGAGAGGAACCTCCGGGAACGCCGGAAAGCGTCCGGCTCGGCTTTAGCCAGCCAAGAAAGCTTCGCGGGCAAGTAGCTTGAGTGCAGGACACAACCGGTGCGTCCGTGGATGGACTCTTCGTCCAAACGGTATCGCAGGTTCGAGGCTGCGTCTGCGGCCCGGCGGTCGGACCATGTCAGGATGGGTGTGGCTGGTCTACCGTTTCGGTCAACGCCGAGTACGCTGTGCCAGAAAGTGCTCATGGCAACGGCGATTATCTCAGGGGATTTGTCGCCGATTTTTTGGAGCGTTCCGTCGATGGATTGCGCGGTCAGGTCTAGAAGCTCGTCGGGGTTTTTGGTGGCGGCGCCGTCGGAGTCGCGGTCGAACGCGTAGGATATTTGTTCTTCGGTGCCGGTTACATATGCGCCAGAGGTGTCGTAGAGGGAGGCTCGTACTGAAGAGGAGCCGAGGTCTATGGTGAGAACGTATCCTGCTCGTGAGTCGTCCACGTCTTTTGCCTTTCTTTCTGGTCACGGTCAGTCTAGCAAGGCTGCGGTGAGCAGGGGGGGTAGGTTTAGCTGAAGACTCGTCGGGTACTACGTATCCAGACCTAATACAGAGTCGGAAGGACAGGGAAATGGCTTCGGAAGAGCGTATGAAGGAATTAGAAGACAAGTATGACGGCTTCAAGGTGTTAGACAATAGTGGGGATAAGATCGGCAAGGTCGACGACCTGTTTATCGATGAGAACGACCGAGAAGAGTACCTCGGCGTAAAAATGGGGTTTCTCGGTCTGAAATCCACCCTGATCCCGATGGATGCCGTCAGTGTAAATGAGTCGGACAAAACCATCCAAGTATCGGATTCCAAGGACCACGTAAAAGATGCGCCGAGTTTCGACGACGATGAGGACATAACCCCCGAATACGAAGCCCGTGTCCGGGAGCATTTTAGTCTTGGGTCTTCAGAGGGGTCAGGAGATCGCGGTTCCTACGGCTCACACTCCGGCGGTTCTTCCGATACGGAAACCCGAGAACGAGGGGAAGGGCAAGAAAGCTCCGGTAGGAGCGATGATAATTACGGTGAAGGTTCAGACGGTGATCGCGATGAACGTTCCAGTGGACGAGGTAGCGACTACGGTGAGGGTGTCACTGACCAATCCGGACAGCCTCTAGGCGACACAGGCGTGACCAACGACCGGTTCGGTGATAGTTCGGATGATGACCGTAGCGAAAGGTCCAGCGGACGCAGAAGCGATCACGGCGAAGGAGTCAGCGATCAATCCGGGCAGCCTTTGGGTGATACGGGCATATCAGATGACAGGTTCGGCGGGGATTCCGAGAGCAGCGAATCTTCATCGGAAGGCTCCGAAGAGCCCATGCAACGCGAGGTCACCGAGACGGAGACATACAAGGAAGGCGGTCGGACCAAGATCCGCCGCCGCACCCGCCGCGAGGAAGTGGAGTTCGAGGAAGGCGACTCGTCGCAGCGATAGTCTGCCTACAAGAACTAAAGTGCAGCGAACGGACCCGGCGATCTCGGGTCCGTTCGCTTTTGCCGCTGTTATCTACACTGTGGCCTGCGTGTCGGGCCACCGTCCACCGGGCAACAATTCGCCCGTCGGTCGCGGTATGTGGTAGAGCCAGGCGAGAATGGACTCGCCGGATACTTCTACCGGGTAGAGGGAGCGACGGTAGAAACTCGGTTCACCCGGCGAGTAACCTTCCAGACCGTCGAGCGCCGAGAGTCGCAATACGGGATCCTCGAACGTTATTACTTCTCCGTGAACAGTCCCGGTATGCTCGGAAGGTGTTGGAACCATCGTATCGTATTGCAGTCGCGTATCCACGAGATAGTCCGTTGTGCCGGATGCTAGGATCTTGTCGAAATCTACGCACAAGCCGGGAAAGCCATAGGGAAGTTCGTAAAGTTCGCCTCGCGTCGTGGCCCGTTCTATCTTCGTGGCATTCGCGCAAAATGGGGCGTGGTTGCGCTCGTCGCTCTTGAGGGTGCCGTAGACGAAGACCTTCAGGGGATGAGGGGAAATTGTTCTAACTTCCTACGAGCCAGGCGTGATCCACTTTGATGCAGCGGTCCATAACGACTTTCATCCCGTGATCTCTAGCATAATCCGCCGCCGCCTCGTTAACGACCCCTAACTGCATCCAGAGTGCCGACGCTCCAGCGGCCACAGCGTCACGGGCGACCGGCATCACCTCGGAGCTGCGTCGGAAAACGTCCACGATATCCACCTCGAAAGGTATCTCTTTCACTGTCGCGTAAGGCTCTTCGCCAAGCACCGGCTCCGTCAAATTAGGATTCACTGGAATGATCCTGTATCCGAAGCTCTGCAGAGCGCGGGCGATGGCGTAGCTGGTCCGGTGCGGTTTGTCCGAAAGGCCCACGACCGCGACCGTTCGAGCGGCTTCGAGGAGTGTTCGTATCTCGGGTTCTGTGGGGTCTCGGTAGATGGTGCTTAGTTCCTATTCGGTTTCGAGGTTCTCCAAAGCAAGCTCTTTGCTTTTGGCTTCAATCATTATATCCGCCTTGCGTCCGTCGAGGGCTTGGAGCAGAAGCTCCCAATCGGCTGCAGCGATGGTCGATGCGTGCGCCCCAGGACGTTTCTTCGGGTCCTGGCTAGAGAGGTGAAGCTTCGGCCTGTTGTCTTTCCAACTTGGAATACTGATATCGAGAGCTTCGCTCAGGCTAAGACCGCCGGTATTGAATACATGATGGAAAGCATCGACGATGATCGGAACTCCAAGAGCCACGGAGATTGGCGATATCTCCTGCACGCTCCACACGCGCTCGTCGTTTTCGAGAGCGAGATAGCGGAGCACGTCGGGTTCGTAGCGCAAAACGTCGATGAATCGAGTGGCGGTGGAGATTTTATCCCCATATGCGCCGCCCATGTGCAAGACTATAACCGCGTCCGAAGCTCCCATCAGATCGAAAACCCGCGCTACGTACCGCAGCTCCCGAAGACTACGCTCGACCACAGCGGGGTTCTGACTGGCGGGTTGAATGAACTGACCCGGATGCATACTCAGGCGGATGCCGTAAGACCGGGCCATCACGCCGACTTCGCTCAAATCTCCTGAGTGCTCGGTGGCCCAATCGTAGGGAAAATCCGGGTGCGAAGCGAAGGGGATCAGACTCTGCCCCATGCGAAAGAGAGCTATGTCGCGTTCGGCGTTCCACAGGAGTATCCGCTTTAAGTCTTCTATGTTCTCCTGGATGAGACCGCGAATTTTCCGTACGTTCGAGAGGTTGGCCAGTCGCAGGGTGCGGTTAGTAGTCGCCGGTAGCGTCAGGTTCTGGGTGGGGTAGCCTAGCTTTATCACGGACCTTTTATACAAGGTACTCGACTGTTCGTAAGTATTTCGTTTCTCTGCGAATTCCTGGGGCATCGGTTAACATGCTTGACATAAATTTCCCGAAAGGACAAAGAAACGCGCCATGAGCTTGCCAGCGGAATCTGCCGGATTTCCCCCCGAAGAACTCGCGCTCGGCGCCACGGAGGTGCTTCGGGACAATGACATGGGCGGTTGGACTCGAGCTTCGGAGGATCTCTATCCGCATCAGTGGAGCTGGGATACGGGTTTTATAGCCATCGGACTGGCCCATGTGAGCGTCGTACGAGCATCCTGCGAGTTGCTTGGTCTCTTCGAGAGTCAGTGGGCGGATGGAAAAGTTCCGCACATCGTATTCAACCCGGACGCGCCGCCGAATAGTTACTTCCCCGGTCCGGAACACTGGGCGAGCGCGGGAGTGTTTCCCGGAGCGCCGTCCGCGCCGCCGTACACCAGCGCGTTGTGTCAGCCGCCGATCCACGCCATTGCCGCCCGGCGAATCGCGGAGATTGCTTCGGGGGGCGGCGAAGAGGATGTCGCGTGGGAGTTTCTGCGTGTGATCTACCCAAAACTCTTGCGATGGCATCGGTACCTTGCAACGCACCGTGATCCCGAGAGTTCCGGCCTCGTGACGATCTACCATCCGTGGGAGAGTGGGACGGACAACTCCCCGCGCTGGGACGAAGCGCTGGCGAGTGTAGAGGTCGGCGAGATGTCAGATTACGAACGCCTGGATCTACAGCACGTGGACGATCCAACTCAGCGACCAACCGGCCCCGAGTATGACCGCTACATCTGGCTTGTAGAGTCCATAAAGGACCAGCGTTGCGACGAAAACTCGCTCTATCAAACGCATCCATTTCTGGTGAAAGACGTGTTGGCTAGTGCGATCCTGGTAACGGCGAACGAGTCGCTGGCGGAGATCGGAGTGATGGTCGAAGCTCCCGCAAGCGAGCTAGAGGAGATAAGGTCCTGGATGCACCAGGGCCGGAAAGGACTGGATGGTTGCTACGACCCGGAGACCGGACTCTACCTGGACTTTGACATCCGGGCCGGGAAGCCGCTACGCACGAGCACCGTAGCTGGTTTCGCACCGCTTATATCCGGTGGACTGCCTCCGGAGCGAGTCAAGTCCCTGACCGACATCCTATTCTCGGGGATGTTTGCCGGACACCCGCAGTTACGCTGGACGTTGCCGCCGTCGACCAGTCCCTTGGAGCCGGGTTTTCGTCCGCGCAGTTATTGGCGGGGTCCGGTGTGGCCGGTGATGAATTGGCTTCTGTGGTGGTCTTTGCGCCGGGAAGGGAAGATGGAACTGGCCGCGGAGTTGCGTCGCGGAGCGCTGGATCAGATCTCCCTTTACGGTTTCGCCGAATATTTCGAGCCTTTTACGAGTGAGCCACTCGGTTCCCTGCGACAATCTTGGACCGCCGCCGTAGCCCTGGATTGGCTCGCCGCCGAAAGCTCGAAAGGCGCGTAGGGCGGCAGTCTAGAGTTTAGCTACCATCATGGGATCCGTGGTGGGGGATTGAGAGCCACCGGCGGGTTCTACAGTTACGGCTACCATGTCGGCGTTCTTTACCGAGTGTTCGACCGCGACGCTGCGTAGCTTGTTGCCGGGATCGAAGATGCCGCTCGGTTTGGGAACATCATCTTCTATAACCCAAATCTGAAGCGTCTTGCCTTCGTCTATCGGGGGTAGTCCCTCGGCCACGAGCACCGCTTGCTCATCATCGAGTTTTACGACATTGACTTTTCCGGTCGCCGAGCCCTCCAGCCGGATGGACTCGATAGAGGAATCTTGAGTTCGATCGGCTGCCTGCCTTGACTCCGCCACGCTCCGTAGATCCTGGATCTCGCCGCGTTGCACGAAAGAGTTCCACGATAGTAGCCCGATCAAAAGTATCGCGGCGGCACCCACAGCGATTCGTCCGAATCCGGCGAACCCCCCAATGTGCTCCCAAATCGACTGTGGTGACTGTTGACGGGAGGCTGCGGCTGATTCTCGGCTCTCTGCCTTGACGGTCGCCATTATTCTTGAGCGAAGACTTGCGGGCGGTTCGAGTTCTTCGGGGGCTAGAGAGAGAAGGTCGCCCACAGAAATGAGATCATCGACTTCGGCCCGATGCTCCGGGTGTCGGCGCAGGTAGTCGTCGAACTCGCTCTTCTGTTTATCGTCAAGAATGCCTAGAGCGTAGAACTCTTTCAATTCCTCGAAGCCCTCGTGGTTCATCGCGCTCACCCTCTCACCGCCAGTTCCTGGTCGTCGAAGTAGTTTTTTATCTTTTTTAGGCCGAGCCTCATACGGCCTTTCACCGTTCCGAGTGGGAGATCTAGAAGATCGGAAATCTCCATGTGCGTGTAGCCGGAGAAGTAAGCTAACTCCAGTATCTTTAGCTGCTCCGCAGGCAAAGTTTGCAACGCTTCCCGGACTTGGTCTCGCCGAGAGTTCCTCCAGGCTTCGGAGAATGCATCGCTGTGTTGGATTTTCTGTGTCGTGGCTTCGACGCGGTCCTGTGTGCGACGACGGCTGGCTGTTGCCCGAAGCTGGTCTATCCCGCGATTGTGTACTATCGAGAGGATCCAAGTTCGCACGCTACCACGCTCCACCCGATACCGCTGAGCCGAACGCCACACTTTTAGAAACGCCTCCTGTACGAGATCCTCTGAAGACTGCCGATCGCCCATCATCCTGTAAGCCAGCGAGAAAGCGGCTCTGCTATGCCGGTCGTAGAGAACCCCGAACGCCTGGGAGTTATTCTCCTCGGCCATAGACATCAAGTCCTCGTCCGCCATCAGCAAGTATTGTGATTCACGGTTAGCCATAGTTGTATTTTACGGTACTGCAGGTAACCTGGATCAACTTCAACCCAATGCAGTACGCGGGAAATAATTCTTGATGTTGCGATTAGTGAATTTTCTTATAGGTTATGTTACGATTCCTCGGTGACGTGTTGTTCGGAATATTTAGCCATGTTGCAAAAATTCATTTGGAGGTGATCCAGGGGAGACCGGAGAGCGTAAAGGTGTAAGTAAGCTCGATTTGGAACGTGTCGAATCGAGTGGGTAGGAAAGCTAGGAAAGAGAGGCAGATGCAGATGAGTGGTGCAGAGAGCCGCACGAGCCTAATAGGGCTCGACCAGGAGGTCTCGCGGCGCAATTTCGTTAAGACCGCAGCGGCTGCTACGGCAGCGTTGGCGGCGGCAGGCATAGGTGGATTCGGTCTCGCGTCTCGTCCAGCATGGGCGGTACACGAGGGATACGCTGAGGCCGGTGCCGCAGGCATCGTGTCCTTCGCCTATCTCTTGGAGCAGCTAGAAGGAACGTTCTACGTGATGGCAGTCGACTCTGGCATCTTGGAGGGTGCGGCTCTGGATCAGATCGCAGCTATTCGCGATCACGAGCTGGCTCACGTCGACGCTTTGGCTGGAATTCTCAATGAGGTCGGCGCGCCGATCCCCGAGGTTCCTGAGTTCACGTTCCCGGACGGTGTGTTCACCGACCCGGCGGCGCTCCTCGACTTGGCCGCTACGTTCGAGCCGGTTGGCGTAGGCGCTTACCAGGGTGCGGCTCCCGCTCTTATTGGTTCGGAGTACTTGGCTCCGGCGCTCTCGATTCATAACGCCGAGGCGCAGCACGTAGTTGGAATCAACATACTGTTGGGCATCGACCCACCAGCCAACACGGCGTTTACGGAGGCTTTGGAGATCACCGCAGTGCAAGAGGCTGTGGCTCCGTTCGGGATCACGGGTTAAGGAAGGATAGAGAAAATTATGGATCAACACATAAATGTGCCGGGCGCCGAG
>JBGTFQ010000227.1:0-10491 GCA_041747155.1 Rubrobacteraceae bacterium
ACGATCTGGAACGTCCGCTCCGCGCCGCCCTCCACGACCCGCAGCGTGACCTTTGTACCGAGATCCACGGTCCCCGCGCTCGTATTCGACGGCTCGACGACCTTCGCGTTACGAGTCCGGCGCTGGAGATCGCTGATCCGACGCTCCAACAATCCTTGCTCGTTTTTGGCATCGTCGTACTCGGAGTTCTCGGAGATATCCCCGAACTCCCGAGCCTGCCGGATCCTATCCGCAATCTCCCGCCGACGCTCCTCCGTGAGGTAGCGCAATTCTTCCTGGAGCTTCTCCAGACCCTCCGGCGTAACTAATTCTTGGTTCTTGTCAGTCATAAGCTTGGAGAGTATACGGACGTGTCAAGGAACTTTCAATGTAGATTTTGTATACAAGCGAACAATAAAGCTAGACTTCCGACATCTAGCTGCCTAAAGGTTCATCTCGTGCAGAATACGAAGGCCATTTAGCGTTAGTTCGCCGTCGAAGATATTTATTTCGCGGCAGTGGCGCACGATCACCGAGGCTGGCCCGCCAGTGGCGACCACCTGTATATCGTCCTCTGGGTAGTCGAGTTCGTCTTTGAAGCGTCGGATCAGGGCATCGAGTGCTCCCGCGTACCCGTAGATGAATCCACTACGAATGGAGTCGGGGGTATTGGTGGCAATAGCAGGTGGAGCCGCGCCTTCGAGCGAGACACTAGGTAGTTTGGCGGTGCGCGTGATCAAAGCTTCCAAAGCCACATTGAGCCCGGTGAAAATAGCTCCGCCGAGGTAGTTGTTGCCCCCATCCACGGCCTCGACGGTCGTGGCCGTCCCGATATCCACTATCACCGCCGGGAAGCCATAGTAACGCCCGGTCGCCACAGCGTTCACGATACGATCAGCACCGACTGATGCCGGGTCTTCGTATCGGTTCTTTAGCCCGGTCTTTGTCTCCGGCCCAACCGCCTGGAACGGCACGTCGAAGACACCCGTAGCCAGTTCCTCGTAAGCACGGGTCAGCACCGGCACGACGCTGGAGGCGATCATAGCGTCCACGTCCCCGCAAGAGAGACCTTTCTGGGCGAACAGCGTCGTATAGACCGCGCCTAGCTCATCCGCCGTCCGGGTGGCCTCCGTCGTGATCCGCCACTGCGCCTGCAGACTTTCACCCTCGAAGACCCCGAGCACAGTCTGCGTGTTCCCGACATCCACCGCCATCAACATAAGGACACTCCTTCCAATTCCCGCACCCCATCGAGGCTCGCTTCCGCCAGAGCATCGCCGACCGTTCCGAGGCCGGGAATATACAACGCCGAGTCGAGATCCGCGAGTCCGCGCAAATTGAAAGCCCGAGTTATCCCCGGATGCGGCACGTCCAGATCGGAAACAGAGATCCGCTCTTCCCCAAACAACAAAACATCTATGTCCACCGTGCGCGGCGCACGCTCGCCTTTTCGTTCCCTCCCGAGCGCAGCCTCCACTCCCTGACAGAACCGCAGAAGCTCGACCGCCGAAACACCACACTCCAACTCTACAACACAGTTTAGATACAGGGGTTGATCCCCCATCACCTCGACCGGCTCCGTCTCATAAACCTTCGACACTCCTCGCAAAGCCATCGAAGGCCCGTTACTCAGAGCATCCACAGCAGCCCGCAGATAATCGAGCCGATCCCCGAGGTTTCCACCCAGGCTCAGAAAGACGCGGCTCAACCGACATCGCGAACAGCAGCGGCGACCGCCAGCGCGTCCGCCGTGGCCCGCACGTCGTGGACCCGGAAGGACTTCGCGCCACGCTCGTAAGACATCACGGTGGTGGCGACAGTGGCCGCGACCCGGTCTTTGGCTTCTTCCGCGCCGGTGAGTTTGCCGAGGAAATTCTTGCGCGAAGTACCGACCAGTACTGGGAAATCGAGTTTCGTGATGGAGGCGAGATCCCCCAATAGCGTCAGGTTGTGCGCGAGTGTCTTGCCGAAGCCGATACCGGGGTCCAGGATAATGTTTCCGGGTTGGATGCCGGACTCTACAGCGGTTCCAGCGCGTTCGACCAGGAAATCCCGGACTTCCCGGACTACATCCTCGTAGCTCGGCTCTTCCTGCATGGTCTTGGGCGTACCGAGCATGTGCATGAGAACGACCGGACAACGCGCTTGGGCCACGACCTCGGCCATGCGAGTGTCGCCTCGCAAAGCGGACACGTCATTTACTAGAGCGGCTCCGGCATTCAGCGCGGCTTCAGCGGTATCGGCCCGGTAAGTGTCGATGGAGATGATGGCATCTGGTCGAAGGGTGAGCAATGCTTCTATCGTCGGTAGGACTCGGCGTTTCTCTTCGTCTGGAGTTACAGGGTTGGAGCCGGGGCGGGTTGATTCGCCGCCTATGTCGATGATCCTCGCGCCATCGTCGAGCATTCTCACGGCGTGGACTGCGGCTTTTTCGGGGTTTAGAAAGTCTCCGCCATCGGAGAAGGAGTCCGGGGTTGCGTTGAGGATACCCATGACTGCGGGGCCGGGACCAAAAATTCGGTCTCCGGCCCCGGCGGTGGCGTCAATGCTCGTTTTGTTCGTTTCTTACTTCCCGTGACCGTTGCGGAACGGGCCTTCGGGCTCGAATTGCAGGTTGTCTACGGCGTATTCGTCGACCAGGCGTTTCAGGTGTTTCGCGTCCACAGTCTCGTACTCGATCAGGTCGTCCGAGAGTTTCTGCAGGAGCTCTCGGTTGCGGATCAACAAGTCTTCGGCGGTGTCGTAAGATTCGTCGACGATTCGACGTATCTCCTTGTCTATCTGGAAGGCGATCTCATCGGAATAGTCCGGTTGGTTGTTGAAGTCCCGGCCCATAAAGACCTGTCCCTGTGCTTGACCCAGCGCCATAGGCCCAAGCTTCTCGCTCATACCCCAGCGGGTCACCATCTGACGAGAAGTCTGGGTTACACGTTCCAGGTCGTTGGAGGCTCCGGTCGTGATTTCATCAAAGACCACACGCTCCGCCGCTCGACCACCGAGCATCATCGCTAGTTGGGACATCAACTCGCCCCGGCTCATCATAAACCGATCCTCCGTCGGCAAGCTCATCGTAACGCCGAGGGCCATACCACGAGGGATAATGCTGATCTTGTGTACCGGGTCCGCTTTCGGGAGTAATGCTCCGACTATCGCGTGTCCGGCTTCATGGAACGCGGTGATCTCCTTTTCCTTTTTGGAGATGAGCCGCGTTTTGCGCTCGGGACCGGCGATCACGCGGTCGATAGCTTCTTCCATCTCTTCCATCTCGACCTGTTCCTTGTCGTGACGAGCCGCCAAAAGCGCAGCTTCGTTGACGAGGTTCGCCAGATCCGCGCCCGTGAATCCCGGCGTGGAACGAGCGAGCGTGTCTATGTTTATGTCGTCGGCGAGCGGCTTGCCTCGCGTGTGGACGCGAAGAATCTTCTCGCGTCCCGGGAGGTCCGGGCGATCCACGACTATCTGACGGTCGAAACGGCCTGGGCGCAGGAGCGCGGGGTCGAGGATATCCGAGCGGTTGGTCGCGGCGATCATTATGATGCCGCTCTTGGAGTCGAAGCCGTCCAACACGACGAGTAGCTGGTTGAGCGTCTGCTCGCGCTCGTCGTGGCCGCCACCCATACCCGCGCCACGCTGACGACCGCCCGCGTCGATCTCATCCATAAAGATGATGCACGGCGAGTTCTGTTTCGCCTGCTCGAAGAGATCCCGCACTCGACTAGCGCCGACGCCGACAAACATCTCCACAAAGTCGGAACCAGAGATGGAGAAGAACGGGACTCCAGCCTCCCCAGCGACCGCCCGAGCCAGCAGCGTCTTACCGGTACCCGGAGGACCGACTAGCAACGCACCCTTGGGGATGCGAGCACCTAGCTTCTGAAATTTCTGGGGAGATTCGAGGAATTCCTTAATCTCCGTGAGTTCCTGCACGGCTTCATCGACACCGGCTACGTCTTCGAACGTGACTTGCGGGGAATCTTTGGTCATGCGCTTGGCCTTGCTCTTGCCGAAGCTCATCACGCGGTTGCCGCCGCCCTGCATCGTGCTCATAAAGAACAGGAAGACCAGGATCAGCAAGAAGATCGGGCCAATAGTCAGCAACGCACTGGTCCAGAAACCCTGATTCTGAGGATCGGTCTCGAACGCGATGTCCGCCTCGTTGAACGCCTGGGCTATGTCGAAACGCTCGGGATAAGCGTACTCAAACTCTTTGCCGCCATCCTTGAGCAAGCCGGTTACGGTCTGGTCCTTATCCATAACCGTGAGCGTTCCTTCTTCGTCAGCCGGAACGTCCAGCTTAAAAGCGTTCTCGTCGATGGCTTTTTGGAACTGTTGGGAGTCAAGCTCCCGGACGTCCGGGCTACCCGCGGATAGAACCCTGAACATGATCAAGACAAAAATGGCGAGCACGATGATGTACAAAAGCCCGCCGCCGCCCTTGAATAGTCTACCCAAAACTTTGGCTACCTCTCGTGAGACTCGTTAAATAACATGCGGATTATACACCCGCAATCTCTAAACGGAGGTATCTCTTTTACGCCGCGCTAAACGCCTTCACCGCTGAAGACCTCGGGCTTGAGGACGCAGATGTCCGGCAGGTTCCGATAAGCACCCGCGTAGTCGAGCCCGTAACCAACCACAAACTCGTCCGGGACTTCGAATCCGAGATACTTGACCTCAAGTTCAGCTTTGCGCCGCGAAGGCTTAGAGAGTAGAGAGCAAATCTCCAAGGATGCGGGCTTTCGGGCGAGCAGCGAGCGCCGCAGATAGGAAAGCGTGAGCCCCGTGTCTATGATGTCCTCGACGACCAATACGTGGCGTTCGGTGATGTCTTCTTCGAGGTCTTTGAGAATTCGTACAACGCCGCTCGATGAGCTGCCTGATCCATAGGAGGATATGTCCATAAAGTCGATCTCGCAGGGCAAGTTTATGCTCCGCATGAGATCCGCCATAACTATTATTGCCCCGCGAAGGATACCCACGAGAAGTAGCTTCTCTCCCGCGTAATCCTGGGTTATACGCTCACCCATCTCCCGGATTTTCGCGTCCACCTCAGCCGACGGTATGAGTATCTCTTTCACATCCGGCATCATACTCGACATATTCACGATATTTCTCGCACCTCGATCCTGAGTATTTTCTTTGTCTTCGGCATCACCTTGTGCTCCTCATCCAATTCTCCAGAGAGGATCCAAGCTACCCGGCCCTCACTATCCACGAAGATCGGGTTTCGCAACCGTAAATCCGCCGGTACTCGCCGATCTTTCATAGCTTTGAGAACGTTCTTGGAACCGCCGAGGCCCAACGGTCGCATTCTATCCCCCTCTTGCGGCATCCGCACTCGATACGGCCCCAGTGAGGCATCGAGATACGCAACCTCTGGTTTGGCAGCGTCTTCCGGGTCCAACTCACCTACTTCGGACACTTCGATCCCCCAACCCTCAAAATGCTGCACGCCGACGACCAACTCCTCGACCCGCAATGTAATCTCTTCTCGCCTATAGAACGCGACTTCCTCGCCGGAACGGACGGCGACGACTATTTCACCCGCAAGGTCCCGCACAACAGTACCTTCACCGGATTCCCCGTACTCCAATATGCTCTCGATAGCAGTCGAATCAAGCACGACATCCCGATTCAACATCCCATAAGCGAGCCGCAGAGCGTGCCTTAGGATCGCTGGCGGATTCTCCGAGTTTCGCAAAGAAACAACTGTCTCTCTTCTCCGTCTCTCTATCAGCCGACCAGCCAAGCTTTCGAGAGCTTCCAGGTCTTCGCGTAACATCGAAGCCGCGCGGGCTATGTTACCCCCGGCACCGGGATGCAGGCTCTCCAGGATCGGCATGACCTCTAACCGAACGCGGTTGCGGGCGTACTTCGGGCGAAGGTTCGAACCATCGGTGCGATAAAGCTGGCCGATTTGCTCAAGGTACACAAGAATATTGTCTCTCCGCTGAAGTATGAGAGGCCGGGCGACCGATTCACGCACCGGTGGAATGCCCGCAAGACCCCGGAGACCAGTCCCTCGTGCGAGATTCAGCATCACGGTCTCTGAGACATCGTCGGCGGTGTGTCCGGTTAGTATCGTCGAGAGGTCGCGGGCTTCGAGAATTTGGTGGGCTAGACGGTACCGTTCGTTCCGGGCTTCTTCCTGGAAATTTCCAACCGAGACTTGGACTCGCCGCAGTTCACAGTCGAGCTTGAATTTGGCGCACAGATCCTGCACGAACTTGGCATCTGTGTCGGATTCTTCGCCTCGAAGGCCGTAGTTCACGTGCAGCACGACCGGCTCGGCTCCGAGTTCTAGCATGGCGCGTAGCAGAGCCACGGAGTCCGGGCCGCCAGAGACGAGGGCCAACGGGCGCGAAATATCCATGCCGTAGCGTTGGATCGCGCTCTTTACACCCTCGATGAAGCTTTCTCTCGTCACGAGACAAGTCTATTCAATGACGCGAATGTAATCGAGTTCGGCAAGCGGCATTGTGAATCCAGAGTTCGCCAACATTCGAGTTTGTCGAAGTTTGCTGACTGGCTGAAAGCTAAAGTTGTCGCCTTACGGAGTAGCTGCCTGTGTGGCGGCGATGATCTCCTCCGCGGAGACTAGGGCGCCTCTGGATCTCTTGTTCTTTCCTCGCTTACCTTTGCCCTTGCCTACCTTTACTTTCGGACCGTCCAGCCCGACGCTGGCCTCTACCCCATCAGATAAAGCTATGGCTCCACCATCGTCAACAATAGCCGTAGCCCCACCAGAGGTAGCCTTAGCCCGACCGCCACTCACTTCAGCTAAAGCCTCACCCGAACCATCAGCCTCTACCACCAGCACATCCTCAACAACCGGCTCCGGCGCAGTCTCTACCACCGGCTCCTCTTCAACAACGGGCTCCTCTACTACCGGCTCGGCTTCCACGACAGGTTCCGGCTCCACTACCGGCTCTTCTACTATCGACTCAGACTCGACAACCGTCGCGCTGGCTGAGGGGTCTTCGGCCGTGACGGCCTCGGTCGATGCTTGACGGGAGACATCTTCGGATTCTATCGGCGCGGGAACCGGGGCTATTGTGGTGGGATCCTGGGCAGAAAACTCCTCGACGTTCGGAGCAGCGTTCGACGCTAACCTACCCGCTGAAGCCCGCCGCTCTTTCTTGATGCGAGGCGCGTCCACAACCTGCGCCTCTTCCACGACCGGAACCGCCACAATCGACTCCGAAGCCGGAGCCAACGAAACATCAGGGGATGCAGTCTGAAGTACCCCAGCATCAGGTTCAGCAGGTAATTCTTCGACTACCGTAGCGACTGCCGACTCCGAACCAACAGTGTCCTCCACCGTCGACTCGCCCGAGCCCCCGCCACTCGCCTCCGCGGAGCTTCCCTCTTCTCCAGTGCTCTTATCTTTGTCTGAAGACTCCCTGTCCCCAGCAAGTCCTTTCGCACCACCTGTATTGTCGGATTCTTCGGGCGCGTCCAGGGGTGAGCTAGGAGTGACATTTCCGAGATCCCCCTTCCCGGAACCGCCAGGTGCATCCGACGGTTCTTTCTGGACAGCTTCCTTTTCCGTGGCGTTGTCATTGTCGCGGGAGCCAGAGTCGTCGAAAGCCGCGAAGGATTGGCAAGTGCGAGTCGCGGCGAAAGCAAGCAGGAGCAGCATCACCACAAAAAGGACTCGCCGCAGTATGTAGGTCGTGTGGTTACGTCGGACGAAACCACCGCCCGAGCCGTGGTTGCCTTGCATCAGCCGTGGTTCCCGGTCTCCCCGCATGGGCATACGTGATTCTCCCCGTTAGTTTTCAGTCATCCCCTCCCGGAGTCTCTCGTCACCATCGTTGGCGCATAGAGCTACTTCGACCGAAACGGAATATAGCGGAGTCAGGACGCGCACGCAATACCCTGGCTGAAAAACCTCCTGAAAAACGAAAAGCCCGGCAAATGGCCGGGCCGGTAGTAGCGGGGATAGGATTTGAACCTCCCGAGGCAGTCGGAGCCCGCCGTCGTCCGCCCGTGTATGCTGTCAAGGGCCACATGGAGCGTCGCCTCCTGACACCCTACGCTGCGCCAACATAAGGCCGCGGCCCGCGTGCGCCTACTCGTATCAGCTCTGTCTGCGTTACTGGTTGCCTGGATCAACCTCGGACAACTGCCCCGCCGTCTCTAGCCTCTTGTACTCGACTACCGCGTCGTGGAGCAGGTCGAGGGCGCAGAATAGCCGCAATGACTCTATTTCGTCGTAGTTCTTGAAGACGCCGTGTACTATCGGGTGGCGCTTGGCGCGGCCGGAGGTGAAGCCAAGGTCCGAGAATTTTCCATTGATGTAAAGCTCGTTGATACGCAGCAGTGCGAAGAAGCCCTCGAATGCCTCCAGCTGCTCGTAGCGCTCGTTCAGTGGCAGGGCTAAGAAATCCGATAGCTCTCCGTTCCAGTCTGGTTCGGTAGGCTTCGAACGTTCGTAGGCGTAGCCGAATGCCTCGTTGAAGCGGTCCATCCACGGATCGCGCCGCTCGTGCATGCCCGTGACGTCGCGCAGCACGCCTTCTATCTGCGGTGCCAGCGAGTATATGGGCAGAGTGTAACGTTCTTGAGTATGGGCCCACAGCGCCTCTTCGAAGGTACGGTAACGCTCCTGAAAGTGCTCGTCGTCCCATCTCGTGACCAGGGCTCGGAGTTGGGCGTGGTCATCGCGCCGGAAGTATTCGGGGATGGCGCGGTCGAGCTCGCGGCGTACCACGTCGTCTGGCTCGTCGTGCAGCCGGTTCACCAGCTCCGCCAACTCTGACATCCCCATCCGGCCCAGGGACGCTGTGCTCCAACCACCGCGGGCGAAGGTCACCGCGCAAATGGAGAGCCAGTTTGGAAGCCCATCCATGACCTGCGCTGCTACTTCCGCGACGCGGCGGATCTGTGGCTCGTTTCGCTCGTACCACTCACTGAGCTTCCGTCCCGCCTCCGCGAACGGGTTCACTATCATGCTGACGACCCGGAAGAAGTCAGCCCGGGGTTCTTGTCGCTCCTGCTCATCGAATCTCCATCCTACGGCGTCTACTCGAGCCTCTTGAGGATGTCGTAGACGCCTTCGCGAGAGCCGACGACCACGATCACAACCAACAGCTCGTCGGCCTGCACCTCATAGATGACCCGGTACTCAACACCGACACCACCGATGTCTATGCGCCGGTAGATGGAGTGCTTGCCTTGGAGCTGCTTGCTGCTAGGAGGCCGAGGCTCGTCCGCGAGGTCTTCTATGGCATCCTCGATGCGCTTCCGGGCTCTCTGCTGCGGGATTTTGGCTACGGCCTTCTTGGCGCTCTTCTTATAGGCGAGGGTGTAGCGCGGAACCTCTCCCCCGGGAGCCACTTCCGCTGGCTAGGTGGTCCGCTTGAACGGGACGATCTCATCGTCTTCGTCAGCCATAATTCGGTCGGCGGCCTCAGCGTCTACGCGATCCTGATGATCCTCTAGGAGCCGGTCCAGAAGTTCGAGCTCGTTCATGGAGATCAGCGCCGCCAGCGGCCTCCCGCGCTTGGCTATGACCGTCCGCTCATTCCTGTAAGCAGCTCGGGCCACCAGATCTGGTAACTCGTCGCGGGCCTCACCGCTATTCATCTGCCTCGTCACAGCCTCCATGTGCCAGCCCCTTTCTCATTAGGACGACGTACAACTTGTACATCTTGCACGAAAATCGTAACACACTCGGGGGATTCTAGATTCGGTATGGTGATCTGTTGGCCTTAACCTCGATGTTTTGCAGGACTACGAGGTGTCACTGTCTCGTCCCGGGGGTTCCGCAATAGCCTTCCTCGGCCTCCACCATAGCCAACGATATCCGAACCAATGCTGAGATAACGAGGACGGTCGGGATCAACAAATAAAATAGGCCCGACCGTTTGGCCGGGCCGGTAGTAGCGGGGATAGGATTTGAACCTATGACCTTCGGGTTATGAGCCCGACGAGCTACCAGACTGCTCCACCCCGCGTCGCGGCAAGGATTCTAGCACCAGCCGAAGGTTTGTAAAGTCTCTGTAACACATGGTATTGTGACCGGCACTATGGTTTATGTGATCCTTCTGGTGCTTGTTGTGGTCGGTGCGTTGCTGGCGGTCGTGAGCGGCGTTCGGGCTGTTCGGGCGTGGCTGAGTTACCGACGGGTTCGGGGCGAATTTCAGGGGCATCTGACTTCCGAAGTCGACGATCTGGCGCGGAAGACTGCGGAGATCGAGCAGAGCCTGGCCTCGCTTGAAGTCCGTACTCAACAACTCCCCATCAGAATTTCCGAGCTTCAACAAAGCCTCTCAAACCTCAGTATCCTGACCGTAGCACTCGCCGCAACGCTCCGTCAATCCCAACAAATCCTCTCTTACACCGCTCTGAAGACTTTTAGTTCGAGTCGGCTTTCAAGCGCGGTCAGTGGAATACGTCGCTCGGGAAGAGCGAGTTGAGCGAGGAGCAAAATCTCCAGATCGAAGATGTGTCACAACCCTCGGGAGAGTTGTGCGAGATCTGCGGCACCGAGATGTACGGGTTGCA
>JBGTFQ010000228.1:0-6302 GCA_041747155.1 Rubrobacteraceae bacterium
GTAATCGGGTCTATCGCCCCGAACGGCTCATCCATCAACAACACCGGCGGGTCGGCGGCCATCGCTCGGGCCACACCAATGCGCTGCCGCTGACCACCGGAAAGTTCTTTTGGGTAGCGATCCCGGTAGCCTTTATCCATCCCGACGGTTTCGAGCAGTTCGTCTACTCGGTCCGAGGTGCGTGATTTATCCCAGCCCAGCATCCTCGGCACGGTGGCGATGTTATCCGCGATGGTCATATGCGGGAAAAGACCTATCTGCTGGATCACGTACCCCATCTTGCGGCGGAGTTGGTCGGAGTTGGTCGTGGTCACATCTTCGCCCTGTAGGAAAATCTTACCCCCCGACGGCTCGATGATGCGGTTGATCATCTTCATCGTCGTAGTCTTTCCACAACCCGACGGTCCCACAAAAACGACGATCTCACCATCGTAGATATCCATCGAGAGATCCTCTACGGCGGGGTCCTGCTGTCCGGGGAAGGTCTTGGAGAGATGCTCCAGCCGGATCATAACTTCCCTGGATTCGGTCTCTCCAGATCGATTCTCGTGCAATTCGGTCATTAAATACCTCGCGATGTCGTTAGTCGGCCAAGAACTGAGAAGAAAGCCTCAAATAATAGAGCGAGCAAGACCACTCCGAGCGTGCCTAGAGCTGCCTGGTTCGTCGCCCCCGCACCTCCGATGCGCGCGAGCCCCTGAAAGATAAGCTCCCCAAGTCCCGGTCCATTGACGTAAGCGGCAATCGCCGCGATGCCGAGTATGAGCAGAGCGGAGACGCGCAACCCGGTGATAATAACCGGCCACGCGAGCGGTAACTCTATCTTTAAGAGCCTCTGGGTCGCGCTGTAGCCCATGCCTTTCGCGCTCTCCGTGATCGCCGGGTCCACGGAACGCAGCCCCGTGATCGTATTCCTCAGTATCGGGAGCAGCGCGTAGTTGGTCAGAGCAACTACGGTTGGCGTCCAGCCCAACCCAAGAAACGTTATGAGGATGCCAAACAATGCGAAGGATGGAATTGTCAGCATCGTCGAAGTTACTGCCAACGCTACCTGAGCCAGACGCTCCCGCCGATACACCAAAACCCCGAGCGAGACCCCCACCACAGTCGCGATAAACAAAGACAACAACACGACCTGCGCGTGTACTATCGACAACTCAAGCAGCGTATCCCAATTGGATAACAGGTACTCAAAAAAATTCATGTTCCCCTATTCTGTACATAAAGGCGCAGCGTAATAACGGACAACCCCTTCCGCTGACTCGAACGACAAAACAACTATGCAACTGCTTGCATCTATTTGTCCCTGGCTTTTAGTATACAGACTCACACAATGCCGGTCAAAGGCTCGACGCGAAACGCTACGGTGCAACGCAACCCCCGCCGACGCAGCATGGAACAAGTCCTGTTAATAAAACTTAACGCTATCTTAAGCAAATTTTCGATTTACAGCCTTTCATAATGGTTCTATGAGGGTAGTATGTCTCTCAATGTATCTGGACTGCTTCGCTCTCGGCTATCGTCGGAGCGTGGTCCAAGACTTTCTTTAGCGGCGGTCGGTCGTTCGATGTTTTGATGCAACACGAGTCCTGTAAACGTGAGAATCCACGGAGGTAAGGCTGACAATGCGAATGCCAGCGCATTCAACGGTTGACGAAGATGCTTTAGGTGTAACGGTGAATGCTCGTCGGCGAGTGACGGGTGGAGAGCGATGAGCGTTACACGGGAGAACCGCTGCTTGCACGAGTTATTTGAGGAGCAGGCGTTGCGCACACCGGACGCGGTCGCCGTCGTGGACCCGGAGACTTCCCTTACTTACAGGGAGTTGGATCTCCAATCTTCTCAGCTCGCGGCGCATCTGCGGAAATGTGGAGTGAGGGCGAACGAGTTAGTCGGTGTCTACATGGAGCGGCGAGCTGAGTACATCGTCGCTTGCCTGGCGGCTCTGAAGGCTGGCGGCGGCTACATAACCCTGGAGTTGGCCTACCCGCCTGCGTTGCTCGCGGATTGCATCTCCGATGCGGAGCCCCGGATCGTACTGACTCGGGAGCGGTATGCGGAGCGGTTGCCGAAGGACGCGGAATACTTCGCGATGGATGCTGGATGGGAAGATACGCTGGGCGGGCCATCTTTTGAGGAGATAGTGGCGGTCGGAGCGGAGGATACTGCGTTTGTCTCGTATTCGGCAGGTACTACCGGAAAGCCGAAAGGCATAGCCAACCCGCACCGGGCGCCGGTAGAGTCGTATATGTGGCGGTTTGGAGTGAGCGATTACGAGGTTGGGGATCGAGCCGGTTGCAACGTCTTCTTTATCTGGGAGATGTTGCGACCGTTGCTACGGGGCGCGGCTACCGTCGTGATCCCGGACGACATCATCTACGATCCAAAAGCCCTGGTGGACTTTCTGGAGAAGTACGAGGTGACGGAGACGCTCGTCACGCCATCCTTGCTCGAAGCTGTCTTGGACGCGAGCGGCCCGGAGATAGGCTCTAGGCTCTCATCGCTGAAGACGCTGTGGCTGAACGGCGAAGTCGTCACCCGAACCCTTGCCCGTCGTGCCATGAACGTGTTGCCGAACACGCGGCTCTTGAACGTCTATAGTTGCAGCGAGACCCACGAAGTCGCCGCCGGAGACCTGCGCGAGTTGGTCGAGAACTCAGAATCGACTTACTGCGCCGTTGGGAAACCGATGGACCCGGACCTCCTATACATCCTTGATAGTCACGGTAAGCCAGTGTCTCCTGGAGAGCCGGGCGAGTTGTTTGTTGGGGGAGATTGCCTGGCGCAGGGCTACGTCAACCTGCCGGAGAAGACCGCGGAGAGCTTCCCGGCGAACCCCTTCTCGGGTGAGGAAGATGCTCGGATGTATCGGACGGGGGACAAAGCCCGCGTTCTGTCCGATGGGAATTTGGAGATCCTCGGCCGGGTTGATTTTATGGTTAAGATCCGGGGTTACAGCGTGGAGCTTGGCGCGATAGAGGCGGCTATCGAGCAGAACCTCGCGGTACGGGCCTGCGTGGTGGTGGCCGAGGGTGCTGAGGGGGAGGATAAACGCCTCGTTGCATACTTCGTGCCGGAGCCGGATGAGAAAGATGACCGCTACACGCAGTGGCATTTGGACCCGAAGACGGGCCGTAGCCCGGAGCTGCGCAGCCACTTGCGCGGAATCCTGCCGCCTTACGCGGTCCCCGCTGTTTTTATGGAGCTGGAATCGCTCCCGATCCAGGCTACCAGCGGCAAAGTGGCTCGCAATGAACTTCCGCTACCACCTCCCCGACCCGCCTCGAACACCGAGCACTCCACCGAAACCCTCCCGGCCAATGCTGCTCGCTCCGAGAAGGAAGCATTGCTTTCCAGCATCTGGGAGGAAGTGCTGCGCTTGGAGCCTGGCGAGGTTCGCCCCGAGGACGACTTCTTCGATCTCGGCGGGCACTCGCTCGCCGCCGCGCAACTCTCCGGGCGCGTGGAGGAAGGCTTCGGAATCAACGTATCCATGCCGCTGTTTATGGAGGAGCCTACGCTACAAGGTCTGTGCGACCGGATAGAACGCTTGCAACGAGATGGTTCTAGTGAAGCCGCCGCGCTCTCTCCCGACGAACTCCGCTCGAAAGCCGTCCTCGAAGCGGATGTCATCCCGGAGAAAGCAAGCATGACCGACGCGAAGCCTCTGCATGAAGCGCGAAGCATCTTTCTGACCGGTGCGACGGGATTTTTAGGAGCATTCTTGCTGGATGAGTTGCTAGCGACTACGCAGGCTACCGTGCATTGTTTGGTGCGCCCGCGTGAGGGTGCAATGCCGCTAGAGACCATTCGGACGAACTTGCGAGACTATGATTTGGAGGATGCCGCTCGCTCCGAGCGTGTGGTGGCGGTGGCCGGGGATCTCGCATCCCCATTGTTTGGTATGAAGGAAGAAGACTTCGAGGTTCTTGCCCAAGAGATCGAGAGCATCGTCCACGCTGGAGCGGCGGTCAATCTCGTCTATCCTTACGCCGCGCTCGAAGCAGCGAACGTGGGTGGTACGCGGGAGGTTTTGCGTTTGGCGGGCCGCGATGGAGCAACGCCCGTACATTACGTTTCGACCAATGGGATCTTCGCTTCCGACTCCGAAGTCTGTCTGGAGGATACGGACTCTGACGAGTTGGCCGGTGTTCGCGAGGATGGATACGGACAGTCTAAATGGGTTGCCGAGAAGCTCGTCTGGCGGGCGGCGGAACAGGGTCTGCCGGTGAGCGTGTACCGTCCGGGAAATGTCTCCGGGCATAGCGGTACTGGGGCCGCGAACCCTCGGGACTTGCTCGGCGCGGTCGTCGCTGAATCCATCAGGATAGGAGCGGCACCGGAGAGCGAGGGCTGGATGATGGAGATGACTCCGGTGGATTTCGTTGTCGGGGCCATCCGCCACATAGCCTCGGACCCTGAGTGTTTCGGGCGCGTCTATCATCTGGCGAATCCCGACCCGATCCTAGCCCAAGAGTTCTTCGATCTTTTGGAGGAAACGGGCTACCCACTGAAGCGTCTCCCGTACACTGACTGGCTAAAGCTCGTGAAAGAATCCCCCGAACCGGAGGGTGCGGGCGACATTCTGCGAGGCGCTGCGCCAGAGCCTGAAGAGTTGTCCGACACCAACCTCTACGACGACCGAAATACACGCGAGGCTTTGCGGGACGGCGGCCCGAGTCGCCCGGTTTTCGACCGGGATTTGATCTCCACCTATGCCCAATACTTAGCTGAGCAAACCGGTTCCGAACCCTCCAAACTCCAAGGGACAACCCGCCGTGGATAATGGCATCTCGCCCCTAAAAGACCGTGTTGCCGTAATAACCGGCGCGTCGAGCGGCATCGGAGCCGCTGTCGCCCGAGCCCTGAACGCCAGTGGAGCAAAAGTCGCCCTCGCCGCACGCCGCAAGGACGCACTAACAAAAGTACAGAACTCACTAAATGGAAAGACTCACAGCCTCGCCGTCCCAACGGACGTTACCGACCGCGATCAGGTCGAGGCGCTCGTAGCTCAGACGGAGCGTGAGTTGGGGCCGGTGGATATGTTGGTGAACTGCGCCGGGGTTATGTACTACACGCTGATGAAGAACGGGCGAAAGGATGAGTGGGACCAGACAGTCGAAGTTAACTGCAAGGGCGCCGTGAATGGTGTCGGCGCGGTTCTGCCGGGGATGTTGGAGCGCGGTCATGGACATATCTTGAACATATCCTCGGATGCGGGCCGGAAGGTGTTTCCGGGGCTCGCGGTCTACTCGGCGAGCAAGTTCTTTGTGGAGGCTTTCTCACAGGGCTTGCGACTTGAGACCGCTGGTACGGGAGTGAAAGTTACGACGGTGCAGCCGGGTAACGTGGCGACGGAGCTTCATGCGATGAGCGGCGATGAGGAGGCGGTGAAGCTTTTCGGCGAGCCGAGCGGGGCCAAGATGCTGGAGCCCGAAGACGTGGCCGCTTCGGTTGTCTACGCGCTTTCGCAACCCGAGTACGTCGCCGTCAATGAAGTGCTGGTCGAGCCTCGGGACGAGCCGGTGTGATGGCGGGACGCTATCCCGCACAGCGACAACCGCGACTCATGGAAAAGCTGTACCGTCTAGGTACGTCCCGCGCACGAAGAAGAGCCTCCCGCGTCGTTCGGGCGTAGAATCTCCTGAAATTTCGACTTTCGAGGAGGACTCCATGCACGAAGACAACCCGGTACTCGGAGGCACTGCCAGCGGACCCATAGAAGCGAGCGAGCTGGATACCGTGCCGTGGAATCACGGCGGCACCGACGCGGTCGTCGAGTTCACGACGGAGGAGCTAACCGCGATCTGCCCCGTAACCGGGCAACCGGATTTCTACGACCTCGTGTTGAGCTACCGCCCAAAAGAGAAGCTTCTGGAATCGAAGGCCATGAAACTTTACTTGTGGGGCTTTCGCGAGAAGGGCGCGTTCGCCGAGGACCTGGCCGCAACCCTGCTAAAGGATCTCGTCGCGGCCTGCGACCCGCTGGAGATGACGGTGGACCTCACGCAAAGGGTGCGCGGCGGCCTAAAGATACGCACCGTCGTCCGACACCAGGATGGCACCCTGTAGTCAGCGGACTTCTACGTCGGTGGTGTCTACGAGCTTCCGCCAATGGGGAACTCATCGTGGTTTGCGGTGGGGTCGACTTTCCCACCGGCAACGAGTCCAAGCTTCTCGGATGAGCCTGCGCACGATGATGACCACCTCCGAGAACGCAATCCAGAAGTCGATCACTCGATCCCAACGCTCGGTACACCACACGAGCTTCTTATGAGCGTTGTTCCAAGAGTTAGTCCTCT
>JBGTFQ010000229.1:0-5050 GCA_041747155.1 Rubrobacteraceae bacterium
CCTCCGGGAAAGAAGCTTCGTCTTCGATCACCAACGCCGACTCGACTTCGGCGAAGCCCTCGCCCTCACTAGCGTCCTCGCTGGTCAGCGAAAGGGCTTGAGGAGAGATCGAGCGATTCACCCGACCCTCGACAGTTACACGTTTTCCGTAGAACCTGTCGGCCCGCTGGGTTAGCTCGTCGAGACTGACCGGGTTTGGAAAACCGGACGAGGTCAACTCTTGCATATCGCCTTCGTTTATGTCGTCTTGAGCCCCAGGGTCTCGCCCCACGCCCTCGCACGAGGCGAGTAACAGGACTGTCGATGCCACGAGCAGTATCCGGGCAACCCTCGCATCCGTCAAGCCGGAACCTTTTGCGGCTTCTATCATCTAATGGCAGCCTCTCTACGCATGAAATTTCTTGCCTGTCTACCCAAGGACGGCGACTTAAAAGACCTGTGGTCGTTGTGGTTCATTTCCGGATCATGCCCAAGCGTATTACTCCAGCCAATAGGGCTCCGATAGTATCGACGATGAGGTCCACGATGGTGTCGGTCTTGGAAAGTATGGCGTTCGGACGAACGAACTGATCATAGGTCCACTCCGCGATCTCCCAGAGAGCACCCATAGCGAGCCCCAGACCGGCGATAGTTAGTACTAACAGCAACCCGTGCCGCTGCGCACCCTTTAGCACCACACCGTAGGTGTAGAGAGCCACGACGAGCGTCAGGGCGAAAAAATTGAACCCGTGTACCACCTCGTCGTACCAGTTGATCCTACCGTACAACTCCCATCGGGAGCCTGCGAGGCTGGCGAGCAAGCCTATTGCCAACAGACCCCAGGCCCACAACTGCTGCAAGGGCGTGGCTTTCAAAGTCCCTCTCATTCCTCGGTCAGGCGTTCGGTCGGTATATCCCGGAACCAACCATCCACCCCGCGGTCGTAGGTTCCGGGGATCACACCCTGCCCGAGCAGCAGCCCGAATAGCATCGCGGCCACGCACAGCCCTATGGCCGCGAGTCCCAGTTTCCTCGCCTCGAGTACGTAACCGGCGATGCCGAGGAACACCCCGAGGGCTCCTGTAGCCAAGGATACGAACAGTGCGCCTATTGGTACGCAGAAAACCAGAGCGACGACGGATATTATCCGACCGAGGGCTAGTTTCCAGATTCGCTTTTCGCTAGCATTTTCGTCCATCATCTACCTCTTCTCATCCAGTTCGACGATGAATTCGCGTGTGTCGCCGTCCCTATCTACGGTTACCTCAACGGGTTCATCGGACTCGACCTGGCGCAATGCCGAGAGTAGGTCTCCCGCGCCGGACACCTCTTCGGACCCGACAGCGGTGATGACGCCTCCGGCCTCCAAGCCCGCTTCGGCGGCTGGACCGTCCGGATCCAGCTCCGTGATTATAGCCCCGGAGTCGACCGAAACATCGAACTGCTGGGCTGCTTCGGGCGTCAGGTCGACCAGGGAAACTCCGAGATAAGGATGCGTGGCTTCGCCGTCCGCGATGATCTGGTCGGCCACGTCGGTCGCGGTGGCGGATGGTATGGCGAACGCTATGTTGACGGCTCCCGTCTGAGCGGGTGGCAGGTACGCCACGTTGATACCAACGACCTCCGCTTCGCGGTCGACGAGCGCGCCTCCAGACGAACCTGGCGAGATGGCGGCGTCGGTCTGTATGAGGTCTACCAGAGCGGTCTCCTGCGAGCCGCCGGTGATCTGGGGCGGAACCTCACGGTTGACGCCGCTTATGATGCCCGAGGTTACCGTGGACTGAAAGCCGGAAGGACTGCCCACAGCAACGGCGAGCTGTCCCTGGTCCAGGTTTTTCTCAGTGAATTCCGCGGCGGGGAGATCTCGCCGATCCACTTTGACGACGGCTATATCGGTGAAGGAGTCGGACCCAACCACTTGACCGCTCTCCACGGAGCCGTCTGCAAGGGCCACGTTTACCGCCTCCGCGCCTTCCACTACATGGGCATTCGTGATTATGTAGCCGTCTTTGTCGTAGATTACACCGCTACCCAAGCCTTCGGCTTCTTGGGAAGAGCCGTCCGGCGAGCTCTGGATGGACGACACGTTGACCTGAACCACGCTGGGCTCTATCCTCCGCGCAACCTCAGTGATAGGCGATTTTCCTTGCGCCACAGAGTTGTCGAGATCTACATCGTTTCCGCTCCCCGCTTCGCTCCCGGCGCTCTCGCAACCGGCTACCAGGAGTCCTGCGGACAGCACAAGCAATCCCAGTCCCTTGCGCGAGCGCCCAGTGCCTTTGATCTTCGATACGTACTTCATCTACAAGCCTCCTGATCTGTGTGCTTGACCGTGTCCTATCGGGCGGGCTCGGTCTCCGGGATCTCACTCTCAGTCTCTTCGTCGTTCAGTTCTTCGGGGGTTAGCGTAGTCTCCTCACCCGTCAGGAGCGGCTCGTCATCCCCGTTTCCTCCGTTTGGGGGGTTGGCTCCCCCGCATCCTCCAACAGTCAGCATTAGCGCGATCAATACACCGGTAGCTGTTTTCATGAATTTCTCTCCTATCTGTCTCTTGCCCTTTTATTCTCGACTACGTTCGTTAGCCGCTCGTAAAGCAATGTTGCGTTTTGGTAAAGGTTTATCCGTCGAGTGGCGTTGCGGGAAACGGTTGGGCAAGCGAGTATAGAATCCGGCTATGGGATTGAGTTTCCGCGTATGGATGCCGCTGACCGCCGTTCTCATCGTGCTGCTCTCGATAGCTTTGATGTTTCTCTACGGCGTGCCGACTTTGAGGAGCCGACTCTCGGACTCCACCGGTACGCTCGTCTTCACCCAGGCGGCGGCCACGGCGGAAGCCGTCTCACAGTCCCAAGGCGACTCAGACCTCGGCAACAGGCTACGGCTCGTCACCGACTCCACAGGTGGGGAGGTTGTGCTGGTAAGCGCGGACGGTGGAATCCTAGCCCACGAGGGCTCTGTGGACGGTTTTGAGCCCTCCCGAGAGATGGTGGACACCGCCGCCCGAGGCGGACGGATGTCCATCAGCAGTTCGAGCGTAAGCGTCGCCGTAACCCCGGTCGTCGCAGAAAACGTCTCCCCAGCGGGCGTTATCTTCGCCTCCGACGAACCTCGGGCCACAGCCTCGCGGCTCTTCCTGAGCAGCGGATTGGAAGCCGCCGCTTTAGCCTCGGTGCTAGGTGGCGGTCTTATGTTCCTGCTCGCCACTTTACTCTCACGCCGGGTCGAGCGTCTTACAAGAGGCGCGCGGGCCATAGAAAGCGGAGACCTTTCCTCCCGCATCAAACCGGGCTTTGATGACGAGCTTGGGGGACTGGCGAAGTCCTTCAACGCGATGGCCGCCCGGCTGCAGGACTCCTTTATTCAGCTCGAAGAGAAGAACTCCACGCTGGATATCGTAGTGGAAAACCTCAACGAAGGCGTATTGGCCGCCAACCTAGATGGGGACATAGTCATCGCCAACCGCTCCGCCCAAGGCATGTTGGGACTCGGGGAAGGACCACCCTCTGGAAAGATACCCGACGCATTCGAGGACTATGATCTGCCGGAAGCCGTCTCGCGGTGCGCGACGGCGGGCGACTGTGGAGAGGCTCGCGTCCAGAGTCAGCGGTACTCCTTGCGAGTCTATCTCGAACGCATGCCAAGCTTCGACCATAACCGGGGCGGGGTGCTCGTGGTGATGCGGGATCTCTCCGAAGGGCAACGTTTGGAGGCCAATCAGCAACGTTTTCTTGCCAACGCCGCGCACGAGTTGAAGACCCCGATCACCACCATACTCGGCGCGTCCGAGCTTCTACTGACCGGCGACGAGGACGAAAACGTCCGGCAGCGTTTCCTGAACCACATACACAACGAAGCCCTCCGCATGCAGCGGCTCTCGGAAACGCTTCTGCGCCTAGCTCGCACGGGCTCGGACGCTCGCAACCCCAAACCAGAACCCGTCGACGCCAAGCGGGCGCTTCGGGAAGCGGCGGGCCGCATGGCGCCGCTCGCCGAAAGGGCCAGGATCTCCGTGAGCGTGGAAGGCGAGGATGGATGCGTGTTCGCCGACCGGGAGTGGTTGGATCAGGTTCTCATCATTCTGGTAAACAACGCCGTCCAACACGGTTCGGAGGGCGGCGAGGTCCGACTACGGGCCGAAGGGAACGAAATCTTGGTCGAGGATAATGGGTCTGGCATACCGCAGAGAGACCTTCCCTATGTCTTCGAGCGTTTCTACCGGGGTAGGGACGGCTCGGGAGGCTTTGGATTGGGACTTCCGATCTGCAAGGATCTCATAACGCGGATGGGTGGCGACATCTCTATCTCGTCCGAGGAAGGCGCGGGTACAAGGGTCGTCATCACACTACCTGAGGAGGCGGCGCGTTGAGCAGAATACTCGTGGTAGAGGACGATCCGGCGGTGCGCGACGTAGTCGAGCACGCACTCTCACGCGAAGGAATGCAGACCTCGACGGCATCCACCGGCGAGGCGGCGCTAAGCCAACTACAAGGGTCCGAAAACTTCGATCTGGTCGTGCTCGACGTAATGTTGCCAGGCATGGACGGTGTCTCGGTATGCAGGGAGCTTCGCTCGGGCGACTCCCGCAACAAAGCCGTCCCGATCATAATGCTGACCGCTCGCGACGACGAGACAAGCGTCGTGGTCGGCCTTGAAGTTGGGGCCGACGACTACGTCACCAAACCGTTCAGGCCCAGAGAACTGGTGAGTCGGGTTCGGGCGCACCTGAGACGCCGCACCATCGACTCGTCCGACGACGAACAAACACGGAAGCTGGAGCTGCCCGGCCTGAGGATCGACCTATTCAAACGCGAGGTTGTCAGCCAGAAAGAGCCCGTATTCCTAACAGCCAAAGAGTTCGATGTCCTGGTACTCTTGGCCTCCTCGCCCGGACGAGTGTACAGCCGAGAGCAGATTATGCGCCACCTCTGGGACGGCAACTTTTTCGGCGAAGCCCGAGCCGCCGACGTTCACATACAACACATACGAAAGAAGATAGAGCCAGATCCCCAAAACCCCCGCTACATCCTTACCATCCGGGGCTCCGGCTACAAGTTGACCGATACCTAGACGT
>JBGTFQ010000230.1:0-53901 GCA_041747155.1 Rubrobacteraceae bacterium
TCCGCCGTAAGACGTAACCGTGAGCACCTCGCGCAGAATGGCTCGGAGACCGGCGTTATAACTCCAAAAGTACCCGGTGCTCCGTCGAATTTGAATTCGTCGGCGGGGGCTGCGGGGTCGTCTTTCTCTACTGGCTTCAGATCGCCGAGTTGTTCTTGGGCTCGTTCCAAAATTTCCTTGCCGGATACGAACAGCGACCGGAACCGGGAGCCGTCGGTGTCACCGTTTAGCGGCATCAACTCTATAAAGCGGACGTGCATCGGATAGGTTTGGGTGAGCCGCGCCATCGCTTCGATCTCATCGTCGTTGACTCCACGCATCGCCACAGCGTTGAGCTTTACCGGCGAGAGCGGTGTTTCGAGCGCGGCCATCACCGAGGACCATACCTTCTCGAAGTGGTTGCGGCGCGTGATGAACTGGAATTTTTCCGGCTGCAGAGTGTCCAGGGAGATGTTTATGCGGTCGAGGCCAGCCTCTACTAAACCTTCGAGGTTGTCCTCCAGAAGAAATCCATTGGTAGTCATGGTGACTTCCTCGAAACCCAGTTCTTTTAGCTGGCTTACGAACCAAACCACGCCACGCCGGACGAGCGGTTCGCCGCCGGTAACGCGAACCTTCGTAACGCCGAGTTGCAGACACGCTTGGGCGAAGGTCAGCATCTCTTCAAGCGTTAAGATGTGGCTCTTGTCCTGAAAGACGATATCTTCCGGCATACAGTATTGGCAGCGGAAATTGCAGCGGTCGGTGACCGAGATCCGCAAATAGTCCATCTTGCGCTCGAAACTGTCAATTAGTTGAGCCACGATCTCCCTTCAAACCTGGTACGTTCCCTAGTGGAGATTGTATCTCTTTTGAGCGATACAGGGAGTGGCTTAGTAGTAGCGAAGGACGATGTAGACGGTCGCTACGGCCAGTGATGCGATGGTTACGGGGATACCGTAGAGCATGAACTTGATAAAGAAAATCTTGTGTCCCGCCCTCTCGCTCATACCGGCGACCACCACGTTAGCTGAAGCCCCGATCAGCGTCAGGTTACCCCCGAAGTCCGCTCCGAGAGCCAACGACCACCAAAGCGGTCGAACCTGAGCCTCCGAAAGACCTTCCGCCTCCGCGAGGTCTTGGATCACTGGGATCATGGTCGCCGTAAACGGAATGTTGTCCACGATGCCCGAGGCGATTCCACTACCCCAGATCACCACGATAGCCGTCGTAACTGACGTGCCGCCTGCGAAGTTGGTCAGAGCCTCCGCGATACCACCCACGAAGCCAGTCACCTCCAAGCCACCCACGAGAACGAAAAGACCCACAAAGAAGAGAAGCGTCGGCCACTCCACTTCGCGCAGTATCTCTTCGACATCCGCGCGAGCGTAGAGCATCAGTGCCGCTGCGCCGAAGACGGCTATGGTAGCGGCTTCGAGGTGCAGCAAACCGTGCAGGAAGAACGCCACGATGACCAAACCCAGAACGATGAGCGACTTGCGAAGCAGGACCGTATCCCGGATGCTGCCCCGAGCGTCCAGGCCGTTGATAGTCTCCTCCGCTCCCGGAGAGCTCGAAAGATCCTTGCGAAACATCAGGTACAGGATGCCGAGGACCACAGGCAGGGTCAGAACTACGACGGGGGCCAAGGCGACTACGAAATCAATGAAAGACAGGTCCGCCGCTGAGCCGATCAGGATGTTTGGGGGATCTCCGATCAGGGTCGATGCGCCACCGATGTTGGAGGCCATTACCTGTGTCAGGAGAAACGGTATCGGCGAGGCATCTAGGGCATCCGCGATCAAGAATGTCACTGGAACCATCAGGATGACCGTAGTCACATTGTCCAGGAAAGCGGAAAGAACCGCCGTAACCACCGAAAGGAGGATAAGAATGCGTCCCGGTCGCGCTTTGCCGAGTTGCGCACTCCTGATGGCGAGGTACTCGAATACGCCGGTTTTCTCTAGAATTGCCACTATCACCATCATGCCCGCCAGAAGGCCGATAGTGTTCCAGTCAATGAACTCGGTCGCGGCTTCCTCCTGTTCGAGGATGCCAGACGAGATGAGGATAGCCGCGCCAAGTAGGGCCGCCACGGTACGATTTACAACCTCGAAGGCGATCAGCCCGAGGACTATGGCGAACAGCGCGACTGCGAAGATTTCCTGCATACTATCGGAGGATTATACAGATATCGAGAAGCCATATACTTTGGGTAACCGTGACGGGCCATCGGAAGGAGAATATCGTGAGCGAAGAGGGGAAAACGGGCAAGGACATAGAGATTCGGGAGATTATGCGCCCAGCCGATAGCGTGACCCCAGACACTCCCGCCCGCGAAGCGTTGAAGGTGATGTTGGACCATAACGTGCCAGGTGTCGCCGTGGTCGACGAGGACGGTACGCTGTTGGGATTTGTAACCGACGGTCAGCTACTCGAAGCCGCCATGCCCAAGTACATAAAGATGATGGACCGTCTAACCTTCGTGCCCGAGAGCGCGGACAACTGGGTCCACTATCTAACCGACGCAGCGGACAAGACGGTCGGTGAGATCATGACCGAAGAAGTCTCCAGCATCGATATAAGCATGAGCGAACTGGCCGTGGCTCACTGTATGGTCCACGATGGCGTATCCAGCGTCGTGATAACCGAAGAGGACAAAGTCGTTGGCATCGTGAACCGCGTCGACCTGTACGCCGCTATCGTCGGCCTGGGTTAGCGTTTCGAAGAGCTAGAACTGACTGAGACGCTGCTGGGATCTATGGAGCGGCGTTTCTAGCCACCGGCGGTCTCTACTATCCGGTTCGCTAGCGTGGTCCAACTGAGACGGTCCACGCTGTTACGCCGCACGATCTCGCGGCAACGCTGACGCTCGGCTTCCGGTAAAGCTAGGTATTCGGATAGTGAACGGGCCATATTCTCCTCGAATCCGTCAAGGCTGATGCGGGTCTCAAATGGCAGACCTTCGCCCACGTAGCGACCGGCTTCACGGAGCCCGGAGTGATCCGCGACGAAAGGAACTACCCCGCTAGCGGCGAACTCCGCCGCCACGAGCCCGAAAGTCTCCGGGAAGATGGACGAGACTACCGCGACCTCGGCCATCGGCAATAGCTTGGACAACTCCGCGTGATACAGCAGCCCGACAAACTCGACCGCGTCCTGCAAACCAGCCGCCTGCGAGACCAACTCTTCGGATCTCTCGAAATGCTCCAGCGGGCTCGCTGGTCCACCCTCAAAGAGTCGCCCGGACTCGGCCAGAGTCTCAAGCAGCTTCTCGTCGCCAGTGCTTAAGGCTTGGGTGAGAGCTTGGAGACCTTCGCGGAAGGTTCCGTAACCCACGATCAGGAGTCGAGCGTTGGTCTCGCGGTGGACGCGAGCGAAAGCGGAGATCAGGGAGTGAACACCCTTCGAGTGAATGAGCTTGCCGACGTAGATCACGACCGGCGCGTCACCATTCATCAGCTTACTTAGTCGCTCTCCAGCATCCGTGTCGTGTTTGCGTGCGTCGTAGGAGCTGGATATTTGACCTAATGCCGCTACGAGGTCTACGCCGGAACTACTGTCTAGAGCGGTTTGCAAAGCCGCTGATTGCTTCGGACCGCGTCCGAGACCACCGTTTAGTTTGGAGATTTCGGGGAGGTCGCTTGCTTTGGGGTTGAAGAGGTCGGTATCCACGCCGCCGGGGAGATCCAGGGTCTTATCTTTCATGTCGGGGAAGTCTTCGGCGATGGTTCCGACGCTGTGGGTGCTGAGAGCGACGATGCGACGAGCGCCTTCCAGCCCATCCTGAGTGTGGTTCATGTAGATCTCGCTGCGACGTGAGACGTACTGAAGACAACTCCCGTGGACGATGCTCGTGTATGGAACGTCAGTGTCTTCGAGGGCGCGGCGGGCGATGAGTGGACCGGGTACTGAGTGGTTCGTAACGACGGCTTCCGCGCCGGTTTCTTCGAGGACATGGCGCACGGCGGCGGCGTTGGCTTTTACGTAGTTATCAAACTCATCGCTCGTCAGATCCAGGAAGGTTTTTACGCGCCAGTTCGGATAGTCGTCGTAGACGTAGACAGGCAGGAGGTCGCCTATGTCAGGGTTGTAGACGGCGCAATGGCCGGGGTAGGGAGTATCTTGCTTCCCAAGACTCTTGATTTCTGTGCCGGTCGCAATGCAGTGCTCGTCCACGAAGTCACAGTTTAGAGGCGTTGGTTCCTGGCAGAGAAGGTGGATCTCGTGTCCTTCTTTGACGAGGGCGCGGCAGAGGTTTTGCACGTAGACATTGCTGCCGGAGCCGGAGAACATGTATCCGTGGGTCATTAGAAGTTTCATGTTACGCAGGATAACAGGGTTGCGGATGGGCTAACGGAGAGTTTAGGCTGTAGTATTCGCTTAGGTATATTGAGAAAAATCGAGGAGGAAGATGTTCACGCGCCAGAAAGCCACGTCGGTGCCGGAGGTAGGAGAACGGGCTCCGGGGTTTAACCTGCCGTCCGCACAGGGCGGAAAGCTCGTGTTGAGCATGAGGACGGTTCGAGGACCGGTGATCGTGGTTTTCTACCGTCCGAACAACGAGGACGACATTGAGTACTTCAAGGCTCTGGCGGCGGTGGAAGACGAGGTCAATTTGGCTGCGGCGTCCATAGTGGGCGTCGGTATCGCGGAGCCCGACGAAGCCCGAACGCTGGTGCGGGAATCGGGCATCAAGTCTTACGTACTCTACGATTACGTGCGGGTGACGAGTCGGGAGTGGGGACTGTACGAGAAGAGTAAAGAGCTTGGCGAGTATTCGCGTCCGGCGGTGTTTGTTGTGGGGATGGACCACGATATCGTTCACTCCTGGACGGATGAGAGACCCGAACCGGGCGAACTTCTCGCGAAGATCACCGAGATCACCGGCCTCCCTAAGCCTCCCGAGGAGCCGGAGGAGGAGCCAGCCGCCGACGAAGCTGAAGCGGCAAGCGATGAAGCCGCGCCCAAGAAGCTCACTGCCGAAAATCGAGAGAAGATCAAGGCGGAGCGTCGTGCAGCTCGCGAAGCTGGACAATCGTTGAAGACCGGCGACGCCAAACCTGACAGCACCGCATCGGACGCGGCTCCACCGAAAAAATTGACGGCGGAAGAGCGTGAGAAGATCAAGGCGGAGCGCCGGGCCGCCCGCGAAGCCGGTCAATCACTCAAAAAGCCCCCGGAGACCGAAAATACGCAAGCCGAGCCCGTCACCGACGATGCTTCCCCGACGGGCGAAGCCGCCCCGAAAAAGATGTCCAAAGAGGAACGCGAGCGCGTAAAAGCCGAACGCCGGGCTGCCCGCGAGTCGGGCGAATCGCTAAAGAAGTCGCAAGAGACCGCTTCCGATTCTCAACCATCGACGGAGACTGAGACCGAGCCGGAAGCGGAGAGCGGGGAAGCCCCGAGCGACGCGCCAAAGAAGATGTCCAAAGAAGAGCGGGAGAAGATCAAAGCCGAACGTCGGGCGGCTCGGGAGGCTGGCGAGTCCTTGAAGAAGACAGAGCCCAAGAGCGAAGAGGAGGGATAGGTCTTGGAGGGGGCGGATCGTTGGGACCCGGAAGAAGAGGAGCGTAAGCCGGAAGCACGCGAACCGGAAACGGACGACGTGGAACAGGGGCCGGAAACTGGTGCGGAGGAATCGGACGGTGAAGTATCGCTGGACGATGAGTCTTCAAAAGAGCCGGACACTGTGGAGGTTCCGCTAGAGGATCGGGACGAGTACGAGCTTCGGGGTCGGGTGCGGATAAAAGAGAACCACATCCGGGAGTTGTACGAGGAGATCTCCGCATCCAAGCTCGCGGTGGACGAGGCTCGCGCTCGTGAGGAGGCTGCAACGCGCCGGATGACGGATCTCGAAAGCGAACGCGCCCGGCTCAAGGAGCGCATCCGCACGCTCGAAGAGGAGAGCTACGGTCGTCGCCGGAAGCGCGAGGGTTCAGAGCGCCAGATACAGCGCCTGGAGCGAGAGGTCGAACGTCTCAACGATGAGGTGTCTCGTCGGGGGGAGCTTTTGGAGCAGCGCGACGAGGAGTTAGATGCGTTCTCCGTCGACGCGTCGGATGCCGTGACTCGCAAGGATCAAGCCCTGGAGGACGCACTTCGTCGGGTGGAGGGACTGGAACGCGACCTGGAGGATCGTGAGAGCGTGGCTGCCGAGTTGCGCGACGCGATAGCGGCCCTGAACGAGGAACTTAAATCCGAGCACGACCTGCGCCGCCGTCTAGCCGAACCCGCCAACCGCCTACGGGCTGGTATTGATCTTTTTAACGGATCCAGCCAGATCCGTCAGGTCAACTCGCTCTCTCGAACTCTCGGCCAACCTGAAGTCCACGTCGAACTCGACGAGGGGGAAGAGTCCGCCGCCATCCTCGGATTCACTTGGCAAGGAATTACTTGGCAGACCTACGCGGCAAACCCTGGCCTAGCCGTCGAAGAGCCCCGCGTATTCCTGAAAAGCGCGGGCGAAGACCTCTCCGGTGTCGACCGCCAACCACCTAATGCCCGCATCGGCCCTGGCGGACGTGTGCTGCTGGGTTTGTGAGCCGCCTGCAGCCCAAAGCGGGTCTCTGATTAGCGAGGATTCTTCGGGTCTTCGTCTTCGTTGTCTCCGCCACCGAGCATTTTGTCGTCTTTTTTCTTTTTGTCACTGCCGAACTCGGTGGTGAAGTCTTTGATACCGCGGGTTAGAGATTGAAAGACAGCGGTGATGCGTTTGGGGCCGAGGATTATGAAGATAACGAAGAGGAGTAATCCTATTTCTAGTGGTCCGAAGCTCATGCGTATCGCCTTGCTTCCATGAGGTGCTTTAGGCGGGCGAGGGAGCGTTCACCGTTTTTGCGGGCGAAGTGGTTCATTCCGGCGGCGCGGGCTAGTTTGCCGAGCAGTCGCTGTTTTAGGGTGAACTCGCCGGTGTAGATCACGTTGCAGCTACGCTCGCCGGTTGGGGTGACTTCTACTTGGCCGCCGCCCTCGATAGTGGAGGTGTACTTCCAGCGGATCTCGCTCTCGGTATGCTCAAGCATCCTTACCTCCGGTTCGAGCTTGCCAACAGGGCTGTCCAGCGTGAGCTTGTAGTCCTCGTCGGCGAGCTTGATGACTCTTTCCACGCCGACCATCCACTCTCTGGCGTTGCGAAAGTCCCCTATAAAGGCCGCTACGCTTCTCGCCGGGGCTTCCACTTGTGCCTCTATTCTGACCGCGCCTTCGTTGTTGTCGCTCATCCCCAGCCCAACTCCGCGATACGCTGCTCGTCGAAGCCGAAGTGGTGGGCTATCTCGTGGATCACTGTTACGCGGACTTGTTTTTCGAGTTCGTGGGGCGAAAAATCCTCTTCGAGCGGTGCCTGGAAGATTGTGATGCGATCCGGCAACGCTCCGGCGTAGCCGTAGCCCCGTTCTGTTAGCGGCACACCCTCGTACAGCCCGTACATAGTCTCTTCGCCATAGTGGTTTAGCGTCTCGGGGTCGGGGCGATCCTCTATCATCACGGCGACGTTGTCCATGAGAGTTGCTACCTCCGGCGGCAGGCCGTCCAAAGCCCGATCCACTAAGTCCTCGAAGTTTCCGTTAATGTACTGCACGGAAGATATTGTAGCGGCTACTTGAATTCCGCGTTGCCGTCGTCGGTCATCACGACGGAGCCGTTTATAACGTCGGCATCGTCAGAGGCGAGAAGGGCGACGGCGTTGGCGATCTGCTCCGGGGTGATGATCTTGCGCCGCATCTGTGCTTTGGCGATGTGCTCTTCGAGGCCCATGTCCTTGTAGCCCTGAATAATTGGAGTATCGACCGCGCCCGGCGCGACGGCGATGACTCGTATCCCAAACTGCGCCAACTCCAGAGCCGCCGACTGAGTCATCATCTTCACCGCGCCCTTAGCGGCATGGTACCCGATCACACCCGGCGAAGCCAGATACGAATAGACCGACGCCGTGTTGATAATAACGCCCGAGGTCTCCAAAGCCGCCATCTTCCGACCAGCCGCGAGAATCCCATAGAAGACCCCATGCTGATTCACCCGCACCACAATGTCGAAATCATCTGGCGTTTGCTCCAACAACGGCTTATGCACACCAATCCCCGCATTGTTGAACATGATATCCAGGCCGCCATACTCCTCAACGGTCCTCTCGACAACAGCCTCGACCTCCTCGAATTTCGCCACGTTCGTCTGAACGAACAGCGCCTCGCCGCCAGCCTCGCGCACCAAATTCTGGGTCTCGCGGCCTGACGCTTCGTTGTACTCGGCGACGACGACCTTCGCTCCCTCCCGAGCAAACTTTATAGCCGAAGCCCGGCCAATGCCGCTTCCAGAGCCAGTGATTATCGCGACTTTACCTTCCAAATACATCGAGACCTCCAAGGTATCCGCTTTCCCTAGGTCACCTATTCTAACCTTCTCGTGTCGGGGGTTTCGTTGAGCCTGGAGCGCGGGCGAAGGGTTCATCCGAGTATTTAGACTGGGTATCGAGTAGACGATCCAATACGCTAGAATAGCTTTGTAGATGTAGGTTTTCGTAGGAGGACTCTGGTTGAGGTTTCTGTCCGGATCGCGTCCGGGACGTTGGATCGTGTGGCTCTTCTATCGTGCTTTCAATAAGCCGCTGCCCGTTCCACACGCGGCGGAGTGGATGATGATCCCGGAGCACAGCGTGGATCAAGTCCTGGAAACCAATGCCCTCCGAAGCCTGTATCCTCAGGACGTGCTAGAAACCGCCCGCCGCATGGACCGCCAACGCCGCGAACACGACGACCACCACGCCGCAGACTAACCGCGTGGATCTCTTCGACTCGACCGGTGACGATAACCTCGCTCGCCGCGCTCCTTTAGCTGAACGCCTGCGTCCCAAAGCATTGGAGGACGTAGCCGGGCAGGACCATCTCACGGGCGACGACGGGCCACTTCGGTCGGTCGTGGATCGGGGTCGAGTCGGTTCCCTGGTCTTCTGGGGTCCGCCTGGAACGGGAAAGACGACCCTGGCGCGGGTGCTGGCGAATACCGTTCAGGAGGAGTTCGTTCCATTGAGCGCGGTTACGAGCGGCGTGAAGGACTTGCGTGGCGCTCTGGACGGCGCCCGCGAACGCCTGAAGTTCGAGGGGCGCGGGACGCTGCTATTTGTGGACGAGGTTCATCGATTCAACAAGGCCCAGCAGGACGCGCTGTTGCCCGCGCTCGAAGAGGGGTTAGTGGATTTTATCGGGGCGACTACGGAGAACCCGTCGTTCGAGGTGACAGCCCCGCTGCTCTCCCGGTCGCGGGTGTTGCGGTTGCGGCAACTCTCGGAAGAAGGTCTGTCGGTGCTTTTGAATCGTGGTTTAGAGGAGCTTGGCGTAGCGATTGTGGATGAGGCGCGAGAGTATTTGATTGTGCTGGCAGGTGGCGATGGTCGGAGGCTTCTGAACACGCTGGAGGTCGCGGCGGCTGGCACCAAGAACGTCGAGACTGCGGACGTGGAGCGGGCTGTGGGGCAGAGGACGTTGCGTTACGGGCGCGAGGAGCACTACGACGTTATCAGCGCGTTCATAAAAAGCGTGCGCGGCGGGGACCCGGATGCAGCTTTGCACTACCTCGCTCGGATGCTAGAGGCCGGAGAAGACCCGGTCTTCGTAGCCCGGCGGCTCGTCATTCTCGCCTCAGAAGACATCGGAAACGCGGACCCCAACGGGCTGCCGCTCGCAATAGCCGCCGCTGAATCGGTCAAGCTGATCGGGATGCCGGAAGGCCGCATCCCGTTGGCTCAAGCCACCACATATCTAGCTTCTGCGCCGAAATCCAACGCGGCTTACAAAGGTATCAACGCGGCCCTGGAAGATGTGCGAAAAGGCGTGGCTACCGAGGTTCCTCTGTTTCTCCGCAACTCCCGCACCGACCTCATGCAGAGCGAGGGCTACGGTGAAGGTTACCGTTACGCCCACGACGATGCGCCCGAGGGCATGAACGATTACTACCTCCCCGAGACTCTGGCCGGTCGTATTTACTACGATCCCAAAGACCGGGGCATCGAGTCTAGGATAAAAGCTCGCCTGGATCGCTGGCGAGCGGAGCGTGATGGGCGGGAGTAACCCGGTGCTCTAGTCTCGCTTCAGCCAGCGTCCGAGAACGCGGCTGCCGATAGCGGCTAGGGGTCCGTCGTTGGCGGCTCGCTGGTCGTCGCCGTCGAGGGCGGTTTTCTCGTTTGTGGCGGTTAGGAGTGCCAGGAAGATGAATGGCTCGAACCACGTTATGTAGGGATAGAACCAGTAGTTGACGGTGAGTTGGAAGCCTATAACGAGTGCGGCGGAGAAGGCGGCCAGTCGTCGGATGGTTCGGCGTTGGGGGATGAGAGCGACTGAGACGGCGACGAAGAAGAGCAGGATCTGCACCGGTAATTGCAACATTTTCGTCCAGAGAAGTTGTGTGTAGATCGTCCAGGGAGTCTCGCGGTCGCCCTGAAACGCGATGGATTTGTCGTAGAAGAGCTTCGCGCTCTCCAGGGGTGTCCCGTTGAGAGCCAGAACCCAGAACGACAACAACAGTATCGCAGCGCCTCCGAGGAAGAAGTCGATAATCGGAGCTTTGCGGCGTCCCTCGTGGAGCAGCCAGAGAGGGCCGAGAACTAGCGGGTAGAGTTTTGTCGCGAATCCCGCGGCTATGACCGCGCCGCGTCCTATGGGCGAGGCTGCGGCGGCGAGGCCGATGGCGGCTATGGCGGCGACAATTACGTCGTTGGTGTTGTTGTTCGTCGAGTAGATCGTGTAAGGGAAAACGGACCAGGCGAAGAACATTGCCGCTCCGCCGCGAGGCCCGGAGAATCGCCAACCGGCCAGTAGCATAGCCACGCATCCGGCAAGAAAAGCCAGGATCGTCGCGCCGTGAGCCGCTGGAAGGTATCCCCATTCTCCCGAAAAACCGAAGATCAGGACGAAGGGAACGTAGATCAGGTAGTTCAGAGGCCCGTAGGTGTCGCCGGTCCCAACGTCGTCGGGGAAGCTGCCATAGGGGAGAGTTCCGTCGATTATCCGGTCGGCTCCGACAACGCCCGCGTAGCCTACGTCAATCACACGAGCGTCGAGGTTCAGACCGATTACGAGCGCCGAGCCGAGAATTCCTAGTACGAACAGTAGCCACGTAGGGAAGTTGCTCGTCTTCTCGACACGTTCTCCGATACCGAAGCCCATCAGGAGAGTTCGGATTAGAAGGTAGATCAAGGGCGGATACCACGCCAACACCGCCGCATAAGATTCTCCCGCTCTGAAAAACCCGTGCGACAACAAAAAACTAAGCAACACCAGCAGATCCAGGTTCCGCAAGGAGTACAGTTTGTCCGTCCTGACGAACGCCAGAAAGAACACTAACGCCAGCGGCAGCCAGACGTAGAAGTAGTTGGCTTGTTTGCCATACGCGCCGGACTCGCCACGGGCCATCTGCCAGCCGACTTGATCCCCGACGTGAACATACTCAAGCTCCCAGCTCTCATCGTCTACTTCAACTCGCGCTATCTCTTTGGTTCCGTCGTCGCCAGGGATGCCGCCCGCCGCGCCTTCCTCATCCACCCGATAATGAACCGTCCAAGCTTCATCCTCATACTCGGCATCCGTCGAGTAGCCGTTGTGCTGGGAGAGTCGATCCCGCACCCGTTCATCCGCAGTGGCTAGTTTGATCGCATCAGATTCCGAGAGCTTCGGATACTCGATCCCGTTGGCGTTCGGCGAGGTCTCCACGCTCGTGACCCGACCGGAATCGTCCTCGACCACCAACCGCGCGACTGTACTGCCCGAGACTTGCTCCTTGAGCGAAACCCGCCACAAGTCGAGGTCGGGGCTGTATCTCGCCGAAACATCAACCGTAGGTTTAGAGAGCAACTCATCCACCTGCGGCACGTACCGGGCCGTCTCGACGGCTTCCTCCTCGCTGGTCTGCTTCCCCGACGTAAATCCCAGCAAAAAGAACAATCCCGGCAGCAGAAACAACAAAAACAAGCGATTTCTACGGCTCACGAAACATCCTTGGACTGTGCCATCGGAAGCAACAGCAGAAGCAGCCATAGTGCTAGCAGGATGCTGTTGCGGAACACTAGGTATTCCGGTCCCGGTGATTGCAGTGCGAGTAGATCCTCGTAGTGCGTGGGAAATAGTTGCGTCGTGGCCCAGCAAGAGACGACGAACAGCCCGCAGATCACTGCGCCCGCCATTCCGGGGACCGCCAGCGGCACGAGTGGCAGTAGCCACACCATGTACTGAGGAGAGAGAACCTTGGAGCCGATCATGAACGCCAGTATAAGCGTCGCCGCATACCTCGGGAAAGCCTCGGGGCCGAAAACGCCGTTTCTGTACGCTCGATACATGAAACCGAGCGTGACGAGCATCAGGATGCCAGTGAAAGGTAGGCTCAAGGTGCTAGCGAGCGACGTGCCGAGACCCTGAGCCTCGAACGCGCCGAAATCGAAATCGAAGCTAGTCACGTTCCCGGTCAGAATGAGGAGCGACGACATCAGGCTCTCGGCCTGTAATCCGCGTTGGGCGTGGTACGAGAAACTCCGGAGGAACTCTCCGCCACCAAGTAGTAGGGCCGGGATCACGAAGGCGGCTACTACTCCACCGAAGATCAGGGTTCCCGCAGACGCCGAACGCCACCGGGATAACACGAGCGCCGGTACGGCAAACATTGGCACGAGCTTGGCCGCCGTGCCGACGCCGAGCGAGGCGTAGGCTAGCAAATTCCAACGTCCGCCGAGTGCCGTTGCAAAGACAGCGACTGCCAGGGCGAAGGCGACCACGGCATCGTAGCGGGTGGCGGCGATGGGGTAGAGGAGCACCACGCAGGCGGCGAACGTTGTCGTTGGAACGGGCCACGCTATTGCGCCTGTTCGGCGGGCATGAAGGGCTACGAGGACCAGTGAGATCACGAGCAACAATCCCATCTCGGCTGTGAAGAGGCTTATGTATGGGATCAAGCCGTCGCTGAAGAGTGCGGGCGGCACGAAGAACGGCAGGCTCGCGGGCGGATACTCTATAAAGAAGTCCCGGTAGGGGATCTCTCCACGTAACAAGGATTCTCCGGCGTTGCGGTAGATCGCGAGGTCGTTTGAGTTTTCGAGGATCTCCTCGGGAAGGGTTGCGACTAGCCGCAGAAGCAGGGTGTACATGACGGCCCCTACTATGCCGACGGTTCCCCAGAACAGAGCGTTTTCTTTCTGCCCTGCAGATGAACCTTTCTCGGTCCTGGGGTTGATTATTCTTCCATCTCCTCTAATTCCGCGCCAAAGAGGTGGGCGAAGGGTTCGAGTCCTTCGGGTGCGCCGGTGGCGAGCAGCGAGTCTCCGCCGCGCAGGACGTAGCTGTCTCGGGGACGGTAGGTCCAGCGACCGCCTCGGTTTACGGCTAGGGCGTACATGCCGGTCTCGGTCTCTAGTTCGAGGTCTTCGAGGGTCTTGCCGTCGGCGGGGGAGCCGGGCGCGACGGTGAGCTTCAGGACTACTTCGTCGGATTCCCCCACAGCGGCGGAGAGGACCGGATGGATCTCCTCTCCTTTCTCCACGATCCAAACCATCTCCATCGCACAGTCGGCGATGGTCTCGGAGGCGGTCGCTAGATGCAATACACCCCGCAACCGCGAGGAATCTTCCATATTTCGAGCCGCCAGCAAGACCCACTGCTCCAATCGGTACCGCATCTCGTCCATCTCGTTCTCGATGGAAACTACCTCGCGGGCGAGCCCGGCGTCGTAGTAGAGCAGCGCGGAGTACGCTAGACCGACGGCAACTTCGGAGAGATTTTTCATCTCTATAAGGAGGTCGACAGCTTGTTCCAGTTCGGTTAGTTCGCCAGTTGGTTTGTCGTCCTCGGCGCGGAGATGATGGACGATCGGGGCTCCCGCGAGCCTTCGTAGTTCGTCCATTCCTTCGGGCGGACCTTGAACGAACAGCACGTCTCCGGCCCGTAGAATGTCTTCGGGTTCCGGGTCGAAGTTCCAGTCAGCATCAGAGCGCAGGGCTATTGGGCGCATCCCAGTCTCGGTCGGAAGATCCACATCGTCGAGGCTGCGACCGTCCAGGTCACTCTCGGGGTGGATGCTGACGCGAGCCGGTATCTCCTCGGCTTCGGGGATGTCTTGTAAAAGTTCCGGCGGAATGCCGAGTTTCTTCAGGACAATCTTCGCGATGTCGTTGGCGGCGTTGCCGATCTTCTCTATATCCTGGACGACCTGCAATATTCCGGCCATCTGCTCGGCGTCGGCGGGGGAGCGGGCGGCGAGGATCGCCAGTGTTCGCATGTCGTGGACGAGGTCGTTGAGGCGTTCTTCCAGACGGATCACCTCTTCCGAGAAGTCCTCGGAGTTGTAGAAGAGCGCCGCGTAGGCGAGATCCACCATAAGCTCGGAGGTATTTTTGGCCTCGGAGAGCATCTCTTTTAGGTTTCGTGGTTTCGAGTCGCGCATTCTGGTTACCCCGCCAATCCGAAGATTACAAGTGAGATTATAAGGCTCATAAAGCCGAGCAAGTCAACCGCTGCCGTGATGATGGGAATTCCGTAAGTATCCGGGTCCAGCCCGAGCCGGTAACTGACGGTCGAGCCATAGTACGCGGCCAACACCGCCGCCGTTGTCGCAATCAATCCGGCGAGGGCGCTGATCCCAACCATCACCAAAAACCCCGGAGTCGCCACCCCCGTCAACACCGCCAACCAGTGCGAAGCTCCGCCAATAAACACGTAGACACCCGCCGCGAAGATGTACGTCAACGTGAAGTCCTTGAAAGCGACGAGCTGCGGTATCCCACGAGGCTCCAGCAAACCTAAGTGGACTTTCGACGACAACCGGCTCGAAAGAATACCGCCAAGAGCCCCACCTTCCTGCAAAAACGCTGGCAGCAGGATGAGCAGCGCGGGTAGCGCGAGAAACGCTTCCTGGTCCTCTAGCGCGACCCCGACTAGGATCGTAACGGCTCCGGTGAGAGCCAGGATCGGGAACGATTCCGCCAGGATTCGCTTTAAGGTACGAGCCCCGAGCCGGAAAGCCAGGACAGTACTCACCACCGCGACCACGACGAGCAGCGCCGCCAGAACGTTAGAGAAGATCGGGATTCCAATAAGATACGTCGTGAGGATGAGAGCCGGAAGCGTAAGAATGTCACCGGCGGCGGTGAGCATGGGGGCGGCAATGTTATCCATATCCCAGCCGCGACTCACCGAAAGCCGGGCGACGAGGATGGTGATACCAACGAGTAGAACCCCCGCCAGAATACCGCCGAGCGTCGAGATCACGATGTAATCCACTACCGAAAGCTCCGTATTCACACCGAGCACCTCGCATAAAGTACGAGCCAGAAACGCCAGAAATACACCAGAAACCAGCGAGAGAACCGCCACGGCTTGCACGTTTTCGGCCAGTACGCCGCGCCGCAGATTCAGCTCGAAGAGACCCGTCTGGATGGAGGTAGATAGTCGGCTTCCCATCGCGCCGAAGATGGCTCCCCGCATTCCGATTGCCGCCGGGATTAGAACGGCGAGGCCGACCAACTCTTCGAGAGTCCCGGAGATACCAGCGAGGACGAGACCCGCGATCAACTCTCCCACTGACGATAGAAACAGCGCCGCGAACCCCTGCCGCAACGACTCCTTTTCTTCAGTCAGATAGCCGTAGACCTTCGGGCGCAAGTGCGGTCGATTGCGCAGCTTATCGCGCACGCCGCCATCCCGGCCTCGCTCGCGCCACCGCCCGTCTCTAAGTTTCTCATTCACGCAGGACTGTATAGACCCTATGGGTCGCTATGTAAAGCCGATGCCGTAAGATATATTTTCTCGCAGACATAGACGGGAAGGAGTCACATGAATATCGGCATCATCGGTGCGGGCAACATCGGGGCGAATGCGGCCCGGCTCTTCGCCAAAGCCGGACACGAAATAGCGATCAGCAACTCTCGCGGTCCAGAGACTCTGACGGGACTCGTGGGCGATATTGGCTCGAACGCCCAAGCTGCAAACGTATCTGAAGCCGCTGCTTTCGGCGAAGTCGTGCTGCTCGCCATACCGTGGGCCAAGAGAGAGGAAAGTCTCCCCGCCTCCGAGCTACTGGAAGGCAAGATCGTTATAGATTCCCTCAACCCTTACACGTCGAACTTCGAGATCGAAGACCTCGGAGACGATACTTCGAGTGAGGATATAGCTCGAAGACTACCCGGAGCCCGAATCGTCAAAGCCTTGAACACTATGTACTACGAGACTCTGCTCTCCGAAGGCCGACCGTCCGCGCCGGTCGAGGAGCGTCTGGCGCTCTTTGTCGCAGGAGATGATAGAGAAGCAAAAGCCATCGTGTCTGGGCTGATCGAAGACATAGGCTTCGCTCCAGTGGATACGGGTTCCCTCCGCGAAGGTGGATGGAACCAGCAACCTGGCTCCACCGTCTACAACGTCCCGATGGCCGCCGGACCCGCCGCCCGCGCAGCCGGGATCGAAGAGAAATGACGAATATACTTGCCGTAGTAGTGAACCATAACTCTCCGCGCCGACTCGTCTTGAGCGAAGTGGAGGCCGCCGAGCCAAATTCATCCGAGGCGCTGGTACGAGTAACGGCGATCTCGCTGAACAGGGGAGAGGTGCGCCGCGCTACGACCCTCGACGAGACTGGCGCACGACCCGGCTGGGATCTCGCCGGGACCATCGAGCAACCCTCCGCCGACGGCACCGGCCCATCCGAAGGCGCACGGGTAGTCGGCTTTCTACCCTCCGGAGCGTGGGCTGAGCAGGTGGCGGTCCCCACAAACGCCCTAGCAGAGCTACCGGACGGAGTCTCGTTCGAGCAGGCATCCACGCTGCCCGTCGCGGGCCTCACCGCACTCTACGCCCTCGAAAAAGGCGGCGGTCTTGTCGGCAAGCGAGTGCTGGTAACGGGCGCGTCCGGCGGAGCGGGGCTCTTCGCTTTGGAGTTGGCTCGAATGTCCGGGGCTCAGGTTGTTGCACTAATACGCCGCGACGAGCACATCGAACTGGTGCGCGAGGCCGGTGCTCACAAAGTCGCCATCGGAGAGGATGGGAGCGCAGCGGCGGAGTACGGACCTTACGATCTCATCTTGGAATCCGTCGGTGGCGAGGTGCTCGGCAACGCGCTCTCGATGCTCGCCCCCGAAGGTACCTGTGTATCGTTCGGAGTCTCGGGCGGCCCGGAAACCACCTTCGACGTGCGAACGCTCTTCGTTACCGGAGGCGCGAGCCTTTACGGTTTCATCCTGTTCCATGAAGTGCTCGCGCACCCCGCTTCTGAAGGATTGGCCCGGCTCGCGAAGCTGGTCGATGAAGGCCACCTGACACCACGCATCGAAGTCGTGGCGGACTGGACGGAGATCGGGGATGTCGCCGCCCGACTCATGGATCGGGGCTTTACCGGCAAGGCCGTGTTGCGAGTGGGGGAGTAGAGCGGAGTGTTTCAGTCAAATGAAAGAAGGCTGAGCAGCCGAAACACTCCGCTGTTTGACAACCTTTAACCGATTGGCGTGAGGCGTCCTTCTATCTCTTCGCGCCGGTCTTCGAGGAACGGTGGTAGCGAGAGTCGCTCTCCGAGGTGGGCGGCGTCTTCGTCGGTGGCGAAACCGGGACCGTCGGTGGAGATCTCGAAGAGTATGCCGCCTGGCTCCCTAAAGTAGATGGCCCGGAAATAAAATCGGTCTATCCGCGGCGTTACGCCAATACCCGACGCCCGAAGGTGCTTGCGCCAAGCTTCGTGCTGTTCGTCGTCCGGCACTCGGAATGCGACGTGATGCACGCCTCCGCGTCCGAGATGCGCCGCTGGAGCGTCGGGCTTTTCGATGAGGCGCACTCGCGCCCCCGCGCCACCTGATCCAACTTCGTACTCGCGCACCCGCTCACCGGCTTCATCGTACTCGGTGGTTTGGCGGAATCCCATTATGTCGGTCAGCACTCGGGCGGTCGGAGCGGCTTCGCGAACTGCGAGATCAAAGGTTCCTAGTCCCCGTACGCCAAACTCAACCGGCACGCCGTTGCCATTCCAGGGAGTGCCGGGCGCTACGTTCGAGCCGGAATCATCGGAGAGGCGGAGCCGCTGCCCTTCCGGGTCTGTGAACGCGACATAAGAACGTCCTTCTCGCTCTTCGAGCCCAGCGTGCGGAACGCCGAACTCATCCAGACGCCCGGTCCAGTAAGCCAGAGCATCCCGCCCAGCCACCCGCAACTCCGTAGCTGAGACTTCGCCTGCTCCAGCGTGGTTGGGGGCGACGCGCAGGTGTGGCCAGTCGAAGAACGTGAACTCCGTTCCAGGGTTTCCTAACTCGTCTCCGTAGAATAGGTGATACGCCGATACATCATCCTGATTGACGGTCTTCTTCACGAGCCTCATGCCAAGTACCTGCGTATAGAACGCTACGTTTTCCTGTGCCTGAGTCGTTACCGCTGTGATGTGATGCAATCCACCGAGTTCCATATCCAACTCCTTCTTGTTGTAGTTCTAGTCTTTGTTAAGAGGGCGCGAGTGAACGTAGTCCGTCGCTGACGCGCTGTTGCGGGATGCCCTGAATGCGGCGTTGATAGTAGTAGAAATCCACGTCTAACGGCGCTAGTATGGCGGCGGCTATGTATTCGAGGTCTAGGCCGCTCTCCAGATCGCCAACTCTCTCGGCTTCTCTTAGCAGGCCGAGGATGGTCCAACGTCGCCAGTCGTAGGCGGGATGGGCGAAGCGGGCGAGTCGATCCGCGCCGCACAATGGCTCGTTGCCACCATAGAGTAAGTCAAGATTCTCCTCCGTGAACTCCACGAGCAACCCCAGAAACTCCCCAAGCTTGTCGAGAGGATCACCGACCGTAGAAACTAACTTCATAGCTTCCGCTTGAACTAGCCGCGTCGGCTCGTCCAACAACGCCTGACAGAGCAGTCCCTTGTTGGGAAACCGCCGGTACAATGTACCTTTACCAACCCCAGCCGCACGCGCCACATCCTCCATCGTAACGCTAGTAACGTCGCGCTTCGCGAACAATGACCGAGCAGCCTCCACGACTTTTAGCCGATTGCGCGCCGCGTCACTTCGCTCCACAGGCGACCCGGCATCCCGGCCCGCGTAGTTCAATCCCACAACCAATTCTCTCCGACTCATCGTACTCACACCATACGCTCCTTGACACCTTCAGTCTAACGCGCTAACCTTCTATCGTGAAGTGGACGCACGTCCATTTAACCACAAACGACGAGAGGAGCAAGGATGTCGGTAAAGGTAGCGGTGATCTACTACAGCGCGACGGGCAATGTGTACAAGATGGCTCAGGCTATAGAGGAGGGTGCCAAGGAGGCTGGAGCGGAGGTTCGTTTCCGCAAGGTGCATGAGTTGGCGCCGGAGGAGGCGATAAAGAGTAATCAGGGGTGGTCGGATCACGCGCTGATGACTGAGGATGTGCCAGAGGCTTCGATGGACGATCTCGAGTGGGCTGACGCCTATCTCTTTGGAACGCCGACAAGATTCGGGAACGTCTCCGCTCAGCTAAAGCAGTTTCTGGATTCAGCGGGCGGGCTTTGGTTCGAGGGCAAGCTAGCGGATAAGGTCGTCAGTGGCTTCACCAGCGCCCAGAACCCGCATGGTGGACAGGAGTCGACGCTGCTGTCCATGTACAACGTCTTCGCTCACTGGGGTTCCATCGTCGTGACGCCGGGTTACACCGACCCGCTGCTCTTCGAGTCCGGAGGCAACCCGTATGGCGCGAGCAGCACCGACACTGGGGAGGGACCAAGCGAAGCCGAACTAGCTTCCGCCCGGTATCTCGGTCGTCGGGTTACCGAGAAAGCCACTCTGTTGATGGGTAGTCGCGTCTAGAGTGAAGCACTTTGCGGATCGGGAGCCCGAAAGCAGGCTTCCGGTCTCTTTATAGAAACACTTTTTTGGAAGAAGAAAGGTAGATGATAATAATGGAAATACTTTTGCTTTTGGGACGCATAATATTCGGCGGGTTCTTTATTATGAGCGGGATCAATCATTTTACCAACGTGAAGATGATGGCCGGTTATTCGGCGTCCAAGAACATACCGGCGCCGTCCGTCGCTGTCGTTGGTAGCGGCGTGATGTTGGTGGTCGGTGGATTATCCGTCGTGCTCGGATTCCTGCCGATTTTGGGATTGTTGCTGTTGATCCTGTTCCTGGTGCCGACCTCGTTTCTGATGCATAATTTCTGGACGGTGCAAGACCCGCAGTTCCGAGCGGCGGAGCAGATCAACTTCCTCAAAAACATAGCTCTTACCGGCGCGGCTCTCATCATGATGTATGGTGCTTCGAACTGGCCGCTCGCGATAAGCTAGACTTGCGGACATGAAGACCGGCACCCACACATTTCTCCCAACGGAGCGCGTCCACTTCGGCACGGGGAGCTTGAAGGAGCTAGAGACGGAGGCCCGGTCAAAGGATCGGGCTTTCGTCATAACCGGACGCACCCTCCATGAGAAGACCGATCTCATTCGGAGTGTCGAGAATCTGCTTGGAGACAAACACGCCGGGACTTACGCCGGTATAAGTCAGCACACACCTGGCGGTGCGGTCGAAGCTGCGGCTTCAGAGGCGGAGATGGCGGCTGCGGATCTCCTCATAGCTGTCGGCGGTGGTAGCGTTATAGACGGAACAAAGGCCATAGCTCGGCAACTCGGCTATCCGGCGCAGGTCGCCATCCCAACCACACTTTCAGCGGCGGAGTGGGCGCATCGCGTCGGGGTAACGGACGAAGAAGCCGGACGCAAAGGTGGTTTTGCGGACCCGAAAGCTGTGCCGACAGTCGTCATACTCGATCCGAAAACGACGGTCTTTACGCCGGAGAAACTGTGGCTCTCTACGGGGATACGGGCTCTGGATCACGCCGTAGAAGGCTTTCTCTACGGTGGACCACACCCAATCACCGACGTGACCGGGTTGGAGGGTGCTCGGAAGCTCATGGATCTTCTACCGCGCTCGAAAGAAGATCCTGAAGACCTCGATATAAGAGCAGAGCTACAAATAGCCGCGTGGCTCTCGTATTTCGCGCCGCTCAACACGCCTATGGGACTCTCTCACGAGTTGGGCCGTAGGCTAGGGGCGAGTTACGATGTTCCGCACGGCATCACTTCGTGCATCACCCTCGCGCCTAGTCTGGAAGTCTTTCGGGATCGCATAGATCAGGATCGGTGGAAGGCTCTCTCCAAAGCCCTCGGGGGTGAACCGGCGAGGCGTGTCGCGGAGCTTGTGGAAGCTCTGAATCTCCCGAACAAACTGAGCGATGTTGGCGTGCCGGGGAAAGACCTCGACGAGATAGCCGCCGAATACGGCGAGCGCGAGGAAGATGCGGGGAAGATACTTCGTCTGGCGTATTAGCTATTGAGACAGGTGGCGGATCTAAGTTCCGTTATCCAGCAAGTCTTCGAGATAGCGAGCAACGCCGCCGCTCGACTGTTCGAGAATCCTGTCGGCAGCCTCTCTTACTGCTTTCGTCATAGGCTCCACGGCGATGCCGTGACCCGCGAAACGGAGCATGTCTATATCGTTGTCGGCGTCACCGAAAGCGAGGACTCGCTTCGGGTCGATGTTCCAGTGTTCGCAGAGGAACGATAGAGCTTGGGACTTGGAGCTCTCTGGAGACATTATTTCAACGTAGTATGGATGGCTGCGCGTTATAAAAAGCTCTCCCGCGAATTTCTCGCGAGCCTCTTCGAACCAGCTCTCTACGCCGCTGGGGCTGTCGGTGAGGGCGAGCTTGATCGGCCCTAGTTCCAGCCCCTGCAACCAACTAATCGCCGACTCGACACTAAAAATACCCGGCCCACCAGGGTGACGGAGATATTTGCGGGAGGCTGCGGTCTCGGGACCGAGGGCTATCTCGCCATCGGTAAAGACACGGGCGTGCAGGTCGCGACCAGCCGCCCACTTCAGAAACTCGATGCTCACAGGTTTCGGCAGCGTGTTTTGTAGAAGAGTTTCGTCGTTCATGCGCCGAACCATCGCGCCGTTGTAGCAAATTACCGGGTCCGAGTCGCGCAGACCGAGCCGGTGAGCGTGCTCGTAAGCACCCTCGAAGCGCCTGCCGGTAGCGACCACGATCTTGGTGCCGCTCTTTCGCAAGCTCTCCACGGCTGCGACGGTCTTTTCGCTAATACTTCCACCACCCGGCAAGATCGTACCGTCAAGGTCGAAGGCCGCAAGGTCGAAGTCTACGGAGGTCGGAGCATCCGGCTCGCTACTCGCTCGCGTGTTTGTGGGATCAAACGCCATCCGTGGAGGATAGCAGGATCTCATTAGATGGGAACGCCGATTGTTTACCCTAGCGTCATGTTGGGAACAACAAGCCGAATCACGCAGACTCCGGTCGGCTCCAAGTAGCGATACAAGCTGTTTGAGATCGGAGAAGGGAGGTATTCATGGAGATTTCACAAAGGCCCGTGGAAAGTGTGTCTGAAATAGATCTTACGATGCCGGAAATCTACAATCGGGGCACAATAACCTCGCACCGCACGCATAGTGTCTATCGCCTGGCCCGTACCCTGAATGATACCCAGATCGTCGCTCCTTCGCCTTTCTCGCCGGAGGGTTACAGCCTTTTCAAACACGGCGACGAACGCTGGACCCGACGTTACGGATACGAGGTAGCCGACCGCATCCTGGAAGCCGAAGCGGAGCTTTTCGACGACATCCAGGCCGACGAAGTCCTTATAGCTTCCTTCCCCTATAAATACGTGCCCACGGCGGCGACGCTGATGACCGAACACGCCGTCACTCGCCTAAACCACAAACTATCCAGTCAACAAAAGCCGACCGTCGGATGCGTGCAAGTCTTTAAATACTTGTGGCAGGCCAGCGGCGAACACTACTTCGCCCACATGAAAGAGGCCGACCGCAGGCGCATCCTGGATAACGTGAAGCTTAGCGTCGACGAGCGTCGCCTACGCGGGGCGCACCTCATCATTGTGGACGACATTCGCGTTACGGGGGCGACCGAAGACAAGTTTCTGGAGTTGCTATACCAAGTCGCTGGACTCCGCTCGCTGACGGTGGTCTACCTCGCCGAGGTGGACCCGGAAATCTCCACGGTTGACCCGGCCATCGAAGGCAGGCTCAACCAATACCAGGTCAAAAACATTAGCGATGTCGCGGCCATTGTCGCCACCGGTGAGTTTCAGTGGAATATCCGGGTGGCGAAGTTCGTGCTCGAAACCGACGACCTCGAAGAGTTCAGAGCATTCGTTGACGGTTTGAGCAACGAACTTCTGCTCACTTTCTACAAGATGACCACTCTGAACGACTATCATCTGGAGCCGAACTACGCTCGCCAATTCCAGGTGATTCATACCGCCGTCGAAGACCGTAGTCTCGTGTAATCCGCAGGTTGGCCGATCCGTCTTCGCTACGTCGACAGCGGCATATCGACTGATTCGACGTCGTAATGTTCCTTCCAGAGATCAAAGCCGCCCTCCAGAGCCGTTGCCTCGAAGCCTAGCTTGTTTAGTTTCCGCGCCGCACGGGCGCTGGTCGCTTCATCCGGTCAGGTGCAGTAGGCGACTATTCGCTGGCCGTGGATCTGGCTGCCGTAGGCTTCTTCGCGCTCCTGGACCCAGTCTTCTACTCCATCGGGCGAGACTCGTTCGGAGCCTGGGATTCTTGAGCGATCCGCCTCGTACTGGGAGCGAGTGCGGACATCCAATACTACGGGTGGATCCTCGCTCTCCAGCATCTCGGCTAGTTGTTTGGGCTTGATGCGTATGGAGCCACTCGCGTCACCCTCGAAGATTCCCCCGGCGTCGTCACGTTCTTCTTCGTGAGTCTCGTTCTCGACGGCTTTGCCGTAGGCGGTCGAGAGGGGAGTTGCGGATGCGCCGTGGGCGACCACGGAGACGGTAACTACTACGCCGACGATAGCCAGGATCAACTCCGAGTTCGCCACTCCAGCCTGCACGACGAGCAAGGCGAGCAGCAGCGAGTTCAGTCCGCGAGGTCCAAACCATCCAATAAACGCCCGTGCCCGGTTGCTGATGGCGGCTTTGCGGAGGACTATCCAGATAGCTATTGGACGGGCGATAAAGATGACGATAGTCGCCAGGATCAGGGCCGGAACCAGTGGCACTTCGCCGAACAGGTCGCTTATGACGACTCCGAACAGGATAAAGGAGAGGAGCATCGCCATCTCGCTTGTAGTTTCGCCGTAGTCCAGGAAGCACTGGCACAGATCGAAGTTGAGGACCGCGACAGCGAACCCGGCGGCGAAGGCTGCGAGAAAACCGTCGCCACCCAGAGCCGTGGCGGTGGCGTAGGCGAGTAGGGTGATACCGACGCCGTAGAGAGATTGGTAGACCTCGCTCACGCCGTACTTCTTGTCCGCCCAGCTCATCAGGTACGCGCCGACTGCGCTGAGTCCAAAGCCGATGACGGGACCCAGGATCAGGACTTCACCCACCAGAATAGCCCATCCGCCCACGCCCGACGCCGCATCATTCGCCAACGCTATAAGGATCAAAAGCGTCGGCAATACGACAATGTCGTTTGTCCCGGCCTCAATGTTCAACGCCTGTCGCACCGACGACGGTATCCGTTCCTCGCGCACCACGTCGCGGAGCACGACCGGGTCCGTCGAGGCGAGGATAGTGCCGATCAAGAGCGCCACCACCAACGAGATGTCGAACAGGAAGTACGCCCCGCTCGCGATGACCGCCACGATGATCACCGTGCCGGGACCGAGGGAGAGAATCGGGACGAACCCCGCGCCGCCCATGCCGATATTGCCGATCCGAACTGCTTCCAGACAAAGCACCATTGCAAGAGTTAGCGTCGCTACGGTTTCGAGGAGGAGACTCTCTGGTCCGATCTCCAGTACTCCCAAGCCTCCGTGTCCGAGCAAGAAACCGAGCCCCAGAAAGATGATCGGGAATGACAGCGGCGCCCGCTCTACGATCCCTGATGCCAGCCCCGCCACTACAAGAACCACCGCGACCAGCGCGAAACCCGTCACCAACTCAGTCATCTACACACTCCCCGAAAGTAGGATCGCTCGTTCAAGACTTCCGTTTCCCCTCGACCGGAAGACCGGCCTTTATCCACGCCTGTTTGCCTTCGGCGAAGTGCCGGACGTTCGTGTAGCCTAACGCCTCCAACTCGCGGGCCTCCTCCCCGGAAGCCACGCATTCCGTACTCATGCAGTAGATGACGAGTGCCATATTCTTATCCGGCAGGACTTTCTCCGCCCCGTCCACGAACTCGTAGGGCAAGTTGACCGCGCCTGGCAGATGGCTGCTCTCGTAGTGGGCGGGAGAGAGGGCGTCGACCAGGATTATGTCTTCGCCGCTCTCCGTTAGAGCCTGCAATTCTGCGAGTGTTATATTCTCCGGCATCTCGTTTGTCCTCTCTACCGAGGCTCCATTGTGACTTCGTCCACGTAGCAGAAGATCCAGTTTTCGCCCGGTTGGAACGACTGCACCAGCGGATGCTCCGTGGCCTGGAAGTGCTTTGTGGCGTGCTTGTTTTTAGATGAGTCGCAACAACCAACGTGGCCGCAGATCAGGCACTCTCGCAGGTGGATCCACGTATCTCCCATCTTGAGGCACTCCTCGCACCCCTGGGCGCTTGGTTCCACGTCTTGTATCTGATCCAGATGCGTACATTGCTGCATTACGACTCCTCTCTCGATGACTATGCGGGTGATGCTCTGCCCTCGGACGCTCCAGCCTCTGATTCCTCTGTCTTCTGTTGCTGTCCTTTGCCCTCTATGATAAGCGCCGCCGCTAACGCGCTCGCCAACGCGAAGCCCGCTGCGATGTACATGGCGAGCCGGAACCCCGCCACAAACGACTCGTCCACGGCGTTGTCTATGGCGCTAGCCGTCGAGTTGTCCACGCCCTCCGGTGGCTGGGCGGCACCGAGATCCACTTTCTGTTCCTCCATCGCCGATCGGGTCCCTTGCGAAACATCCAGGTTCGCCAACCGCGAGTCCAGGTTGGAGGAGAATGTGGCGAAGACGAAGACGCCCATCACCGCCACGGCCATCAGGGTGGCGGTGCGCGAGACGGCGTTGTTCACGCCCGAAGCCAGGCCGGAATGCCGACCGGAGACGGAGTTGAGCGCCGTCGTGGTGAGCGGAGCGATGACGAGGGACATCCCCAGGCCCATTACCACGACCGCCGGGAAGAACGTCGTCCAGTACGAGCCGCCGGTGCCGGGCAGGGCGAAGAGGATGAAACCCGCCGCCGCGATAATCGGACCTATTACGAGTGGCAACCGTGGTCCCACCCGCGGCACAAGCCCACCGGCCCAGCGCGAGAGCAGAAACGTCAACACGATAAACGGCAGAAACGCGCTCCCCGCCGCCGTCGCCGAGTAGCCGTGGACCTGCTGCAGCACGAACGGGAAGAAGTACAGCGCACCGCCCAAGCCCATGTACAACAGCAGCGTCAGCAAGTTCGCCCCGGTAAAATCCCTGGACTTGAAGAGCGTCAGCGGCATCATCGGCTCTTCACTCCGCCACTCCGTAAACATGAACCCGCCTAGGGCGGCCACACCCACGAACAACGGCACGAACACCAGTGGATCTACGAACCCCCGGCTAGAAGTCTCTATGAGCCCGAAGACCAGCCCACCGAGCCCGACGGTTGCCAGCGTCGCGCCGGTAACGTCCAGTCGGGCGGCGTCCGGGTCGCGGCTCTCGGGGACGTGTTTGACGCAGATGTACAGCGCAATCGCGGCGAGCGGAATGTTTATGAGGAAAGCTGCTCGCCACGAGACGAAGTCTATGAGCAGACCGCCCACGACCGGCCCGAGGGCCGCCGTTACGCCCGAGAACCCGGACCAGGTGCCGATAGCTTTGCCCCGGTCCTGTTCAGAGAAAGAGGAGCTAATGATCGCCAGGGAGCCAGGGATCATCAACGCGCCGCCGATTCCCTGAACCGTCCGGGCGGCTATGAGGGATTCGGAGCTCGGCGAGAAACCGCACCAGACCGAGGCTACAGTGAAGATGGCGATGCCGATCATGAAGATTTTGCGCCGTCCGAAGTGGTCGCCGAGCGAGCCGCCGACCAGGATCAGGGCGGCTAGTAATAGTGCGTAAGACTCCACGATCCACAACGCATCCACCGCCGTAGCGCCCAACTCCCCCTGAATCACCGGCAACGCGACGTTTACGATGGTCCCGTCCATAAAACCCATCCCGGATGCAATGATCGCCGCCGCCAAAACCCACGGCCCGGAACTCGGCCCGCAAGGCGACTCCGACTTGCCGGACTGTATAACTCCCTCGTCACACGGAGGTCGGGAATGAAACGCCAACTTCTATCTACCTCTCTTAGATGAGATCAAGCTCAGAACGATGACCCCGGCTGCTCCAGAAATTTAACTTCCTCCGGTGTCGACCGACGTCCCAAAACCTCGTTCCGGTGCGGAAAACGCCCGAACCGCTCCACGATGTCTCGGTGTCCCTCCGCGAACTCCGTAACGTCGGGGCTGTTCTCTTCGGCGGCAAGGTTCTGGAACAATTCGACGGAGCGGCTTTGGTCCTCCAAGTCTTCGCTGTGCATGAACGGCATGTAGAGAAACATCCTCTGAAACGCTTGCAGTTCGCGGTCGATGCCCTGCTTGATGGAGGATTTCGATGTTTCGAGTGCTTTGTTGTCCGTGGCGTGGGTTCGGGGATCGTTTCGGAACAGGTTGCGCGGGAATTGGTCCAACAGGATCACGAGTGCCAGACAACTCTCCGGCTCCTCACGCCAACCGTCGTACTCGCCCCGCGCCGCCCGTTCGTAGTCTTCGAGAAATCGGTCCCGGATCTCCCCGTCGAACTCCTCATCCTTTTGGAACCACGACTCGCGGAACTCACCGTACCTTTCTTCGCCCTCGCGCCCGAACCAGAAGTCCAGGATCTCGCCTGGGTTACTCGGCACGGGCCACCACGGCGAGGTCTTCATCGGAGCGGGTGTAGGTGGGGCCGTTGAGTTTGGAACTGTAGCCGTTCATCATCCAGACTTCCGGGATAATCTCCGAGATAAGCTCCCCGTCGTCGAACATCCGCACCATCGAACTCTCCGAGACGACGACCGCGACCGCGTCCGTGTAATGGGAGACCGAGGCCGCCGCCATGTGACGACTTCCAAGACCCAATGGTACGTTCAGGTTGTCGGATTTCGCGTCGATGTAGCGGGCCGCGCTCAGGACTACGCCCGCGTTGGAGACCACGAATGCTCCATCGAGTTGAGCCAGTTCTTTTAGTGACTCGCGCATGCTCGGGTCGTTTATGTGTTTATCCTCGTCGGCGTGGCCCTGCAAAGGATCCAGGATTAGGGACTTCGAGTTCTTCATCACCTCGCCCGAATCTCCAACTACAAAGAGAGTGCCGATCTTCCGACCCTCGCGACCTTCACGTGCGATCTCCACCGCTAACGCTATCGTCTGCGTTAGCACCTCTGTATTGACCCCACGCCGCTTGGAGCATAATTCCCGAAACAACGCCGTCCTATCGTCCATCACAGTGTTCCTCTCCGTTCGTTGAACTCCAGCCTATCCCGAAATCCGCTGAGCCGAGATCGTCGGTTCTATCGGCTCCTCAAGCTCCATCCCATCCGGCAGCACTACCAGCGGTAGCTTCTTCTCTTCCAGCTCAACCCCAACCGGCGACCTCTCCAATTCCTCACCGGCCCGCACGTCCAACCACTGGTAGGCGACCTGGTTGTGGCCCAGAAAGTCCCGCAGAACGAACGACTTCAGCGACCAACGATGCTCCACGAGCCGAATCCCCTCGAACGGCGGACGATACGATGCCTGCCAATCCTCCAGCAGATCATCCAGGGTGGGATAGAGTTGTTCCTCCGGCGGGTCCCACGGCTTCTGAAGGTAATAGTCCAGCACCCGGTTGTTGATAGCCCGGATCGCCGCTTCCGTATCCGCGTAAGCTGTCAGCAACGCCCGCTTCGAATCCGCGAACATAGCGCGGGCTTCTTCCAGAAACTCGACTCCGCTCATCCGGGGCATCCGCTGGTCCACCAGCATCAGCGCGACGGGATCTCCTCGCTCCTTCAGCTTCTCCAGAGTATCTAGCGCCGACGGCCCCGAGTCCGCCCTTAGAACCCGGTACTCGCGGGCATAGTTGCGGCGGAGATCCCGCTCAATAGCCCGCAAAACCTGGGGATCATCGTCAACCGCGAGTATCACCGGCTTCGCCATAGCCCTCCCAACGTCTCAAATACGTCTGTCAAAATCCGTACCCGTTCTCAAAACACATCCGAAAGCCCTGCCCCGGACGCTTGATATCACTATAACATTGCGTTCAACCCGCCCATTCGGGTAGGTTGAATCGTCGGTTGCGTCCAAGGAATTGGGCCTTGTATAATTCTTTGGTAGCGTACGGACTAAGTTTTGTTCGTACTACTCAGGTGTATAAGACGCATAGCCCTTTGAGTCTCTTATGAGAAAAGGTAATAGTAGTCTATGGAAGACAAACTTCTTAGAATATCTGATCGAGTTGGAATCGCCATTGAGATTGGCGAAAGTCATTTTCGAGAGTTTAAGAGTGGACAGGAAGGACCCATAGATCAAAAAAGTCCACTACCATGGAAGAGTATTGCACAAAAGATTGGAGATACACTCGTCGGGTTCGCTAACGCTGATGGTGGCGAGCTTCTTGTTGGTGTCGAGGACGACGGGGAAGTTACCGGACTCGAACTTTCTGAAGAAGATATCGTCCGCTTGCTAGGCGCAGTAAAAACGAGAGTGCATAAGAAGACACCGCTACCTTTGCCCAGAGCACGCCGCGTTTCGTATCAAGGTTGCCAACTTCTCTATTTTTCTGTCCAGAAAGGTACTCAGTATGTTCACCTAACCTCTGATGGGCGCTGCCTACAACGGCTCGATATGGATACTGTGCCAGTTCCGAGTGAGCACATCGTCTTTTCACGGGCCGAAGCCGCCTCTCAGGAGTACGACAGAGCATTTGTTGACGGTGCAGATATTCCAGACTTGGATGTTGCTCTCGTCACTACTGTAGCTGAGCAGATTTCGAAGGGAATGAGTGTCGAAAAGTGCCTGCAGCATCTAGAGTTAGCTGAGTACGATGGAACCAGACTCAGGTTACGTCGAGCTGCATTGCTCTTGTTCGCGCGGGAGCCCGCCAAATGGCACCCTAGGTTGCAGGTGCGGATTATAAGAGTTGAAGGTACTTACATCGGTAGCGGACACGATTTTAACGTTACTTCGGATAACGAGGCAACGGATAATATCGTCAGTTTGATTGAAACGAGTTGGGATCTACTCCGACCGCATCTCACAGAAACGCGCATATCAGACGAGGCAGTCTTTCGTGCTCAAATCATCTATCCAGAATTAGCATGCCGTGAAGCTCTTATAAACGCGATAGCACATCGTGACTACAGCATCGAAGGCCGTGGTATTGAGGTCCACGTATACAGTGATAGACTCGAAGTAGTTAGTCCTGGAGCCCTGCTGTCATCCATTTCTTTGTCAGATCTGCGACAGCAGAAAGGCGTACATCAATCTAGGAATTCTCTTGTAGCCCGGGTTTTAAGAGAACTAGGATATATGAGAGAGCTAGGCGAAGGTATACGGCGCATCTACGAGTTGATGCGGCAAAACGATCTAACCGAGCCCGATTTCTTTAGTGACGACAATACATTCCGAATCGCTTTGCATCATAAGTTTATTTATCCTCGAGAAGTGAAACTCTGGATTGACGCATTCGCGGACTACGAGCTTACAAGGGATGAGAAAACTGTGATTCGCTTAGGTTACGATGGGCACATCATCTCGCCTCAAGAAGTTTGGGATGCCGTAGGAATTGTTGACACAGACTATTATCGACAATTGCTTGAGTCATTGCGCGAAAAGAATCTCCTATATAGGAAAGTGCCGGGAAATAAGGCATACCAGCTTGCGAAAAATAGAAACACAAGCAAAAAGCGGGTGCCTCAATTTGAGGTTCGTAACCCTTCGGAAGCAAAACGCACAAAACCAGATGAGCAATCAGCTGATATGACGGAGTATGCGAAGGTATTTGTTGGCAACATACCATTCAATGCCTCGGAGAAGACTGTCTTGGAAGCTTTCAACAAAATCGGAGAAGTAGCAGAGGTTGTAATTCCCGTAAACCCACAGACGGAACGCCCACGGGGGTTTGCTTTTGTGGAATTCTCTACGACTGAAGAGGCTTCTAAGGCGCTTCGGTCATCGGGAGACGTTGAGCTCGGAGGAAGACGCCTATATATACAGCCATATATTGAACGAAGACGCCCTGGTAGTACAAGATGAAGTGAGACACTGGCTGGAGAGTTAAATTAAATAGTTCGGGCGTTCAATATTCAAAGCAGTTGTTCGAGTAGTGGGCTAGCGTCTCGCCCGAACAGGTTCGCGCCGTTCTCGAACACGCTGCGCGAAGTACGCTGACTACTGTTTGAATACTCGTTCTGTTTGACCAGAGAACGCTGGTTTCTTTGCGAAAGGCACTGGCCCATCACGAAATCTTAACCAGATGTGGACACTCGTACGCACCAAACGTTGGTGAGCTTCTTGTTTTTGCACGGCTTCGTGGAATTTCTCGGAGGGCCAGTGGTAGACTTCTTGGGGAGAATCGAGAGAAAGAGGCTGTCGTGACGCAGGTGGCGGAGCGTATAACAGTTGATCCGGAGCAATGTGGGGGACGGCCCTGTATCAGGGGTATGCGCATCCGGGTGGTTGATGTCCTGGATCTCCTGGCTAACGGGCTTACGCCCGAGCAGATCGTAGAAGAGATGCCTGACCTTGAGCTAGAAGACGTTTACGCGAGTCTACGGTTCGCGAGCCGCAGGTTGGATCATCCCGTCGTAGCTGCTTGATTCTCTGGCTCGACGCGCAGCTTTCACCTTACCTGGCATGATGGATCTCTGAAGAGTTTGGGATGGAAGCATATCCGGTGCGGGAACTCGGCCTGCGTGATGCCAAAGACCGGGAGATCTTTCTAGCCGCCCGAGAGGCGGGTGCCGTCGTGTTGACTAAAGACAGCGACTTCGTGATTCTGCTCGAACAACTGGGTGCTCCGCCGCAAATCTTGTGGCTTACTATCGGCAATACTTCCAACGCGCACCTCAAGAGAGTTATGACGAAAAGCTTCGCTTCAGCCTGGGAACTAGTTCAGCGAGGAGAGTCCCTGGTCGAAATCATGGAACCGGACGAAACAGTCTCGTAGCATACTACTTCCTCATACTCGGATTGAGCACCTTCTCGCGTAGGCGGATGGACTCTGGGGTGATCTCGACTAGCTCGTCGTCACCGATGTATTCGAGGGGGTCTTACAGAGCCGCGACCGGCATCTTGCGGCTGCTGAGGAGATGGAACTAGCCTTCAACAAAGAAAGATAGAGAACGAAGTTGAAAAACAGATCACAGCCTCGCCATTCCAGACGCTTCTTCACAGTATTTACCGCGCTGTCTTTTATCGCTGTTGCCACGGGTTGCTTTGTCGTCGCGCTTGATGGCGCTTCTGCCGTAGTGTGGTCACTCAATCTCCCTGCATGGGGTGTGGGCGCGGTCGTGGCGCTGGTCGTTTCTCGTTTCGCTTCGCCCATGTTTGCACGCATCATTGTCTTTGTTGCGCCTGTTGGATTGCTAGCCAGCCTTGCCAACCCAGGCCGGATGGGCGTGCATCGCTGGCTCGATGTCGGACCCATCCATGCGAATGCTGCGGCGCTGCTACTGCCAGTCTTCGTTGTGGCGATGGCTAGTTTTGTCCACGATGCGCGCTGGGTTTGGTTTGCGTACGCTTTGTGTGCGGTGGGGCTGATCTTACAGCCGGACGCATCGCAGGCGACCGCTCTTGCTGTGGCGGGCCTCGTCATCGTGGCTCGTTTGCCGGCTACCCGCGTCGTCCGTATTAGTGTTGTAGTTCTGATCTCGTCCGGCGCTGTGGTGGCATGGGTGCGTCCCGATCCTCTCACGCCCGTTGCCGAGGTCGAAGGCATTATCGGCCTTGCTTATGCTATCTCTCCCTTGATAGCCGTTGTTGCCGTTGTCGCGCTCGGCGGCGCAACCCTGGCGCCCATGATGATTGCCGCACGGCCTGAACTGTCGGCTGCGCGAACCGCCGCACTTGCACTCAGCACCTATTTCGTCCTGTCAGCTCTCACGCCGCTGTTCGGCGCTTTCCCGGTCCCACTCGTCGGCATCGGCATGAGTCCAATAATCGGGCTCTGGCTGGGCGTCGGTTTGCTGGCGGCTAGTTTCTCCTGGGAAAATGATGCCAATGTTGTCCCAAGAGCATGAAGCACTCGCGCTGGTAAGCCGTTACCCTGGTAAGCGTGAAAGACTAGTAGAGGTGGGTTGAACTGGTGAAAGACTTTTCCCGGGTGCAGATCGAGAGTCGCGAGGAGTGGCGGGCGTGGCTGGATGCCAACCACGAGAGCGCAGAGAGTATCTGGCTCGTTACCTTCAAGAAGGCTAGCGGCAAGCCGTATGTGTCGTACGATGCGGTGGTCGAAGAGGCGATCTGCTTCGGTTGGATCGACAGTCTGCGGTGGAAACTGGACGATGAGCGGAGCATGCTGCTGCTCTCGCCGAGGAAGCCTGGCAGCGCCTGGTCGAAGGTGAACAAGGACAGAGTGGAACGTATGAACGCCGCCGGAAAGATGCATCTCGCCGGACGGCGAAAGATCGAGCAGTCTAAAGCCGACGGCTCGTGGACGTTCCTCGACGATGTGGAAGCCCTCATAGTCCCGGACGATCTGGCCGTTGCGTTTGCGGAGTATGACGATGCCAGGGAGAATTTCACGGCTTTTCCGCGCTCTACCAAGCGTGGCATTCTCGAATGGATCAAGCAGGCCAAGAGAGCCGAAACCCGCAGTAAGCGCGTCAGGGAGACCGCCGAACTGGCTTCCAAGAGCGTCCGGGCGAATCAATATCGTCGGTGAAAAATGTCCGTATAAGACGCTGGATTTCAGGTGAGTAGATTTGGGAGAAGTGTCGGCATACTGGCCTACGGGTCGCTAGGTGACGATCCGGGTGTGGAGATTGGGCCGCTTATCGTAGAGAGGATCGAGAATGTAGAGACTCCATTTTGTGTGGAGTTTGCCCGCACGAGCCGCACGCGAGTCGGCGCGCCGACGCTTGTTCCCGTTTCGGAGGGTGGCTCCCGGATAAAAGGGAAGATCCTAGTTTTGGAGGATCGTATCTCCGAAACCGAAGCAACAGATATGTTGTGGCGGCGCGAAACTCGGAGAGAGGGGAGTGGTGAAAAGTACGAGGCACCGGCTCAACCGGATGTAAATGCGGTGGTCGTCCGGCGGCTGGAAGACTTTGAGAGGCTGGATGTGGTGCTGTATGCGGAGATTGGGGCGAACATAGCTGATCCCACGCCCCGGAAGCTCGCGGAGTTGGCGGTCAACAGTGCCCGCTCCAGAGCAGGTAGAGAAGCGAAAGACGGAATAGCGTACCTGATCGGGGTCAAAGAGAACGGCGTGGAGACACCGCTGATGCCCGACTACGAGAGTGAAATATTGAGACAAACAGGGACGAAAACATTGCTGCAGGCTCGCGGTATGCTTAATAGGTAAGAGTATCGTTGGTCAGTGCGTCTACGACGTAGAGTGCGAATGCAACTTGGGATAACAAGGCGATCTCGAAACGAGGAGGATACTGATATGACTGAATCGGACGGATGGGATTTCTCGGATCTCAAAGCACTGTTTCTTAACTGTACTCTCAAACGCTCGCCGGACCTGTCTCACACCGACGGGCTTATCGACATTTCGAGGGCTATCATGGAGAAGAACGGTGTCTCAGTCGAAGTGCTGCGTCCGGTCGACTTCGACATCGCTTACGGCGTTTATCCAGACATGACGGAGCACGGGTGGGAGAGAGACGAGTGGCCGGGAATCTTCGAGAAGGTCCATGCGGCGAACATCTTGGTGATAACTTCTCCCATCTGGCTCGGGGAGAAATCTTCTGTTTGCACGAAGGTCGTGGAGCGACTGTATGCGATGTCAGGGAATCTCAATGAGAAAGGGCAGTATGCTTACTACGGTCGTGTTGGTGGATGCTTGATCACGGGCAACGAGGACGGCGCGAAACACTGCTCGATGAACATCCTCTACTCACTTCAACACCTCGGCTATACGATTCCTCCCCAGGCGGATGCCGGATGGCTGGGCGAAGCCGGACCCGGTCCCTCTTACCTCGACGACGGTTCCGGCGGCCCCGAAAACGATTTCACCAACCGTAACACGACCTTTACGACCTGGAACCTCATGCACCTGGCGCGAATGATCAAGGACAACGGAGGCATCCCTGCCCACGGCAACCAACGCTCGGAGTGGGACGCGGGCTGCCGGTTCGATCATCCGAACCCCCTATACCGCTGAACGAAACTGCTCCCTGGGGGCTAAGCGCGTCGTTTCGATGAGACAGCGTTGGAAAGATCGAACGTTAACGGCATCTCGCGGTCCCGGTTGTAGGAACGCTATAATAACGGTCATGAGTGAACCTGCGGCACCTCAGGAGCTAACATCCGTTGAGGAGTATCTGGATCTCGAACGGACGAGCGAGACGCGCCATGAGTACGTGGCCGGGGAGCTACACGCGCATGCTGGCGGAACCCGGCGACACGATGTGATCTCCGGCAATATCTTCGCCTTGTTGTGGACTACGGCTCGCGGCGGGCGCTGTCGAGTGCATACCGCCGACCGACTGTTGCGTACCCCAGAAGACACTTTCTATTACCCAGATGTGATGGTCGTTTGTCCGCCGGAGGGCGAATCGGAGGATGATGAGTCTCTTTTCGAGGATTCTCCTTGTCTGGTGGTAGAGGTGACTTCGCCATCGACGGAGAACATAGACCGCCGAGAGAAGTTATTGGCTTACCGGAGCATTACGTCGTTGAGGGAATACTTGATCGTGGACCAACGCGAGCTTCGCATAGAGCGGCACTGGCGGGATGAATCGGGTCGCTGGTGGCGAGCGGAGGCGGTCGGGCGAGAGGGGATCGTGCCGGTTCCCTGCCCCGAAGTCGTGCTAACTTTGCCTCAGATTTACGAAGGCCTCTAAGCAAACTCCGAAGAGCGTGCGCTGAGCGAAGACGTGTGGGGTGTTCCGTGCCGAAAAAACAGAACAGAAGCGAGAGGCTCGAATTTTGGGGTTGGATCCTCTTCGTGGTCTCAGCCCTGTTCTTCATATTAGCCAGCGTCCGCACCGGTGATATTGTCGGTTTCCTGGGCGGCTTCTTCTTCCTGGTAGCGTGCGTAGCGTTCCTACTAGCTTTCAAAGGCCGCGGCAAAGGAAGCTAAGCTCGGCATTAAACCTGACAAGCTGAAACGCTGACTAGCTCAAGAATTCGACAAGCTCTACAGAGCTTCCTGAACGAGCCATTCCTTTGCTTCTTGTACCTCCTCGTAGGTTAGCCCGTGGCCGGTATCTCGCCAGCGAAGGTCTACCTCGGCGCCGGATTCGGTGAGGATCTCCGCGAGTCGTTGCGTGTTGTCCGGGGTGATCATCTGGTCCATGCGTCCCGCCGCCATAAAGACGGGAATCCTCGTGAGATCCGGTGCGACTTCCGGCTCGAAAGGGACCATCGAACGAAGCAGGACCGCCGCTTTGAGCAGGCCGGGATGCAGGAGCAGGAGGCTGGCGGCGATGTTCGCGCCGTTGGAGTAGCCGACGGCGACTAGATTGTTCTTGTCGAAGCCGTACTCGCTGGCGGCGGCTTCGATGAAGTCGGCCAGTTCGTGGGTGCGGAAGAGGAGGTCTTCGTGGTCGAAGACACCTTCGGCGAGGCGCCGGAAGAAGCGTGGCATGCCGTGTTCCAGGACTTTGCCTCTGGGGGAGAGGATGGCCGCGCCGGGCGCGAGGTCTTTGCCCAGCGGGATCAGGTCGTTCTCGTTCCCGCCCGTCCCGTGGAGCAGCAAGAGCGTCGTGCCTGTACCGTCTCCGAGTTCGTAGCGGTGCTCGAAACCGAGGTCGCTCATGCGCTCACTCCTGGTAGGCGCAGTGGTGGCAGCACGCGCTGGAGTTCCTCGCGACGGGGTTCATATTGCGGCGGGAGTTTGAGGTTTGTGCCAAGCTCCGCCGGGTCTTCGTCGGCGGCGAATCCGGGCGGGTCGGTGGCGATCTCGAAGAGCACACCGCCGGGCTCGCGGAAGTAGATGGCGTTGAAATAGTTTCGGTCGATGACCGGAGTTACGTTGTATCCAAGAGCATCTACGGCATCCCGGATCTCCCCCTGATGCTCGTCATCCGTGGCTCGGAATGCGACGTGATGCACGGTCGCGACACCCATCCGGCCTCGGGGGTTGCCCGAGCCGTCGAGCACGTCCACAAAGTTCCCCGGTCCACCATCCCCGGCCTCGAAACGGGAGCGTCCATCGGCCTCCTTGACGAGACGGAAACCGAGGTGCTCGGTCATTAGATTGGCGGTCTGTTCGGGGTCGCGTTCGGCGAGAGTTACGTGGTGGAAACCCCGAATCGCGTGTTCGGCGGGGACGGTCGCGCTCGGCCAGGGCTCGCGGGTCTCGTCGGGGGAAGCGGTGATCTCCACCCGCATCCCATCCGGGTCCGCGAAGGAGAGAATCGTCTCCCCGAACCGGCTCTCGGGCTTCTCGAACCGGATGCCGCTGTCTATAAGTCGCTGCGTCCAGAAGCTGAATGAGTCCTCCGGTACAGAGAACGTGGTAGTGGTGAGTTGGCCGGTGCCTTGTAAACCCAAAGGCGCATCGGACCACGCGAAGAACGTCATGATGGTGCCGGGGTTGCCCGCATCGTCGCCGTAGTAGAGGTGGTAAGTCTCCGGGTCGTCGAAGTTCACAGTCTTCTTGACCAGGCGCAATCCGAGGACGCCAACGTACAAATCTACGTTGCGCTGGGGGTCGCCGCAGATCGCGGTGACGTGATGGATGCCGGTAGTGGCGGCGCTCATGTTTCTCCTGTCTCTATATACGAAATGGCTGGTTCTCAAATGCGATCAAAGTAGTGTACCTTCGCCTATAGGTATGTTGCGTATACCTGCTCTCATCTCGCTGCTTGGCTGCGGAATTGACGCCTATATAGGTCTGCGTAGAGGCCGTCTTGCTCTATAAGTTCGGCGTGGGTGCCGGTCTCGACTATGCGGCCATCGCGGACGGCGAGGATACGGTCGGCGGTCTGTATCGTGCTGAGGCGGTGCGCTATCACAACACTCGTGCGACCTTGTAGCAGCGTGGCGAGTGCCTCCTGGATAATCTTTTCCGTTCGCGTGTCTATATTGCTCGTCGCCTCGTCCAGGATCAAGATTCGGGGGTCCGTCAATACCGCCCGAGCGAACGAGAGTAGCTGGCGCTGACCCTGGCTCAGGGAGCCGCCACCTTCGCCGAGATCCGTATCGTACCTATCTGGTAGCTCGGAGATAAACCCGTGCGCGCTCACCGCCCGCGCCGCGTCCTCCACTTCTTCTTGCGAGGCATCCAGGCGACCGTAGCGGATATTGTCCCCGATGGTCCCGGAGAACAGGAAAGACTCTTGAAGCACGATCCCGATGTTCTCGCGCAGGTCGTTGCGGGCGTACTCGCGAACGTCTCTGCCGTCGAGCTTGACCACGCCGCCGGTCGCATCGTAGAAGCGGGGGATGAGGCTGGCGATGGTCGTCTTGCCCGCGCCCGTCGGCCCCACGAGAGCGACGGTCTGGCCCGGTTCCATCTCGAAGGAAACGTTTTGCAGAACTGGGCGGCCCGGATCGTAGGCGAAAGTCACGTCCTCGAAAGAGATCCTGCCTTGAGTCCCGCCAAGCTTTACGGCGTTCGGCGGGTCTGGTGGTTCGGGCTTTTCGTCCAGGATGTTGTAGATCCTCTCGGCCCCGGCGAGCGCGGATTGCAGTTGCGTGTAGAGCTGGGAGATTAGCTGAATCGGTCGGAAGAACTGCTGTACGTACAGGACAAACGCCGCCAGCACACCGAGGGTCATGGACCCGGCGAAGACCAGGTATCCGCCGTAGCCGATCACCAGCGCGATAGAGAGTGTCGAGAGCACGTCTATGGTTGGGGCGAAGGCCGAGGTGATCGCCACGGCTTCCACGTTGGCCGACCGGTTGGCCGCATTCCGCTCCCGGAAACGCTCGATGTTCGCCTCCGTTCGGTTGAACGCTTGGGCCTCGCGCACTCCAACGATATCTTCTTGCAGGTTCGCCGTAACGTCGCCTACTGTCTGGCGCGTCACGCGGAAGGCGGTGCGGGCGCGGCGGGCGAAATATGCGGTAAGCACTAGCATGATCGGGATGACCGCAAAGCTCGCCAGTGCCAGGTTCCACTGCAATAGCAACATCGCGATCAGGATTCCAATAAGACTGAATAGCGACCCGAGCAACTGAGATATCCCCTGCGAGAATAGCTGGTTGAGCGTATCCACATCGTTTAGAACCCGGCTCATCAGATCCCCGACAGGACGCTTGTCGAAGTAGCGCAGAGGTAGATGTTGCAGCCGGTCGAAGATACGGCCTCGAATTCCGGCCAGCACGTTCTGGCCGATGGAGCCCACCTGATAGGTCTGGCCGCGCTGCGCCAGCGCCCCCACGAGGTAGATACCGAAGAGAACGCCCATCATCACGAACAGCATGTTACGGTTGCCATTTTCGAGGATGTAGCGGTCGATGGTGAACCCGATCAAAGCCGGTCCACCCGCCTGTGACCCTGCCCCGAGCAACACGAGAACCATCGCGTAAGCCATCTGGCTTTTGTATGGCTTTAACTCCCCGAGCAACCGGCGTCCGGTCGCGCCCCGGTCCCCGGCTTTCTCCTGCGAGGAACCCGCAATGGACTCTATGCCACGCATTCCCACTAGGCCGAAGCTCCTCTGAGGTGTTCGGTCATGGCCTTACGCCTCCGTGGTTTCGGGGGTTAACTGGGAACCGAGGATCTCGTTGTAGAGTTCGCTTTCGCGGGCTAGCTCGTCGTGGGTTCCGCGAGCGGCTATTTCTCCTCCATCCAGGATCAGGATGAGGTCCGCATCCCGCACCGTACTCACTCTTTGTGCAATAACGAAGACCGTCCGGCTCTCCTCGTGCATGAGCCGGTCGAGCGTCTCCTGAATTGCCGCTTCCGTCTCCGCGTCCACCGCCGAGGTACTGTCATCCAGTATGAGGAGGCGCGGATCAACGAGCAGAGCCCGCGCTATGGCGATCCGCTGCCGCTGGCCCCCCGAGAGCCCGAGTCCCCGCTCGCCGATGATCGTGCCGTAGCCCTTCGGCAACCCCTCAATAAACTCCGCAGCTTGAGCGTCTTGGGCGGCTTGTTCTACTTCCTCGTCGGTGGCGTCGGGTTTGCCGAAGGCGATGTTGTCCCGAACGGAGCCGGAGAACAGGCGCGTCTCTTGCAGAACTATCCCGATCTGGGACCGCAGGGACGAGAGGGTTACGTCCCGCACGTCGTGGCCGTCGAGCTTGACGCCGCCGTCGGTCGCGTCGTAGAAACGGGGGATCAGGTTGACAAGCGTAGACTTGCCGGAGCCGGTGGTACCGAGTATCGCCACCGTCTGCCCCGGCTCTATACAGAAGCTGACATCTCGCAATACGTCGCGCTCGCTACCGGGATAACGGAAACCCACGCCCTCGAACTCAACCCGGCAGTGGATAGGCGGAAGCTCCACAGCGTCGGGCTTATCCCGCACGTCTATGGAAGCGTCCAGCACCTCGAAGACCCGTTGGGACGAAGCCCCGGCCCGCGATATGCTGGCGGAGAGAAACCCGATGGTCAGGATGGGCTGGAGCAAGAATCCCAAGTAGGCGTTGAAGGCCACGAGTTCCCCAATGGAGAGACGACCCCCGATAACTTGCAGGCCGCCGAAGAGGATTATGCCTAGCGTACCGAGGTTGGAGAGCAGGAATATGATCGGGAAGTTGCTCGCGAATGTTCGAACGGTCTGGAGGTTCTTATTCAGCAGTTCGTCGTTCACGGCGCGGTAGCGGTTGGTCTCGTAGTCTTCGCGGGCAAAAGCTCTAATTACGCGCACGCCTGAGAGGTCTTCCTGCAGCACGGTGTTCAGCCGCCCGAGGGTTTGTTGAACCTCACCAAAGAGCGGGCGGATCTTCTGCACAAAGCGCACCAGAACGAAGACGATGGGCGGGATGATGGCGAGTGCCACCAGCGCTAGTTGCCAATCCAGGTACAGTAGCAAGAAGGTCGTGCCGACGAGCATGACGGCGGCGTTCGCGAGTTGTACGACCCCGCTGCCGGTGAAGGTCCGGATCTGCTCTACGTCGTTGGTCAACCGCGTGACGAGTTGTCCCGTCTGAACCCGGTCGTAGTAGGAGAAACTGAGGCGACCAATCCTCTCGAAGAGCGCGTTCCTCAAGTCATAGGCAACCCCCTGCGAGGCTCGCTCAGCTAAGTATCCCTGCAAGAAAGTGAACAGCCCTCGCGCCAGCGCCACCCCGACGAGGCCCGCCACCATAGTCAGCAACACGTTCAACTGCCGGGGGCTGATCCCACCGTCGATAGCTCGCCCGATGAGCAGCGGCGTAACGAGGTTGGCCGCCGTAACCAACAGCAACGCCAAAAAAGCCCCGCCGGACTCCAGCTTGTACGAGCGAAGGTAACCTAAAGCTCGCCGCACAGCTCCAATTCCCGAAGCGTCTCCCGTGTCAGCGTTCGTGCGGGCCGCCACTACTCTAGCGCCACGCCTTTGCGCAGAGCGACGTGGTTGAAACCTAGAAAGTTAGCTCTCGTCATGCGCCCATCTGGGTGGTGTGCTCCGGCTCCACGTACAGCACAATGCGCTCGTCGCCTGGCTGATGGTACGGGTACTCGTCCAAATCGAGGTACTTCTTCGCCATCGCGTTGATGAAGTCGTTGTTTGGGTCTTCTTCCACCCTTACGACTTCACCTCGGACCTCCAGGTACCGGTACGGGTTCTCCGGGTCTACGATGGAGAGCGCGAGTCGGGGTTCGCGGCCAACGTTTTTGTACTTCTGGCGGGTCTTTGTCTGGCTGAACTTTACTTGCGCTCCGTCCCAGTCGAACCAGACAGGGTTGTTCTGCGGTTCGCCGTCCGGGCCAATGGTGGCGACGTGCGCGAGAGCGTTGGACTCCAAAAGATCCCCATACCCCTCCGGAATGCTGAACGATTTATCCGAGGTCATTGCACTTCCTCCTTCTGTTGCGGGTCTACGAGTGCCACACTAACACGCTCTGTCTGCTGCGCCAGGTCTCTCAAGCGGCTTTGCCTTTGGGTTTGCCTTCAGGTTCACCTCCGGTTCCGCTGTGAAGCCCGACGGTGGCTAGAAGTGAGATCCCCAACGCCACCGCGAGCAGTAGGAATACGTCAGAGTAGGGTGCTGCATCCAGCGCGTAGAGCGGGTTCAAAGCTCCCGCGCCCGCATCACGGCGAGCGGCGAGGAATGCCCCGACGACCGCCGGGCCAGTGCCGCCCCCGAGAAAGAAGAGGCCGTTGAAGATCCCCAGCCCTGCGCCGACTTCGTCTTGTCCCAGAGATGCGGCGGCGGCGTTGACGTTGGGCGAGTTGGTGAGCGCGAACCCCGCGCCCACGCCGGTCATGCCAAGTGCGACCAGCAGTGCCGAGCCGCCCGCCCCAAAAGACGAGATAAACAGCACCGAGACCAGCATCGTCACGAGTCCGGCGAGTATTGGGATCTTGGCCCCGATGCGATCCGATAACTTGCCGGAGATGGGGGAGAGTATGGCGAGCGCCACCGCTCCCGGTGTGAGGACGAGTCCGGCCTGTCCCGCAGAGAACCCATTTGCGTCGGCCACGAGCAACGGCACGAAGACGAGGGTCGAGACGTTCGCCAGCATACAGAAGAAACCCACGATCACCGCCGCCACGTAGGGACCGTTTCTAAAGAGTGTGGGCGAGACGAATGGGTCGTTCGCGCTCTTTATCCGCACCGTGAAACCGGCCGCCGAGATCGCCGCCACGAGAAAGCTGCCCCACGAGGTGATCGAGCCAAAGCCCGCAACCTGTCCCTGCGTGATGCCGAAGAGGAAAGAGCCCGCCGCGAGTCCCAGCAGTATGCCGCCAGGCAGGTCGAAGCTGCGGCCACCGGGAGGTTTGTCCGAGGGGATCACCTTCAGCACCGCGGGCAGCAGGAGAGCGGTCAACACCAGTGTCCCATAGAATAAATAGTGCCAGCCGAAAAACTGGTCCACGATCCCGCCAACGATGGGACCAACCGCAGCACCAATACCGACGCTAGAGACGATCAGGCCAATAGCCGATCCCCTCGCGCCGGGTGGCAGAATCTTCACCACTGCAACCCCGGAGAGAGCCGGTATCGCCGCGCCCCCGGCACCCTGAATCACGCGCCCAAACACGAGCATCCCGAGGCTCGGAGCCACCGCGCACATAAGGCTCCCGACAGCGAACAATAGAAGACCCATCGTAAACGCCCGACGCAAGCTGAAAACGTCCGAGAGACGACCGTAGAGCGGGATACCGATGGCGTAGGTCAGCAGGTAGCCCGTAATAACCCAGCCGACCTGCGCCTCCGAGACCCCGTAGTCCGTCCCGATCACCGGCACTACCACATTTACCATCGAACTGTTCAACACCGAGACGAAGACCGTCCCGATCAGGACGGCCATCAAAACCCGTGTGGAGGTCTGTCCAGATCCCGAACTCAAGCGACCAACTCAACGGCTAGTTGAAGCCTGGAGCCCCCGATAAAGGTTCCATCCGTCAGATATGGCGCGAATACCGGTGCCAGCGGCTCGCCGACGCTCATTACCTTTGGATACTCTCTCAAAAAAACCCCTGATAGAAGATGGACGTTATTGTATGCGCGAATCGCGGATACTCTGTAAACGCGCTGTCAAGCTAGATCCTAACGCCAGGTTCCAGGTTCGACCGCACCTTTAGCAGTAGCTCGTGGAAAGTGACTCTCTCTTCACCGCTCATCCCTGCGAGTAATTTTTCCTCCGCCGCCTCCCAGATGTGCAGGACGGGGTTTTCGAGGTCGCGGCCTTCAGTGGTCAGGTGCGCTTGAAAGCTTCGAGCGTCTGCGGGGTCGGGGCGTCTTTCCACCAGACCGCAGTTTTCCAGCCTCCGCAGCATCTTCGTTATGGTTGGCGGCTCTACCCCGAGCCGGGCGGCCAACTCGCCGCCCCGAAGCCCGTCTTCCCGCCACAACTCCACGAGCACCATCTCTTGTCCGGGGTGCAAGCCGACTTCCGCCAGCAAGCTACCGACTGCGACCCGGTGCGCCTTGCAGGTCTTTGCCAGCGTAAAGCTCGTGTTCCCTTGCAGGGGACGCTCGTGTTGATGCGTCCTCAAGAATTTACCTTTCGGCTGTTGGGCGCGTAAGCGTCGGAGTCGAGGCCCCATCCAACTATGTGTTCTGGGTGGAGACGGATCAACTCTTCGTCGAAATCCGCGTTGACCTCTGCTCCACCCGCCCCGAGCGCCTCGGCCCGGCCTCGGATCTCAACTCCCCGTGGCTGCCACGGCGGCAATACGTCATCAACCACGAGCGCGGCTTTTCCTGTGGACCCAACATCCCGAAATTTCTTGCTCCGCCCCAGGTTGTGACCCCCAATATCTATAGTCTTCAGCTCCGCGTTGTACCGGAAGCTCAACGGCACCACGTGCGGATCGCCATTCTCGCCCACCGTGGCAAGCCGACCTAGATTTTGGTCGTTTAAGTACTGGATCTCTTTCTCCGTAAAGATGTTCATGCCTCGATCCTTTTCCGCGCCGTCAACCGCTCGTAGTTCAACCGGAACAATGCGATAGCACCTTCCACATCCTCCTCACCCTGGATGCGGTACGTTACCCATCCGGTCTGCGGCAAGACGTGATGCACCTGCGCACGACCGGACTCCACAAGTTCTTTTCGCGTCCGAACCGGGAAAGGCAGATCTGCCTGCCGATCGCCGTGCAGGTGACCGATCTCATGCCCGTTCACCCGAAACTCAACTCCACCAAACCTATGTGGCCGATCCTCAACCCCATCCCACGACATGACCTCACCCTGAATCTTCTCCGAAATATTCACAAAAGTCTCCTTCCAAGATATTAGTTAGCCAGCTAACTAAATGTTACTACGAGTCGGTAGGATTTCAATGGTTTATGGGGAGAGAAGGACGAGGAGTATGGACACGGTGATCATGGAGACCAGAGTGGAGAGGAGGATCGCGCTTGAGGCTCGTTCGAGGTATGTGTCGTATTGGCGGGCGACGATAAAGACGTTTGCGGCGACTGGGAGTGAAGCGCCGAGGATGGCTACGGTGGACCAGAGTGGGTCAACGGTGAAGATTTGGGTGGTAGCGAACCACATGGCGACCGGGTGGATCAGGAGCTTGAACGTGCTCATGTACGAAGTCTCTGGTAGGCCGGAGAGTAGCGGGCGACCGACCAGCGTAGCACCGAGTGCGAAGAGGGCGCAGGGACCGGCGGCGTTGCCGAGGAGGTCCGTAAACTTCGCGACCGGAGTTGGCAAGTCGATGGCGAGGCCCGAGATCAAGACCCCCAAAAAGATCGAGATGACGAGCGGATTCCGTGCCAGCGCCGCCGTCACCGAACCAGCGACCTTCAACCACTGACCCTGAACGCCGCGATCCGACTCGATAATAGCGATGGTCAGCGGAATGAAGATTGTCGCCTCGATAGTAAGCCCGAGCAACAACGGTATAGCCGCCTCCCGACCAAAAGCCGCCGAGACCAGCGGCAATCCCATATACCCCGTATTCCCGAGCACCGCCGCTGCACCCAACACCGCCGCTTCCCCCAGCCGCACCCTGAACAAGAGTCGCCCAAAAACCGCTGCGAGAACGAATACCACGAGTCCCACGCTGAGGTAGGCTGCCATAAACGGAACCCGCAAGATGTCCGCCAGGGGAGAGGTTGCGGTGAGGTTGAAGATAAAAGCGGGAAGTGCGAAGTAGAAGACGAACGTGTTGACGCCCGTTACGGCGGCGGGGTTCAAGAGGCCGAACCTACCGGCACCGTAGCCGCAGAAGATCAGGGCAAAGAACGGCAACGCTGTGTTGAAGATAACCTGCATAACCCGGACATCTTACAGGTCCGAGTCTGCTAAGAAATGACCCGCACTCCGCTACCCGCCACGACTTCGCCGACTACCGCTGCTAACGCGCCACGATTCTCTATCTCGCTCACTAGTTTGTTTCGATGCTCGGCTGGAACCGAAATGAGGAGCCCGCCGCTGGTCTGTGGATCGAACAGCGGGAGCAGGTCTTCATCTCTTACGCCATCGGGCGAGACTTTGTCTCCCAGATATTCGCGGTTGTTTGTCAGGCCGCCTGGATAGTGACCGTCTTTCGCCAGGGTTGTGGCTTGTTCCCAGACCGGGACGTCGCTTCGGCGGATAATCGCCCCTACGTCGTCGGAGGCATCGAGAACTTCTAGCAAATGCCCAAGAAAGCCGTAGCCGGTTACGTCTGTGGCCGCCGAAACTTCTACTTCGCCCATCGCCGCTCCAGCGGATTTGTTAAGGGTGGCGGCCATCTCTATGGCTTCCTCGATCTCTCTTTCCGAGACGAGGTCTTGTTTGAGCGCCGTGGTCAGGATGCCGAGGCCGAGCGGTTTCGTGAGGATGAGCGCGTCGCCGACTTGGGCTCCCGCGTTGCGGATGACTTTGTCTTCTTCCACGAATCCGGTGACGGAGAGGCCGTATTTTGGTTCGTCGTCTTGGACGGAGTGACCGCCGAGCAGACGAGCACCAGCTTCGTCGATCTTCGAGCGTCCGCCTTCGAGGATCTCACGCAGGATACCGAGATCAAGCTTAGCTGGGAATCCGACGAGGTTCATCGCGGTAATAGCGTCGCCGCCCATAGCGTAGATGTCTGAGAGGGCGTTGGCCGCTGCGATCTGCCCAAAACGATAAGGATCGTCGACGATAGGCGGGAAAAAGTCCACCGATTGCAGGAGCAAGCCGCCGCCAAAGGGTACGAATCCCGCGTCGTCGCGAGTCTCCATGCTGCTTATGAAACCGTCCTCTTGCGAAGAGGGCGAGCCGGGTGTTAGGCCATCCAGTACTTGCTCCAGGACCCCTGGGGCGAACTTGGAGGCTCAACCAGCTTTCGTGGAATATTTAGTTAGTCTTACGCGGGTTCTATTGTCCATGAGCGACATTGTATCTGGTAAATCGTCTATGAGTAGCCGCGGGAGTTGGCTAAATTTCTACGAGCTCTTCGAGCAGAGTTCGCAACGCCTCGCGTTCGTGGTCGGGCAACGCCAAAGGCCGGAGAGCTTCACACCGGGTTTCCAGGAGCTTGTAGAAAGCGTCGTCGGTCTCGGCTCGTTCCAATAGACGGGCTAGGGCGATCTCATCACCGACGGGATAGTAGCCTGGATAGTCCTCGCCTAGCATCCCGACGTTGCCGGGGATGCTGGAGGCGATGATCGGGACGCTAGACGCTAGAGCTTCTGAGATCGTGTTCGCTCCGCCTTCCATAAGCGAGCTCTGAACGAGCAGACGAGTTCGGGAGAGGAGATCCCGAACTCCCTCCTGAGATATCTCGCCGAGCCACTCGTATCGAGGATTGTTCTGCATAAGTATTTTGGCTTCTGAGGCGAATTTTTCTTCTCGGGCGCCGCCAACGTGGGTAACGTGGATCTTAGATGTTGGAGGGAGCATCTCGGCCGCGAGTGCCGTGCGGAAGGGGTCTTTCACGGGTCTCAAGTGCCCGATCACGCAAACGTCGAAGCTCTCTTTGGAGGGGGGCTGACGTTGTATCGGTTCCGCTGACTGATATACAACCCGCGTTTTCGTGCGATGACGTGGCTCCAATTCGTCGGATCCCGCTTCCTGCAACACGACGAGCCGCGTCGCTAAATCAAGTGATTCTTGCGCGTCTCCATCGTTTCGGATATCTCGGTACAGGTCCGTGCCAGTGAGGGCGACTATCAGAGGGTATTCCGGGCAATCTTCCGCGTAGCGGGTGATGGAGTCGTGGCTGCGGCGGGCGTGAAGCGCGATCATCGCGTCCGCCATCGCCCCGTTCCAGACCTCTTCCACCTCGACTTCGTGACCAAACTCGCGCAGAAAGTTCGCCCAGCGTTCGGCGGTGCGGCGGTTGCCATAGTTAGACTTCGCGCCCGCCGGTGTGATCAAAGCTATTCTCATACAGCGTCTCATTTTCTCACGTATACGGAGCTTCACATATATCTGTGTGTTTGCGCTAACATTAACCTTGCGAACGGTTCAGTCGGAGGAAAGGCGCGAGAAAACGTGGACGATACTCAGCATCACACACAAGAGCTATCCGAAATGCTCCTCGACACACGAGAGCGAACCCTGGATCTCATCTCGGACCTCGACGAAGATCAGATGATGGGACCGCAACTCCGTACCGTGAACCCGCCCCTCTGGGAGATAGGCCACCTCGCTTGGTTTCAAGAGCGCTGGAACCTTCGCCGCATAACGAACGAAAAATTCGCCCCGCCAGCTATTCTCGAAAACACCGACGAACTCTACGACTCGATGGAAGTCCACCACGACACTCGCTGGGATCTACCCTTGCTAACACCCGAGGGAACCCACTCCTACATGCAACAAATCCTCGACATGACCCTGGACAAAATAAAATCCGAAGGCCCAACACCGGAGACAGACTACTTCGCTCGCCTAGCCACATTCCACGAAGACATGCACGGCGAAGCTTTCACCTACACCCGCAACACCCACGCCCTGCCGGCACCCCCGATCTCCGATGAGAAGCCAGCAGATCAGCCAAAGGGACCGCTGGAAGGCGACACCAAAATCCCCGGCGGCGAGTTCATGCTGGGAGCTTCGCCTAATTCCCCGTTCGCCTTCGACAACGAGAAATGGGCGCATTCCGTCACGGTAGAGGCGTTCAGCATGTCTCGCGCTCCCGTTACCAACGAGCAATTCGCCGCGTTCGTGGACGATGGTGGATACCGTGCGGATGAGTTCTGGAGTTCGGAGGGCCGATCCTGGCGCGAAGAAACGACCGCCGAGCATCCCGTCTACTGGTCCAAGCGGGACGGTGTGTGGCACCGGCGGCATTTCGATGCTACTGAGCCGATCCCGCCGCATCAGCCAGTCATGCACGTCAACTGGCACGAGGCCGAGGCTTACTGTCGCTGGGCCGGACGACGACTACCGACCGAGGCCGAATGGGAGCTAGCCGCTTCCGCCGAACCCACGAAAGACGGCAAAGGCATATCCGACAACAAGCGGCTCTATCCGTGGGGCGACGAGCAAATTACGCCTCGTCACGCCAACCTCGATGGAAGGCTGCTGGGGCCGTTGGACGTGGCCGCCTTTCCAGAGGGCGACAGCGCATTTGGGGTGCGGCAGATGCTCGGGAATACCTGGGAGTGGTGCTCCGACGACTTCCTACCTTATCCCGGATTCGTCCGCGATCCGTACAAAGACTATTCCGAGCCCTGGTTCGGGGATCATAAGGTACTCCGAGGCGGCTGCTGGGCCACCCGCGGGCGCATGATCCACAACACCTGGCGTAACTTCGGCAAGCCGGACAGAAACGATATCTTCGCCGGTTTCAGGACCTGCGCCCTGTAGGTCATCGGCCGCTTGCTGGTTGCGCTGTCCGATAGTCTGTACAAGAACGGAATCCCGAAGGATCGGGCTCCTTTCGCGGTAGCGTGCGCTCTGTAATATTTAGATCTAGAGAGCGTTCGGTGAACCGTAAGCGTGCGGCACTCGTAACCATTACAGGTTTGCTTGATGCAGATCTTTGACGCTACCTGAAGGGAATCTCATGCAAGAACTGTTCGATAGGTTCGACCGACTGGACACCGCGCTCAACCGCTGGCTTGTAGCGCATAGCATCACGTTGTTGCGGGTGAGCCTGGGCCTTATCTTTGTGGTGTTTGGCGCGCTCAAGTTCTTTCCCGGCCTCTCGCCGATCGAGGGCCTGGCCACCCGCACGACTACCGCGCTTACCTTCGGGATTATCCCGCCGACCGCCGGACTTGTGATGATCGCCGCGCTCGAAGTCACTATCGGTCTGTGCTTCGTGACCGGGAGATACTTGCGAGTAGGTGTGTGGCTTATGGGTGCGCAGATGATAGGCGCTATGTCTCCCCTGGTGCTCTTCCCCGGTGAACTGTTCTCGGGTATCTTGCACGCGCCCACTCTTGTAGCCCAATATATCCTCAAGGACGTGGTGCTTGTGGCCGTGGGCATGGTCCTCGCGTCTACCTGGTCGGGTGCTCGTATCGTGGCCGAGCCCAGAAGTATGCGGAGTACCCTACGTGCCCGTGCTCCCCGCGTGAACGTTGTCCGGATCAGCGCCCCAAGTAACCCCGAGCGTGTCCGCAGGGCCGAAGATTATAGAAGCTACGCGGAGACCGGAGCCAAGGGGTCTAAATAAACCTCTCCACTCGCAGCCGCAACACTTGGCGCAACCTTGCCACGCTGGACAAGAGAGACATCTTCGCCGTGTTCAGGACGTGTGCTTTGTAGCATCGCGACTTGTAACAGCAGGGTGCTTTTGGAAGTCTGGTTGCTGCGAGTTAATCGGATAAGAGGATGTCGGCTAAGTCCATGCAATGGTATCTGCCGAACGTGCATGGATCTTTCCGCATAAGTCGTAGGTTGAAAAGTCGGATCGCGCCGAGGACATCTTTGTCTGTGATGAACGCTTTGGCGTTTTCGGACCCGTCGATCAGCAATCGTATCTGGTCTGAGCCACCAGGAGAATATCGTAGATCCTGCCACTTCAGACCTGGGTATCGTTCGAAGAGCAGCCCTAGATCGTCGCCAAATGGTCCGGTAAGCCTAGAATTGGCTACTTGGAACGAGAATCGAAAGGTGTCATCGAAATGGAAGACGGTGAACACTTCCTGCCAGTTGATGTTTACTCTCGCATATACGTTACGAGTGGGCCAACAAGAACAAGCCCAAAAAGAAACCTCTCCACGAAGCAATGCTGGCAGGCTGTGCTCGGCATAAATTTTAAGAACACTCAGGGCTTCGTCGACGTTGGGCGCATCGAGGAATCTCTGAAACCGGTCTCGGTATCTGTGGCGAAGAGCGGAATTAACTAAACGGTCGCCGCTGTTATCCATATATGAGAAATCTTCGAGCCACCGCGTTTGCTCCGCTGGAGACATTATGAGATCGAAATCTGACTGACCTTTGGGTATGCTGGCGTAAGTGATGTTCCGTAGCACTTGTCCGTTGTGCTCCAAACCCCAGATGACGGTTCTCTCTTCTTTGTTGAGGCGAGATCTTGGAACCTGTTTGAAAGATATCTTGTCGATGTCTCGGTACTTGATGCGATGTTGCGCATATCGTCGTGTTACGTCTATGGCTTGCCCCGCGTAGAGTTCACCGTTCGAGAAATGCAGAATATAGATACCGCATCTCTTACTGGGCCTAAAAAGATCCGCAATAGAAGAACGACCCTGGACTTTTTGCGCGTCCGGGAAATTCAACTCAGACAGTACGCTAAGATCCAAGACTTCTCCTAACACCGGCAAAAAGCTTACTCATAGCAAAAGCGCAACCTAAAACTCAGTAAACCAACCGTCGCCGCACTGTAGCCGAGAAGCGATCCACAGCCAGCACCACTATTATCGTCGCGCCTACCAGGGTGGCTACTTTGGGGTAGTCGAAGAGGTTCATGGAGATGAGGATCTGCTGCCCGATGCCACCAGCTCCCACGAACCCTAAGATGGTCGCTGAGCGGATGTTGCACTCCCACTGGTAGAGAGTGAGCGAGGTGAAGTTGCTCGCGGCCTGGGGCAGTCTTCCGAAGAGGAAGCTCTGGAAACCGCTTGCGCCTGTGGAGCGGAGGGCTTCGACGGGACGGGAGGGGACGGCTTCGAGGGTCTCGCTATAGAGCTTGCCGAGGACGCCCGCTGAGTGGACGGCGAGGGCGAGGGTGCCGGGGAATGGGCCTAGTCCGAGAGCGACTACAAAGACTAGCGCCCAGAGGATATCCGGGACGGAGCGGAATATGTTCAGGAGGAAGCGCGCGAGGTGGTAGGGGATGGCGCGCAGCAGACGCTCGCCGTTGGATGCGCCGGTGGTGGGGGCTTGCTGGGTACCGAGGGCGGCGAGCGGGAAGGCCGCGATCGCGCCGATAAGCGCCCCAAGGAAGGACATTTGGAAGGTTTCGAGGATGCCCGTGCCGGTCGCCTGGAGGGTCGCGATGGAGAAGTCCGGCGGGAACATCTCGGAGACGAAGCGTTCGACGGGACCGGCGTTGGAAAACAGTTCGACAAGGTCGAAGCCTACGCCGTAGGCGCTGTATCCGGTGAGGCCGAGAACGACTAGGACCGTCAGGCTGATCTTCCAGTCTACGCGCGGTATCGCGCCGCCTACCCCGGCGTGTTCAGTGGGCGGAGATGCCATCTTGTCCCTCCAATATTCGAGCTTGTTCTTCGCGCAGGCGGCGAAGGTTTTTGTCCTCCGGGTCTCTCTCGCGGCGTGCGCCGGGGTCGCCAGCGTAGATCTCCGCTAGCCGATGTTCGTTTAGTAGTGTGGGAGAGCCGTCGAAGACGAGCCGACCCCCTTGCAAGGCCACGATGCGCGGAAAACGGCGAGCTATCTCTACGTCATGCAAGTTGACTAGTATTGTCGCCCCATCGCCGTTCAGGGCCAGCAGCGTCTCAAGGACTTTCTCCGTCGTCACCGGGTCCACGGCGGCGAAAGGCTCGTCGGCCAGGATGAGATCCGGACGCTGAACCAGCAACCGAGCAACGGCCACTCGCTGCTGCTGACCGCCGGAGAGATCCGCCGTGCGGGCACCGGCTTTGTCCCCGAGCCCGACCTCGTGCAGAGCGGCCCGAACTTTCTTCGAGAGGCCGGGTTCCGGTCCTGCGAGAAACGTTCGAAGCGTTCTTAGAGCGCCCATCTCGCCGACTTCTCCAAGAGAGGCGTTCACACCGGCGGAGAGCTGCGGGATCAGGTTGTACGCCTGATAGATCGTCCCGATACGTCGCCGCACCTGTTTTAGGTCGCCGCTCGATAGCGTATACAGGTCACGCCCGCCGATGGAGATACTGCCGCCGTCCAGCGCCGTGCCGCGGGTCAGCGCCCGGAAGAGCGTGGACTTACCCGCCCCCGAGGCACCGATGATCGCCAGGCTCTCACCCGGTTCCACCGAGAGGCTCACGTCTTCGAGTGCCGCTACGCTGCCATAGCGAACGGTAACGCCTTCCACCGAGAGTCGTGTATCGCTGTTACTTCTGTCAGGCAAAGGGATGCAGGCCTCCGGCCTGCTTCTCCTCATAGTCGGAGGCTTCGACCGTCTCGTGGATTCCGTTCAGGAGTTTCAGCGGCTCGCCAGCGAGCAAGGCGGCAAAGATGGTGAAAAAACTATCCTTCACGTTCTATCCTTCCGATCCCACGCCGGTAGTTTTCTGGTTCTTCCCGTAACTCACGGTCCATCCGAGCCCTTCGTGGTGGGGGATGCGTATTTTGGTCCGCCGAGACTTGACATCGGGTAATTATACGATCAATCAGACACAACGCTAAGCAAAGGCTGCGAAGCGTCGCACGAAATTCCGAAGTCAGGTATGCTGATCTGAGAAGCTAGGTAGGTTGTTTCGTGCGAACTGTTGGGAGGTGGTCGGCGGGAAGGGAACCGTGGTAACGACTGTATTGGGGAAAGACAGAAAGGACAGTGTATGGCAGGGGAATTTATTCTATCGATAGACCAGGGGACCACGTCCAGCCGGGCGATAGTCTTCAATCACGACAGTGCGACTGTCGGAGAGATGCAAAAAGAGTTTACGCAACACTATCCGAAGCCTGGTTGGGTGGAGCATGACGCTAATGAGATCTGGGACGTAACCCTCGAAGTTATGCAAGGCGCTCTCAAAGACGCTGGGGTATCGCCAGATCAAATCGCCGCCATCGGCATCACCAACCAGCGTGAAACAGTCTGCGTCTGGGACCGCGAGACCGGTGAGCCAGTCAATAACGCCATCGTCTGGCAGGATCGCCGCGGAGCTGAAATCTGCACAGAGCTCTCCGAAGCTGGTCACGACGATATGGTCGCCAACAAGACCGGCCTTGTCATTGACGCTTACTTTTCAGGGTCGAAGATCAAATGG
>JBGTFQ010000231.1:0-5337 GCA_041747155.1 Rubrobacteraceae bacterium
CTCTTCCAGGGCGTCTATTAATCTTAGGGTCTGCTTTGCGGTGGCGGCTTCGAGGTCTATGCTATTCTGGGCTTCTAGTGTGATCTCAGCGTTCTCGTAGCTGACGCTCGCTCCATCGAGTGCCTCGCGCACTGCGGCGAAGTCTTCGGGAGCGGTCACCACGCGGTAGTCGCTCTCCTGATCCTCCACATCCTCGGCACCGGCTTCGAGGGCCAGTTCCATTAGCTCTTCTTCGTCCGCGCCGTCTTTCGGAACCAGAATGACGCCTTTGCGCTCGAACAGGTACGCTACGGACCCAGTCGTCCCAAGTTTGCCGTTGTTTTTGGAGAATATGAACCGCACGTCCGAAGCGGCGCGATTCCGATTGTCCGTCAACACATCGACTAGCACGGCGACACCGCCGGGAGCGTAGCCCTCGTAGGTGATGCGCTCATAGGTATCAGCGTCGGCTCCGGAGCCCGTTCCCTTGTCTATGGCCCGCTGGATATTGTCGTTTGGCATGTTGGATCCTTTGGCCTTCTGCACTGCGAGTCCCAAAGCCGGGTTCATCTCCACGTCGCCGCCGCCTTCACGAGCCGCTACCGTGATGGATTTGGAGAGCTTGCCGAACAGCGCACCGCGCTTCGCGTCTGCGGCGCCTTTCTTTCGTTTGATCGTCGACCACTTGCTATGACCGCTCATAGATTGCACACCTCCCGTAAAAAGTACTCATGAAACCTTACATCATCTGTAAGCTCCGGGTGAAACGCCGTCACCAATATGTTCTCCCCTCGTGCCGCGACGACCTTCTCCCCAATACTGGAAAGAACTTCGATCCCCGGCCCAACGCTATCGAAGAACGGCGCCCGGATAAACACTCCGGTAAATGGCGCATCAAACCCCTCGACATCCAGCTCCGCCTCGAACGAATGTACCTGCCGACCAAACCCGTTACGCTCCACCAGAGCGGGCATCAAGGCCAACAAAGGCTGACGCTCCCCCGTCGTAGCCGAAGCCGCCAGCACCATCCCGGCGCACGTCCCCCACACCGGCCCGCCCTTATAGAAAAAGCTTCGTATACCATCCGACAGACCGGAAGCCAGCATCATCTTGCCGATAGTTGTAGATTCTCCACCCGGCACGACCAATCCATCCAATCCGGCCAGATCCTCCAAAGTTCGGACTTCGACCACTTGGACTCCAAGTATGGTCAGGATGTTCAAGTGTTCCGCGAAGTCTCCCTGAAGAGCTAGAACCCCTATCTTGGGTCGATCCTCACCGAAGACCGCGCCGTTGTTCTCCTCGCTACCAGCCACGATTGGCTAGACGCTCTTCTTCCTTCAGATCACCCATCTCCCGGCCAACCATCGCTTCGCCCAATCCCCGGCTAACGTCGGCCACGACTTTGGCGTCCTTGAAGTGCGTCGTAGCCTTCACGATAGCCCGCGCCCGCGTCGCCGGATCTCCACTCTTGTAGATGCCACTCCCCACAAACACGCCGTCCGCGCCAAGCTGCATCATCAAAGCCGCGTCCGACGGAGTGGCTATACCACCCGCCGTAAACAGCACGACCGGCAGCCGACCATTCTCCGCCACCCACCGGACCAATTCATAAGGAGCCTGAAGCTCTTTAGCCTCCGACATAAGCTCCTCGTCATCCAGCACGCCCAAGCGACGAATGCCCCCGATTATCGAGCGCATGTGCCGGACAGCCTCCACGACATTACCCGTCCCAGCCTCGCCTTTTGACCGGATCATGGCTGCGCCTTCTCCGATGCGCCGCAACGCTTCCCCGAGGTTCGTAGCTCCACAAACAAACGGAACCTCAAAAGCCGCCTTGTCGATGTGATGCTTTTCGTCGGCGGGCGTGAGGACTTCCGACTCGTCGATATAGTCGACTTCCAGAGCTTCGAGAACTTGGGCTTCGACGAAGTGTCCGATGCGAGCCTTCGCCATCACCGGGATAGAGACCGTAGCCTGTATCTCCGAGATCATCTCCGGGTCGCTCATCCGAGCCACGCCACCATCAGCCCTGATATCCGCCGGAACCCGCTCAAGCGCCATAACAGCCACCGCTCCGGATTCCTCGGCGATACGGGCCTGATCCGCGTCGACCACATCCATGATAACGCCGCCCTTGAGCATCTGCGCCATCCCACTTTTGACCCTAAAAGTCCCTGTCTGCTGCCCGTTCTCGGCCATGCTTCTCTCCAGTCACTGCCTACTAGAATTTGTTAAACGTATCTTACTACCACCGCCACCACGCTCCAAGCGGATCGTTCACCAAAACGATCTCAGAGCTTCTTCCTTCGCTCCTTCGCGTACTCCTCGGAGAACTTCTTTAGAAACGTCCCCATGCTGTGGCTCGCCGCACGCCTCGCCGCCGGAAACGCGACCAGCGCCTCTTTCCGGGCCAACTCAGCAACTTTTCGGGCCGCTCGTCCAATCATCGCTTCCTCCTTGCAATGTCTTCGGTCTCCGCGATGTATCTACCCGTTACTCGATCTCGATCTTCTCGCGCTGCTCCGTCCCTCGCTCCGCAGACTTCTCTAATGGCCTAGCCAGAGCCCCAACACCCTTCAGAGCCTCGAATCCAGCCTTCTGAAAATGTGTCGCAGCCCGCCTTCGACGCTCCCCCGGAACGAGCAGATAGGCTATCGCACCGAGCATGGTTCCTTTGTCTTTAGACTCATTCTCAGACATCGTTCAACCTCACTTTCAGACGGTTCTCCTCGACGGTCGCACCGGCTGCGGAGAGTCGGGCCAGAGCATCCGGTAGCAGGATGTTGCGCCGGTAGCTGCCAACTTTCACTAGCAACTCGGAGCCGCGTTTCGAGAGGTCAACCTCGCCTTTCTCGACTAACGGGAGGTAGAAGATCACCTCGTACCCGCTACCGTTTTTGACAATATCGTGCGACGCCCCCTGAAACAACATCTCCAGCGGCTCCGCCTCCTCGAACACGTCATCGGCCAGAGCCTCCAAAGCCTCAAGTCCGAACATCTCCCGGTCGAACAACCGAGCCGTGAGAATCGGTATAGGAGAGAAAGATTCGTCTATGGTCCCCATGTGCCGTCCCTGAGCCTCGCGCCACCGCTCGAAGTACGGGTCCGTAATAGTATCCGGTAGCAAGCGATTGACCACTACCGCGTCAACTCCATAATCGTAGAGGTTTAGATAGGTGTAAGCTCTACGAGCCTCGGCGATGACCATTTTCTCGGCGTTGACGACCAGGCGCACCGAGGCGTTTTCGCGGTTTGTGAGGATCTCCTCGACGCTAGCTATAGCTTCGTAGAATTTCTGTCCGGCGGCGAACACACTGTCGTCGGGTAGTGGCGGAAGAGATTTTGTCCGGCCAGCGAATGGTCGCACTAGCTTGGCGGCCCGGCGTTGAATTGGGAAGAGTTTCTCGACGTACCAACTCATGTGATCCGGGAGGGAGAGTAGCTTCAGAGTCTCGCCCGTTGGGGCGGCATCGACTATTAGGGCATCGTATTTGGATTCCTGATGATGACGACGGACCATCAGCAGGCCGAATAGCTCGTCCATGCCAGGCAGCATCGCCAGTTCCTCGGCTTCTAGAGCGTTCGAGCCTTGCCACTCGAACAGTTTCGTCATGTAGGTCTGGATCTCACTCCACGAATCTTCGATCATGGTGGTGTGATCCATCTCCTGCGCCCACAACCCTGTCGCCATCTCTTTTGGCTCCGCTCCAATGGCCGTATCGAAAGCATCCGCCAGCGAATGGGCCGGGTCCGTGCTCATAACGAGCACCTTCTTACCGGCCTTTGCCGCTTTCAACGCGGTGGCCGCCGCGACGCTGGTCTTCCCTACGCCACCTTTGCCGGTATATAGCATCGTCCTCATCCGAACACCCTCTCAGGGTTGGGCACGAATGTGGCCGCCGTCAAAAACCCGAGGGTAACTATTAGTCCTATATACACAACGCCCACTCCAACTCTACTTTTTAGCGGAAGATCGTAGTACGCTCGGCCTTCTGGCTCGTTGCGCGTCTTCCAACGGTTCCACAACTCCGGCAGCCCGAGGATGGCGACAAACGCCATGATCGGCGCGATAAACACCATAACCACCATCATCCCCAAACCGAGCATTTGAAACACCAGAGACATCGCCCCGACCGCCCGACCACCGTCCAGCGGCAACAACGGAGCGAGGTTGAACAGGTTGATCAGAAAATTGAAGTACGCCAGCCCAAGAAACACCGGCTCACCCGTCAGGGCGTAAAGACCCAAAACTGCGAATCCGCCCATAGTACCCAGTATCGGCCCGGCAAGCCCGACACGAGCCTCCGCCAAAGCGTCCTTCGGCATCCGCTTCATCGCCACAAACGCGCCTAGAAAAGGGATAAACATTGGAGCCGACGCTTCGATGCCTTCGCGTTTGAGTTGAACCACATGGCCCATCTCGTGAACCCAGATCAAGAGTACTATCCCAACCGCGAAGCTCCACGGAAACAGCAACGCATACGCCCCGATACTCACGAGCATCGTCAAAGCCGTACCCAGGAATTTGACCTTCAACAGCAAAAGGGCGAATCCCTTGAACTTGGACAGCAGAAAACCGATGGCTACGAGCGGCGCACCGAACTTCTTGACGAAGCTCCACAAGCCACTCTGCGGCCTTACTGGTTCGTAGCTGGACGGTGCAACTCGTTCCTCAGGGTCGCTACGGAACATGGGTTCGTCCTGCGGATCTCCGTTTGGAGACGGGTATTGAGTCATGCTGGAATTATACCGCCCGGATCTAGGAGGTAGGCGGGCGACGCTCCCGCTCGAAGCTCTGCTGCGCTTCCACCGTGCGGATCGCTTCCGGCATTACCTGTAGGCGACCTTTAGGTATCTCCTCCCCCGTATCCTCGCAGATACCGTAGGTGCCGGCCTCTATCTTCTCCAATGCTCGCTCCACATCTTCCAAACGACTTGCGACAGTGTTTCCGATGGTCGCGTCCATCTCTCGACTGAAGATCTGCTGTCCACCGTCGCCGGAGTCGTGCTCGGTCTGATCCCCTTCGTCCGGACTTCCCTCGGCCTGATCTACCTCGACCCCATCGCGCATCCGCTCCAGCTCGGCCTTCGTGGCTTCAAGCCGCTGCTTTTGCTCCTGCACGAATTGTTCATCTATCTGTGAGTTAGCCATAACTTTCTCCTCTCGCTTACCTGTATCTGACCACAAAACAACGCAAAAAACCGGCCCACTCACTGTCGGCCAAGCTGACCGTTAGCGAGCTGACCGGCAGACCAGCAAAAAAGAAAATAAAAAATGGGCGACGACCTACTCTCCCACGGGGAGACCCCGCAGTACCATCGGCGCTGGCGAGCTTAACTGCTCTGTTCGGAAAG
>JBGTFQ010000232.1:0-14818 GCA_041747155.1 Rubrobacteraceae bacterium
AGCAGCATGTAAGGTCTGATCTCCGTGGGGCGGTAGAGAGAGTCTGCGGATTCTCTACCGCCCCGCCAACTTGTCTTCCCAAGAACTTTCTCAAGCCCCACTACTTTACTACTACTGATACAGAGCTTGGCTCATCCTGGAATTCCGGCGACAGCCTGAGTAGGGGTGGTTTTGCCTGCGGGATTTTGAGTCTGTCAGCCGCCGAAGAGGCGGGACCAGAAACCCCGGTTCTTCAACGCATTTAGCTCCGCCTGAACACGGATGTGGTCTTCGGAGAGTGTGGATTTCTCTTCGGTGAGCTTCATCTGCTCGTTCATCAGGCGTTCGCGGTCGGCTTCGAGTTTGGTTTTCTCCTCTTCGAGGGTGGAGATGGTCTTCTCCTGAAGTTCGCGTTGGAACTCTATGAGGTTGAGGCGTTCTATCTCGGACCACAGGCGATCCATCTCGACGCGGGCGGCGTCGCGCTCAACCCGGACCTCCTCGATCTGGCGATTTCTTTCTTCTAGGCGCGTCTTGTAATCCTGGCCTTGCTGCAACAGTCGCTCGTACCGTTCGAAAGGAACCGCTGGAAGCCGCGAAGCCGTGTAATCGTCGTGCGGTATCTCACCCTCGAACACTTCGCCCTCTACTTCCTCGGCCTGAAGCTCCCGCGCCAGTCCTTCGACTTCGGATAACAAGAGCGAGTATCCGCCCTCCGCTCCACGCTCGGCCATCAGACGGCCCTCCGCCACAAAACGCCGCACAGCACCCGGCGGCACGCCAAGCACCGCCGCCGCTCCGTTCAACCCAATACGTTCCTCGCCAGATTCCATGTCCGCATTCTATAGCAGGCGTCGGCAATGAGCTATCGGGGTGGTGATCTCCGACGCAGTCTAAGCCTTTACCACGTTGCCATCCTGGACTTTTACCGGGATCTCCGGCAGCGGTTGTTCCGCCGGACCCGTCACAGCCTCGCCGCCGTTCGCCGGATCGAAGACCGAACCATGACACGGACAAGCGAGTTGCCCATCTTTGTAAGCCACGACGCACCCCTGATGCGTGCAAACCGCCGAATACGCTACGAAGTCCCCATTCTCCAGATGGACGAGAACCGCGTCCTCACCGCCATCTTTGAACTTCATCGCGCTGCCCGGCTTCACATCCGATTCAGCCGCGATCCCGGAGCCGCCAGCTTTTTCAGCGGTTGTCTTTTCGGCGGTCGTCTTTTCGGCAGTTTCTTCGCCGCCGGAGCCGCCACTCTCGGAACCTCCAGAGCCTCCGCAGGCCGAAATAGAGGCTGCCGCTACACCGACACCTACGGTACCGGCTAGTCGGACGAACTTCTCGCGTGAGATCTTCTCCAAAACATCCTCCTTCTTGGCAGTATTGCTCTAGAGTTTATACGTCGCGGTTAGCCTATTGGTTCAGATCAGGAGCTTTTTACTCTTCTGGCTCTTCGGCGTCGGAGATGAATTTATCGTAGAGCAGCGCGGCAAGTACACCACCGACGATTGGGGCGATTATGTAAATTGGGGCGAGCGCCAGCCGGTCGAGGGAGACGATCATCGGCCCCAGGGCGCGAGCCGGGTTGACGGAGCCACCAGTTACAGGACCGCCGATAAACACCGCCGCAGCTAGAGCGAAGCCAACGGCTACGGGAGCTATGGCTGCCGGAACGCGGTCATCGGTCGCTACCGAGACGATCACGAAGACCAGAATGAACGTGATGATTGCCTCTATAAAGAATCCCTGGATGAGGCTTGACTCCTGCGGTAAGCCGGGTGCTGCGAGCGACGCTTCGCTCCTAGCGATGTTTCCGAACGTGATCCAGGTGCTAAATGCCGCCAGTATCGCGCCCAATACCTGCGCCCCGACATACGCCGGTACGTAGCCCCACGGAAACTTTCCTATGGAAGCGAGTCCTATGGTAACGGCGGGATTTAGATGCGCCCCAGAGACATGACCGAGCGCCGCAACCAGCGCCACAAGCACCAACCCGAACGCCAGAGCGATGGCGAGCGAGTCGTAGGCAGCACCGACTATGGGTATATCCTGGCTTGCGGCGATGGCTACGGATGTACCCGTGAAGACGAGAATAAAAGTACCGACCACCTCGGCCACCCCGGCACGCAACATGTTAGACCCGACATCGCTCCCGTACAATCCGCCGCCGGAACCCGAAGATTTCGACTCGGAGCTACGACTTCGCGAGCTACGACTGCTCGACCTCGTAGACCTCTCACGCGAGACACGTTCGCCCGCGGGTCGAGCTTCCCGGTCGTCAGAAGAAGTCGTGTCCCGGCGAACTTCGCGCCCGTGCTGACTTGCATCGTCTCTTCGCCTGTTGTCGTCCCAATCCGGCACGTTTCTGCGATCTTCTCTATCCGTCATGTTCTTCTCCTTCTTCTTTGAATGGAATAATCTTCAATATACAAGAAGGTTCTTATACCCATATCTAGCATTATCACACTCCAATACATCTACCCATACGGGTCACTCGTAGGTAAGATAAGCGCAACGTACTGACGACTTGGGAGGATGCAACCATGAACGCGATGGCTTGGGTACGTATCATCACCGGAGCCGTCTGGCTCAACGGTGGTATAGAGAAGATCCTCAACGCCGACTTCCCAACGCAATTCGCCGACAGTCTTGCCGCCGGAGGCTTCGTCGCCCAAGCTCCCCCCTTCTTCGGGGACTTTATGAAGGACAACATCGTCCCGAACGCTGAGATCTTCGCTCAGGTAGTACGGGTGAGCGAATTCGCGATAGGACTCGCCCTGATCCTCGGCCTGCTAACAAACCTCGCCGCCCTCGGCAGCATCGCCCTGAGCGTTATGGTGCTGCTCTCTCAGGGCGGCGTGAGCCTCGGAACCGGCCTCGGTGCACCGGAATTCTTGACCATCAACGTGCTCGTAGCGGGGCTCTCGGCCCTGATCCTCTTTAGCCCCACCGCAAAGGCTTTCTCTCTGGACTCCGTCCTCGCCCGTCGCAGCCCCGGCCTCTCGCCCGTCCTGACCAACCGCCGCAGCCGCTCTTGAAATGGCCTCAGCTTTCGGCGGGGATAGCGTACTCGCGCAGACGCTCGTAGAGCGGTTCGCACTCCTCTAGTAGCGGTCTTAGCCCCTCCGGGAACGACTCGGTCTTTGGCCGGTACTCGCTGAAGCCCGTCGAGGCGTGGACGTTCTCGTACCAGTGTTCGGCCCAGATGCCGTCTTCGGGCTTGGGTCCGGCAGGCCAGTGTAGCATCGCTTCCTCGAACGGTATCTGCAGTAGCTCACAAGTCTGTCCGAGAACGCCGGGTGGGTCTAGCAGCAGGTCTTTGGCGTCCAGCACGATGGGGCGCTCGCGACGTTCTAGTATTCCGTCCAGTATCTCTATTTGCTGGGCTAGGCCCGTGTCGCGGAGGGTTGGGTTTGGGAGTTGTTCGTTTAGGGATGGAAGCATCTCTTTGGGGTTCCGGATCAGCAACACATTCGTCACCTCACCCAAGAATCCCCGATCCAAAGCCACCAGATGATGCGCCATGTTTTTGAAGAAGTGGACTGGCCTCTCGCACGGCCCCAGCAGAACTTCCCGCACGACACGCTCGCCGTCGCGGTCCATCTCTGAAAGCACCGCTTCTTCCCCTGGATGCCCCGGTCCCACGCTCGCCAGATAATGTCCGTAGAGCGGTTCATCGAACACCAGGGTATCGGAACGCTGGCGGAAGGCGTACATCAGGGCTGTGGAGACGTTGCGCGGCCCGGACCACATGGAGAGCTTCAGGCAATCTTCCACGGCTACGTCCTGGTCGCTTCTTCGACGGCTTCGGCGTAAAGGTCGCTCAGACGCTCCGTCATGCGCCCGAGAACTCCCGCCCCGATAGTTCGTCCATCCACTTCGATGACCGGCGTAAGACTCCCGAAAGTTCCGGTAACGAACGCTTCTTCAGCCCCGTATACGTCTGTCAGGGAGAAGGATCTCTCGTGGACGGGGATGCCGTGCGCCCGACACAACTCGATGACGAGGCGGCGCGTGATGCCACCAAGCGAATAATGCCCGGTTGAGGTCCATACTTCGCCACGCCGCACGATAAAGAAGTTCGTCGCGTTGCAGGTCGCCACCGCGCCCGTCGGGTCCAGCATCAAAGCTTCATCGGCACCGGCCTTCAAAGCTTGTATGAGCGCGACGACTTCGTGCAGCTTACTGTGGCAGTTCAGGCGCTGATCCAGGGTGTCCGGCGGCGGTCGCCGCACCGTCGAAGTAAAGAGCCGAATACCCTCCCGCTTCACCTCCGGGTCGGCCATCTTATGCTCCGCGATTATAACGACGTTCGGCCCAGAGACCGCCAGACGCGGGTCTTGAGACGGGGTCTTCTTATCCCCCCGAGTGACCATCAAACGCACATGGACGCCGGTGTGCATCTCGTTCTCACGGACGGTCGCGTAGAGTGCTTCCGTCAATTCCTCGCGGGTCATGCCAATATCTAGGTCTATGGCTTTCGCGCCTTCGAAGAGCCGTTCGAGATGGGAGTCAAGAAAGGCGAACGAGCCTTCGTGCAACCGGATGCCCTCCCACACACCATCCCCCACGAGAAAGCCAGAGTCAAAGACGGAGATTTTGGCTTCGTCCCTCGGGAAGAACCCTCCGTTTATGTAGATCACGACGCTCGCGTTGCGCTCGTCGGCCAGTGATGCGTGCGTGCCTCTAGCCATTCAATTTCCCTTCTCTACCAGATGTCGCATCCAGATATTCGGTTCTTCGTAAGTGCCAAGGTCCCGATCCAGATCCATCTCCACGGGTTGTAGAGCGCCTGGTATGACGTAGGTGTCGCTCTCCGGGAAGCTCATGCCGGTCCAGCTTTCCCACTCGGAGACGCTTCCGGTGACGGTCATGGACTTCGGTGCAACTTTCAGGAACTCTGCACCTAGTCTCTCGTGAACGCGGAGCCACGGGTCGAAGGGGAGGCCGTCTTCTCGCCGCCATTCTGCATAGCGGCTCATGGGAGTTAGAGGATAGCGATGTTTCAGGGTGGGTCTTACAGGGGCAATCAGGGTTCGCAGTCCCCGGCCCGCCGCCGCCCGCTTCATCTCGCGCAGCACAACACCGCTGAGACCTCGTCCCTGGCCCTCGGGCGAGACCAACGCCAGCAGAGCGGAGGCTACGTTCGGCTCACACTCGCTTTCGAGTCCTTCGATGGCTCGTTTCAACGTCGTACCCACACCGCCTGGCAATCCCTGCAAGCTCCCATCCCAGTACAACGGAACGGAGTTCCCGGCTGCTATGGCGCGGCCTTCACCATCTACGAAAACGATCTGGAAATCTGCGAAGTCCGTGAACAGCCGGTCCCAGAAGCGATTGGCCCCCGCGTCGTGGTGCATGAACTCCGGCAACAGACCTGCGCTCATAAACCGGACTTCGCTTTCGAGATCCGGCCTTTGAGCCAGCGTGAATGCCGAAGGCCCGTCAGAGGACATCGCTACAGAAACGCCGGGACGAGCTCGCCTTTTATGAGGTCGGCCTGGCTTTCACGCTCGCGGACGACGGACCAACGATCCCCACGAACCATCACTTCAGCAGGACGGGGCCGGGAGTTGTAGTTGGAGGCCATCGAGAAACCGTAGGCTCCGGCGTGCATGACAGCGAGTACGTCGTCCTCGGCGGCATCGGGGAGTTGACGGTCGCGGGCGAAGAAGTCGCCAGATTCGCACACAGGTCCAACGAGGTCCGCGTTTATGAGTGTCTCTGTCTCTTTTAGTGGCTTTATCTCATGGTGCGCGTCGTAGAGCGTTGGGCGCAGGAGGTCGTTCATGCCCGCGTCGGCGATGATGAAGCTCTTTTTGCCGCTCTTTTTGCGGTAGATGACGCGGGTTAGTAGCACGCCCGCAGCGGCGGCTATGTAGCGGCCCATCTCGCAGAGTATCTTTGTTCCGGTGGTTTCGAGGGTTGGGCGAATGGCATCGACGAGTTGTTTGGGAGTTGGGAGTTCCTCACCCTCGTAGGGGACGCCGAGTCCGCCGCCGATGTTGAAGTATTGGATGTCGAAGTTGCGGTTCTTTAGTTCGTTTACGAGACCGGCGGAACGTTCGACGGACGCGCCGAAGGGATCTAGTTTGGTGATCTGGGATCCAATATGCTGATGCACCCCGATGAGATCCACACACTTATAATCCCGCACTCGCTCGGCGAGCGCCAGAGCTTCATCCAGCGGTATGCCGAACTTATCTCGCTCTCTGCCAGTGGTTATGTGATCGTGGCTTCCAGCATCCACATTGGGATTGACTCGCAACGAGACCCGCGCCCGTTTGCCGACCCGCGCCGCGACCTGCTCCAGATGCTCCAACTCCGAGACCGACTCCACATTAAATAGCAGGATGCGCTCCCCGAGACCAGCCATCAACTCGGCCTCGGACTTACCGACCCCGGCGAAGACGACCTTCTTGGAGTCGAAACCCGCCCGCATAGCCCGATACAACTCGCCGCCGGATACGATATCCGCTCCCGCTCCAAAAGAAGCCAGCGCCCGAAGTACAGCGAGATTAGAGTTGGCTTTGACGGCGAAGCAGACCAGATGGTCCAGGCCCGAGAACGCTTCATCCAACTCGCGGTAGGCGCGTTCGAGGGCGGCGTAGCTGTAGACGTATGTAGGGCTTCCGGCGCTCTCGGAGATCTCCTGCAGCGGAACCCCTTCGCAGCGCAGTGCGCCATCTTCGTAGTGAAAGTCCTCCACGACTTACCTCCTGGTTCCCTTGGGGCGTGCTATATTTCCGTCTCCTGCAACACGACCATTAGAGGGCAATATAACCCGTGACGCAACCCCGCACGACATCCTTCAAAGACAGCGCCCCCGAAACCTCGCTCGTCCTGAACCCCGTTCTCGCCCAACAGGGCGCGTATCCACTACTCCGTCTGGACGAACGCCGCGAGGAACTTCGTCGTACAGGCCACGCTCTCTACGACTTTGGGACCGGCGACCCCCGCGAACGAACCGACCCAAACATCCAGCAAGCCCTGAAGGACGGAGTCAAGCCCATCAGCCAGTATCCGAGCGCGGCGGGTAAGCCCGAGCACCGGGAGGCTTTCGTTGGCTGGATGCTCCGCCGCCACAACGTCGCGCTCGACGCGGCGACCGAGGTGATCCCCGCCGCAGGCTCCAAAGAAGCCATCTTTCACGCGCCGCTGGCTTTCTTGCACCACTCGCACGAGCGGCGCGGCGTAGCTTATGGAACCCCCGGTTATCCAGTCTACGAACGCGGGACGCTCTACGCTGGAGGCGAGCCGTTGCCGGTAGAGCTGCGTCGGGAGGATGGGTTTCTGCTGCCGCTAGATGCCGTGGACCCGGAGAAGACTCGGATACTCTGGATCAACTACCCCCACAACCCAACCGCCGCGACCGCCTCTTACGATTACCTGGAGCGCGTCGCGACGTTCTGCCAAAAACACGACATTCTGCTCTTCTCCGACGAATGCTACAACGACGTTTATTCAGACACCCCCCCTCCATCAATCCTGGAGATAACGAAGAAACGAACCCTGGCATTCTGCTCCCTCTCCAAGCGCAGCGGCATGACCGGCTACCGCTCCGCGATGATGGCCGGAGACCCGGAGTTAGTAGCGGCGCTCAAAAAGCTACGCCCCTCCATCGGCACGGCCTCCCAAGCATTCGTTCAGGACGCAGCCACCGCAGCCTGGAACGACGACACTCATGTAGAAGAACGCCGCGAAATCTTCGCTGAGAAACGCAAACTCTTCACCGACTTCTTCGAGCAAGCGGGCCTCGACTACCAGAAGACTGATGCCAGCTTCTATCTCTGGGTAGCGGTACCTGACGGGGACGACGAAGCCTATGCGTCACGGTTGATGGAACGTGGGATCATCGTCGCGCCAGGACGGTCCTTCGGGGCGGGTGGCGAAGGATATATAAGGGTCGCGCTCGTGCCGGGATTGGAGGATTGTCGGGTGGCGATAGAGATTTGGGAGAGTCTGGTCTAGTCAAGGTAGGCTAACCCGGCTTCCGAAACGCTCATCTCCTGGCTCGCTCTTTGAACGCCCGGTCGTGCTCCTCGCTAATGTAACTCTGCTTGCGTGACATTGCTCCGTCATACACATCGTTCTCCAATTGTTCCAAGGAAAGGGTTCGGCTCTTCAACCTTCGACCCTTGCTAAACTGCGTTGTCGGGAAGTTCCATATTCGATGAGGAGACCATGAGAGAACAAATAGAAGCTGCGTTCGATGACCGCGAACTGCTGAAGCAGGACGAGTACCGCCAGACAGTCTTCGACACGATAGCCGCACTTGACTCGGGGGAGTTGCGAGTTGCGGAGAAGAAGGGCGACAAGTGGGAATCCAACGCCTGGGTGATGAAGGCCATCAACCTGTATTTTGGGGTCGCGGAGATGGAGACTATAGAAGCCGGGCCGTTCGAGTACCACGATAAGATCCCTACAAAGAAAAATCTCGCTGATGCGGGCGTCCGTGTGGTGCCACCAGGGACGGTTCGCTACGGTGCTTTCGTGGAACCGGGTGTCGTGGTGATGCCAGGTTACGTGAATATTGGGTCGCACGTTGGGAGCGGCACGATGGTGGATACGTGGGCGACGGTTGGCTCGGGAGCCCAGATCGGCAAGAACGTCCATCTCGCGGGCGGTGTCGGTATCGGCGGCGTGCTGGAGCCACCAGGCGCGATGCCCGTCGTTATAGAAGACGGTGCGTTCGTTGGCTCGCGGGCTATCGTGGTCGAAGGCGTCCGCGTCGAAGAAGAAGCGGTCCTCGGAGCCAACGTAGTCCTTACAGGCTCCACCCAGATCATCGACGTAACCGGCGACGAGGAAGTTATCTACAAAGGCCGCGTCCCGGCACGCTCAGTCGTAGTCGCTGGTACCCGCACAAAGCAATTCCCCGCCGGTTACTACCAACTCCAGACCGCGCTAATAATCGGCCAGCGCCGAGCATCCACAGATCAGAAAACCTCTCTAAACGACGCTCTGCGCGAGTTCGGCGTAAGCGTTTGAGAGAGAAGCTACTCGAAGCACTGATGTTCTTTCTCGAACGCCCAAGCGTGATCGGGTCGGAGAAACAACTCTGCGACGACCTCAAAGATCGCCTAAAAGAGCATCCCGACTGGAAAATACAGCGCGTCTCGAATAACTTGATCCTACGCCGTTCTAACCCAGATGCCACGCGCCCGAAAGTGGTCTTCGCCGGGCATCTGGATACCGTGCCGGAACCGCGAGAGCCAATAACAGTCCGGGTGGAAGACGACCGAGTCTACGGCAGAGGCGCATCCGACATGAAAGCCGGGGACGCGACAATGCTCGCACTCTTGGAAAACTTCGATTGGACCACCGGATGGGCCGAGCCCATGTTCGTGTTCTACGAGCGGGAGGAAGGTCCGTATGCTGAGAATGGCCTTGAGACCGTCTTCGTGGAAGCCCCGGATCTCCTAGAGGCCGAACTCGCGGTCGTGCCGGAGCCGACAGCCGGTGCGTTGGAAGTTGGGTGCGTGGGGACCGCGCAGGTCGAGATCACATTCACCGGCAAGTCTTCGCACTCGGCGCGTCCCTGGCAGGGTGAGAACGCTGTCACCAAAGCCGGAGAATTCCTGGCGGCGTTGCACGAACGAGCGGCGGAGCAAGTAATGGTGGACGGCCTCCCGTTCTACGAAGTCCTCACACCGACGCTGGCACGCGGCGGCGAGACAAAAAACATCGTGCCGGATTCGTTCTGGATCAACGTAAACCACCGCTTCGCCCCCGGACGAGATAGGGAATACGTGAATCGCCTCTTCAAAGACTTAGTCGGCGACACAGCCTCCTACGAGATAGTGGATTTCGCCCCGAGCGGGCCAGTGGATCTCGACAACCCCCACCTCCAAAGGCTCATGAAGACTGGTCTCGAAGTGCGTCCAAAGCAAGCCTGGACCGACGTAGCTCGCTTCGCCGGACACGGCGTGGCGGCGGTCAACTACGGACCCGGCCTACCAGCCCAAGCCCACCAAGAGAACGAACACGCCGAGCTAGAACTTCTAGTCGAATGCCACGAACGGCTAGAAAATTTTCTAAAAGGGCAAGCCTAGACATAATTCACTCAAGAGACTGGTTTTTAGTGGGTGCGGTTCGGAGGCGGGCTCGGAAGAAGTCGAAGAAGACGCGGAGGACGGCGACGGCTGGGACGGCGAAGATGACTCCTGCGAGACCGGCCAGTTCGCCGCCGCCTATTACAGCCAGGAGTACGATTATGGGGTGGACTTTCAGAGCGTTGCCCTGGATGCGGGGCGTGAGGAGGTTGCCTTCTAGCTGTTGGATCAGGACGTACACAATCACCACGACGATCACGCGCGTCGTAGTCGACTCTATAGTTGGGTCCGAGTCCTCGAAGACCGCCGCGACCACGACCGCCGGTATCCCGCCGAGAAACGCTCCGAGATACGGGATGATCGCCGTCGCCGAAACCCACACTCCGAGCAGAATGGCATACGGAACATCCAACAAATAGAGGGCGAACCCGGCGAGAACGCCCTGTATAACGACGACCACCGCCAGCCCGCCGAGATAGCGCGAGAGCGACTCGCCGAAAGCTTCCCAGAGGTCGCGAGCGTCGCGCCGGTAGCGTATCGGCGCGGCCTTCAGGTAGGCGGCCTTCACCTTTCGGATGTCCACCAGCAGATAGACCGCCACGAACAGCACCCCGAAGAGCGCGATGCCAAAACTGAATGCTCGGGGGATAAAGCCGATCAAACCTCGCAGCAAGTTCTCGGTAAGGCTCTGGGCGCGGTTGAAGAGATCGTTGACGACCTCCTGACCGAATCTCTCCGGGCTTGAGCTTGGCAACAACTTTCGGTCGTTTAGAAACCCCACCATGTCGATAAAAGCCTGGTTGGCACTGTTGGCGATAGTCGGTATGCGTACGATCAGGTTGCTCAACTGCTGTATAAGCAACGGCCCGAGCACCACGAAAGCAAGCACAATCACCCCAACGAGCATCAGCACCGTAACCAGGATAGCCAATCCTCGCGGCATGACGTGCGACAGAGCCCGCACCGGAAACGACAGCACGATAGCCAACGCTATCCCTCCAAGCGCGACCGCCGGAACCGTCGGAGCCGCGTAGAGAACCAGTCCAAACGCGACGACCGAGACCACGACAATAGTCACCAGAACTCGGAGCGAGACGAATATGGGCGTCGCCGGGATCGCCGCAGTCGACGGCGCGGACCGCTCCCGTTTCTTGCTCCGCCGTAAGGCCCAGTATTCCGTCGCCGCGTCGCGCAGCTTTTTCATGTTCCAGTCGCCCGGCTTCATCTTCCCGGCCTATCCGTTCGAAAGCAGGAAACCTATTCTATTGCATCATTGGCCGCTTGAAAACGCTTCGACAAAGCCCGGATGTGCTCCGGCCCGATGCCGCAACACCCGCCGAGCATCCGGGCTCCGAGAGCGTTCCATTCGACGGCTTCGTCGGCGAAGTCTTCCGGTGTGATCTCATCTATAAACTGCCAATTTGGCATTATGAACCTCCCAGCGTGCGGATAAGCCCCGACCGGCCCGTCCCAATGCTTCACCACCTCCCGCAAGGCGGCGGGCGTGTCCTCGACCAACGTATGCATAACCGCGACCAACGCTACTCCGTCGAGCGGCAACTCCTCGAACGCCGACGCGAAACTTGACTCGCCATCCCACAGCACCAACGCGCCATCCTCGCGCGTCTTGAAGCTGAATCCCGCCCAGACCGGGAGGCCCGTGGCGACCGCCGCCTCCACAGCGTAGCCGGTCTGCTCAATGTCGCGCATCATCTCAAGGGTTATGAGATCCACCCCCGAATGAGCCAATACTTCGGCCTGCTCTCCGTAGCTGGACCGCGCCTCTTTCTCAGACAACGCCTGGCTGTGATCCAGGAACGGCGGAAACGTCGAGATCGACCCGGCGACGTACACTTCTCCCTCGGCGGCGTTCTCCCGCGCCTCCCGCGCCAACCGAACCGCGAGGCCGTTCAACTCCCGGACTTGCCCCCCGAGCCCCGCTGATTCGAGGACGTGCCGAGCCGCCGGAAAGGTATTCGTTATTACGATCTCCGCTCCCGCCCGAATGTAATCTTCGTGAACTTCCCGCACGACATCTGGATGAGTCGCGAGCGCCGCCGCGCACCACGCAGCACCATCCATCGGAACGCCACGCTTCTCAAGCTCCGTCCCTGTCGCCCCATCCATAATGACGGTCCCGCCCGCTCCGATCTTCTCCATCAAATCCACGACTTCTCCTCTCTAACCAACGCCGTCACGCACACTCGCCACCAACCCGCAGTCTACCGGCGAACGCACCGCTCCGTAACGGTGCTCGGCTTCCAGCGCGAACGCCTCGATAACTCCCTCCACGTCTCCATCGTACCCGGCTCGTCGAAGGCTGCCGACACTCTCCCGCCGGAACGGCAGGTTCATGGCCGAATAGACTTTTTCGAGGACTTGGGCGAGTTCTTCCTCTCCGTAGACCAGCACTATGCCGCCTACGCTAGTAGCCCGGCGGGTGATGCGCTGCGCGATCCCCACGACCTTCGCACCCTCCGGCCCGCCGAACCGGATGCTCTGATCCCCCGGACAGAACTCATCCCTCACTTCTCCAACTTCCGCCCGCATCCCCACTCGCTCGAAGGCCGCTAGAACCAACCCGGTCGCCTCGTCGTAACGTTCTTTTATGCCGCCCACATCGCCCCCCGGCCCACTGGTGGGACGCACTATGGAGAAGCCGAAAGTCCCGTTATCCGCTGCGGTTGCGCCGCCGCCCGAAGAGCGAACAAAGACCGGGTATCCGTCTGCTATCGCGGCATCCCTAGCAACCTCGAAACTGGGTCTGAAAGTGTCTTTGCGGGTAACACCCACATGCCGGAGGGATGGCGAGATCGAGACGACCGGCCCCACCTCACCAGAGGCGACGCCCTCGAAGAGCGCCCGCGTATACAAGTAGGCGTCCTCCGCAGCCTCGAAACGTCCCGGCAAAAACAACCGCACCGCTCTACCCCTGATACTCCACGGGCTTCTTCGACGAACGGCTCTTGCGGTTCCGTGTCCAGCGGAATACGGCGTAGGCGATACCTAGAAGTACGAGCACCACGAAAGCCCCCGCAACGAACGGGTTTCCGGCAAAACCGCCGACCCATTGCTGGGTTGCGAAAGCCAGTTCGGTGGCTCCGTTGGCCGCGTATACGCCTTCGAGGGCCGAAGTACCTTCGTAGACGATGAACAGCACGCCAATGGCAATGAAGAGGAGACCGGAGATCAGGTTAGTCGTGTGCATCCGCAGACTGCCGATGGAGATCTCACGTCCCCGCAACCAGCGCCGGTGTCCGAGGTCGAAGCGGTCCCAGAGAAGCGCCATCACAAATAGCGGCGCGGCCATCCCCGCAGCGTAGATCGCCAGAAGAACCGCTCCGGTCAACGCGGTTCCTGAGGCGGCGGCGACGGTCAAGACAGCGCCCAGTATCGGGCCAGAGCAAAAACCAGCGAAACCGTACACCGCTCCAAGAGCGAATGTCGAGGCCAGAGAGTCGCCCTTTATCTTGCCTTGCAGACGTGAGAGCGGGCCAATAGAGAAGCCCCTGCCTAACAGTTGGATCACCCCGAACGCGATAATGAGTAGGCCGGAGACCAGGATCAGGGTTCCCCGATACCCGTAGACCAACCTGCTGACAGCCGCTATCCCCATCCCGAGCGGCACGAGCGTAACTGCGAGCCCAACATAGAACACAAGCGTTCGCCGCACCAACTCCCCCCGCGATCCAAACGCATAAGCAAAGAATGCGGGCAACAGCAGCGCGCTACAAGGCGAGAGCAACGAGAGCAACCCGCCCAGAAAAGCGGCGAGGTACGATACCTCAACCACCAGCGGACGCCTTAGCGTTCTCTATGGCCGTCTCGTACACATCCACCGTCTGAAATCCAACGAGCGCCTGGCCGTTGATGACGACCGTAGGCGTACCAACGATGCCCTCTTCCTGGGCTTTCTGAAAGTCTTCGTTCACGGCATTCTCGACACGAACGCTCGTGTAATCTTTCTTGAACCGCTCCGCATCCAGACCAAGCTCTTTGGCGAAGGCGGCCAGATTCTCGTCGCTGTAGCCGCCGCTGTTGCCCGAGGACTGATTGTTGAACAGCAGTTCGTGGTACTCCCAGAACTTGTCTTGTTCCTGGGCAGCTCGCGCCGCGAAAGCCGCGTTCGCGGATTCCTGACCCTGCGCCGGGAAATCGTGCCACTCGATGCGTAGCGTTCCATCCTCAACGTATTTCATCAACTCCGGTTTCACCTCACGGGTGAATTTGCCGCAGAACGGTCATTGAAAGTCCGAATATTCCAGCATCACCACCGGAGCGTCCGCGTCGCCGAGGCTCGGACTACCAAGCTTGCCGCTCCCCGAGGAGGCAGTCTTTTGCTTCTTCTCCCCGGAAGACTTTGTGGGGCCCGAGGATTTCTCCTGCTTCTCAGAGGATGCTGTGTCGCCTCCGCCGGAACCGCCGCCGGAACCGCCGCCGGAACCACTATCGCCGGAGTCGCCACTGGAGCCGGAGTCGGTCGCGCCGCCACAGGCTGCAAGGACTAGCGTGGCTACGAGCGTCAGCAGTGCTATCTGTAGGAATGTTGAGCTTTTTCTGTTTCGCAAAGTTTGTCGTCTCCTTTGGATGGGTGTCAGAGCCAGTCGCGCCTGTCGAAGACTCGGTACAGCGTCAGGGATACGATCAGCATCAGCAGGATCGCGAACGGGTAGCCTAGTAGCCAGTGTAGTTCGGGCATGTGATCGAAGTTCATACCATAGATGCTCGCTACGAGCGTGGGCGCGAAGAGGATTGCGGCCCAGGCGGAGATTTTCTTTGTC
>JBGTFQ010000233.1:0-7057 GCA_041747155.1 Rubrobacteraceae bacterium
GTGGCCGGAAGAAAAGATGACCATGCTCGACGGTCACACGCGGGATCTCGACGAGGAGATGCTCGTGATCTCCGACGAGGAACGCGGTCTCGTTGTAGCTGGCGTAATGGGCGCGGAAGACGCCGAAGTCAGCGATACGACAACCGACGTTCTGGTCGAAGTAGCTACTTTCGCCGGAACCAGCATCCTCTCTACGTCGCAACGCCTTGCTCTTCGTACGGACGCATCCGGGCGCTTCGAGCGCGGCCTGGACCCGGAGATGGTCGACTATGCCATGTCCCGCGTTTGTGGGCTAATAGCCTCTGAAGCCGATGGAAGTGTCGCTGAGGATACGCTCAGTCACTACCCGGAACCTGTCGAGCGTCAACGAGTTTCCATGCGCCTGGATCGGGCGCAACTCCTACTCGGAATGCCCGTCGAAGCCGACGAAGCCACCGCTAAACTCGAAGGTCTCGGTTGTGCAGTGCGAGAGACTGATGGCGGACTAGAGGCTGAAGTCCCGACCTTTCGGCGGGATATCGCCCGAGAAGTAGATCTAATCGAAGAAGTGGGACGCTTGATAGGGCTGGAGAATATCCCCGAAGAACTACCCGCCGTTGCCCTTCCCGGCGGCCTTACGTCGTCTCAGCGCGACCTGCGTACGCTGCGCCGCCTGCTAGCGGATCTCGGCCTCGCCGAAGCAGTGACTTACCCCTTCGGCCCTGACCGCTGGAAGAGCGACCTCGGACGCGCTGAGGATGCTGGCCTCCAGTTGAGGAACCCTCTCAGTGCCGAGTCGGCAAACCTCCGGGAGACGCTTCTACCGGGTTTGTTGGACGCTACGGCTCGCAATCGGGCTTTCGGCTCTCGGGGCGGTTCTATGTTCGAGATCGGGCGGGTGTTCGAGCGGGCGACTGAGTCAAACGCGGATCTCGCCTCCGTACTTCACTACCGCATGACCGGAGAAACCCCCGAAGATGAAACCGTTTCATCGGAATCCCTGATGGGCCTTCGGGAGACGCCTCGGGTCGGCGGAATTATGGCTGGCACAACTCATCCAGCGGGATGGAACACAAGCGGCGCGGAAGCCGACTTCTTTGCCGCGAAGGGCATCGTGGAGCGGCTCGTGCCGGATGCTGTCTTCGTTCAAGAGGCGCGAGACTTTTTGCATCCGGGACGTTCCGCAGCGGTGTTAAGAAACGATGTCGAGGTTGGGTGGGTGGGGGAGATCCACCCATCCACAGCCGAGAAATTCGACCTTGAAGGCTGGCCGTTGGCGGCTTTTGAACTAGATCTCGCAAGCTGCCAGCCAGACCCCGCGCCTCTCTTCGAGCCGTTCGCCAACGTGCCCGCGATGAGCCGCGACTTGGCTGTGGTCGTCGCTCGTGAAGCTCGTGCCGCTGACCTTTTAGCGGCTCTGGAACGAGTCGCAACGTCTCTGTTATCCAGCCTTCGAGTCTTCGATGTCTACGAGGGTCCGCAAGTCCCGGAGAACAAGAAAAGCGTAGCTCTAAGCTTCGTCTTCCAGGGCACTGAGACCCTCACCGACGAAGACATTGATGCTGAGATGGATCTACTCGCGAGCGTACTCCGCGATGAGTTCGGGGCCGAAGTTCGAGGAAGCTGAAGCGGTGAAGCCAATCGCCGTACAGGCTTCGTCAGGCGTGTTGCTGGGAGACTTGAGCGTTCCACTCGGGAGCTAGTATGCTCATCAGAATAGCGTCGCGGTGAGTTTCGTCGCGCTTCACCGCTCCGCGCAGGCATCCTTCTCGTTGGAAGCCGAGACGCTCGTAAGTCTTTAGTGCCGCGTCGTTAAAATCGAAGACGCTCAGGCCGACTCGGTGCAGGCGGAGATCCGCGAAAGCGTAATCCAAGATCGTCCTGATCGCTTCGGTCCCGTAGCCGCGAGCGCGATTGTCTGAGTCTCCCAATATTATTGAAAGGTCCGCTGATGCGTGGGCCTTGCTGATGTTCATCAGGCTGATAATTCCTAAGGGTTTTTGGCTTTCGGGCAAGTGGATTGCGAAGGATCTCTCGGTGGTCGAGGCTTCGCGGTCTTCGAAGAGCCTTTCGACGTCGCGGGGACGCAGAGGTTCCGCTGTCCAGCTTGTCAGGTGCCATATGGTCGGGTTCGAGTACCAGCGACCGTAGAGTTCGTAGTTTCTTCGGGCGTGAGGCCGCAGTTCGATCCCATCTCCCACAATTACCTGGTCTTTCCGAGCGAGTTTCATGCGTTCAATATACCGGGCTTGGGCTAGTCGCGCTATGTTAAAATTATAAAGATGAAGGTGATACCTGACCGCATCGTCTCTTTGGGTTTCGGCAAATATGTACGCGCCGACCGCATCGTCGCGCTCGTGCCGATTGAAGAAGATCGCGGGAGCGGACGCCGAACGCTGGTCTACGTGGACAACGTGCGTGAGCCTCTGACCGCTGGAAGGACCGAAGCCACTATCCTGCGAGACATGGTCGGAGCCGAGAGCGGGGCTATCGAGATGCTCCGCGAGCTGCAAGTCCAGATCGGTCAAGTTCGGCCTCTCTTGAAATCCTCCATCCGCTCCGAGGCGGGACTAGATCTCGACCAGCTCTCCCGACGTATCAATGAATTGTCCGGCGAGCAGGAAACTCCCCGCATATTCTAACCGCTGCGTTCTGCAATAGGGACTCCCGCGAGGTCGCCGTGGACCTGATCGGATGCACGCTCTTTCACGAGACTCCCGAAGGCCGCGCCGCCGGTATCATTGTCGAGACCGAGGCTTATCGACCCGAAGATCCCGCCTGCCACGCCTACAAAGGACCAACAATGCGGAACCGCAACATCTTCGGCCCGCCAGGGATCGCTTACGTCTATCTTTCCTACGGCATCCATCGTCTACTCAACGTAGTTTGCGAACCCGAAGGCGTGGGTAGCGCGGTTCTGATCCGGGCTTTACGCTCCACGGAAGGCCAAGACCTGATGGAGGACCGGCGAGGACGTTCCAAAGACCTCTGCAACGGGCCGGGACGGCTCACTCAAGCTCTCGGCATCGAACTCTCCGAGGATGGCCGGGATCTTACATCCGGCACGCTCGGAATTTTGCCTTCGGAAACCGAAGACTTGGGAGGCGGAATAATCTCGACCACGCGCATCGGTATCTCGCGGGGAGTAGAGTTGCCCTGGCGTTATCTGATCGAGGGCGACAAAAACGTTTCTGTGTCGCCCAAAACTAAAGTGGATCGCGGAATGTCCCGCACAATTACTTCGTTTTAAGAAGTCTTACGGCTGTACTTGCGCTGCTGGATCCACTGCAACGGGTTCAACCGCCGCCGAGTCAACGGCTGTCGGGGCTGCCTCTGGTGCGACTTCTACGCCGGTGACCGGATCTATTACCGGAGCGGCTTGCTCCTCTGGAACCCGCGAAGCTCTTCTTTCTCTAGGTGGGTCGGGGGTTTCCACGCCCTCGAATTGCTCTTTTGGCTCTCCCTCAAGCGCCTTCAACATATAGTCGTGGAACATGATCGTGGGTGAAGGAACGGTGCCGAACTGCTCTTGCGCGTCGGGGCCGAGGAGAGATTCCAGAGTCTGACCACCTTCGCTATAGCCCGACCATATTCCGGTAACTAGCTGAGGTGTAAAGCCAACAAACCAAGCGTCGAAGAACCTTTCGGAAGTTCCGGTCTTACCGGCAACGGGGCGATCCTCGAGCCCGGCTTTGCCTGCGATCCCGTTGGTAATGTCGCCGACCATGATCTCCGTCGCCTTCTGCGCTACTTCCTTGCTGATTACTCGCTCACCGTCGGGAGACTTGGGCGGTTGCAGAACTTTCTCCTCGGACGACCCTTCGTTAGCGACAACTTCGTACACGGCGGTTGGTTCAACTCGCACGCCACCGTTTGCGATAGTTGTGTAAGCCACTGCCATGTCCATTGGTGAAACCTCCTGGGCTCCGAGCACCACCGATGGATGTGGATCTTTGGGAAATTCAGCGGATATTCCGAGACGCTTCGCTACGTCCACTATGGCTTCGGGGCCGTTGTCCAAACCACGGTTGTCCACGTCCATAACCAGGTCCGTGAATACTGTGTTGTCAGACTGCCACAAAGCTTCTTCTATGCTGATGGAGCCGCGCTCGGCCTTCTCATAGTTTTTGACCTTCCACTTTTCGGGCCGTCCTGTCCCGACATCGACTTCGTATTCTTTCTTCTCTGAGACGAATTCGGTTTTGGGGTCCACGCCTTGCTCCAGAGCCGCTATTAGCGCAAACGGCTTGAACGAGCTTCCCGGTTGGCGGCGAGCTTGGGTTACAAGGTTGAAGTGCGAACCCTGGTCCCGGTTGCCGACCATCGCCCGAATCTTGCCGGTTTCGGGTTCGATGGAGACCAGAGCAGCATCCGGGTAATCCTCTGTCGGAAGATATCCAGAGGGACCATAGACTGTCTCTTGCGCTTCTACTTGTTTTTCTAGGTCGAGCGTTGTGTATACGCTCAAGCCGCCGCGCTGTACCGTCTCGGCGCCGTACTTTTGGATCAACTCATCCTGAACTAGCTCGGTGAAGTTTCGCGTAAGTTGAGGGCCAGTAAGCCCGGTCTCCACCATCGCGGCGACGGGCCACTCTTTCGGGAACGACTCCTCTATAGCTTCCTGATGTTCCTGCTCGTTGATGTACCCGGACTCAAACATCTTCTGTAGCACGAGATCCCGTTGTTGATGAGCGGAGTCTTTGTCCTGACCGTAGCTCGATGGCGAGTTGAGTATCCCGACTAACGTCGCTGACTCGGCTATAGTCAAATCCTCAGTGGATTTGTTGAAGTAGGTCTGCGCGGCTGCCTCCACGCCATAAGCGTTGTTTCCGAAGTAAACCGTGTTCAGATACTTGGCGATAATGTCGTCTTTGGGTATCCGACGCTCTATCTCAATCGCTATAAAAGCCTCTTTGAGCTTCCGCGACAATAGTTGTTCTTGAGTGAGGTAGGCGTTTTTGACGTACTGCTGAGTGATGGTGGACGCGCCTTCGACCGCCGCGCCTTCCTGCAAGTCCACGTACAGAGCCCGCATGATGCCCCAGAGGTCCACGCCGCCGTGCTCCCGGAATCTCTCGTCTTCTTTAGCCACCAGCGCGTTGAGCAGGCTCGCGGGCATCGCATCTTCTTCGGCCATTTTTCGGTTCTCGCCCTGGAAGATAGTGCCGATCACGCGCCGCGATTCATCCGTGTCGCCGAGTGGCGCACTGTATATATAAGTCGGATGCGTCGAGAGAGCCTTCGGTTCTTCGAGTTCGGAAACACTCTTGACCAATCCCACATAAGCGCCAGCCGCGAGGCCAATAGCCGCGACTAAGCAACACAGCAGAAAGATACCGAACCCTTTGAGGATGCGCGTGCCAAGCCCTCGACCACGTTTCTTGGACGCGCCGCCGGAGATTCTAATGGAACGACCAGCGACCGGCTTACGAGAATCCGGGTTCCGTCGATTCCTGTTTCTTTGGTAGGTACGAGCCATCGACTCGGTATAGTACAACACCGACGGACACGTTACATTGTATTTACGAAGGTATTACGATGCGATTATGAACGAGAGGCCCGATATCAGAGACATCTTCTATAACGCCGTTGACGCTCTGCCTCGCGACGAACTCGAACGCCGCCTTGCGAGCGGGGACACGCTGCGCGTCAAGCTCGGCATAGATCCCACGGCTCCGGATATTCATCTTGGCTTCGTCGTGGTGCTCAAAAAACTTCGCCAGTTTCAGGATCTCGGCCATACGGCGGTTCTGGTTATAGGTGATTACACGGCGCGAGTCGGAGACCCATCCGGGAGATCCAAAACCCGACCCATTCTCTCCGCAGATCAAATAGATGACAATACACGCACGTACCTCGACCAAGCGTATATCGTTCTCGACCGCGAAAGAACCGAGGTTCGGCGCAACTCCGAGTGGCTCGCGCCGATGACCATGATCGACATCATCACCCTGACCCGCGCCACGACCGTTGCTCGTATTTTGGAGCGGGACGATTTCCAGAAACGTTTCGCGGCTCAGGATCAAATCTCACTTACCGAACTTCTCTACCCTCTGATGCAAGCCTACGACTCCGTAGCCATCGACGCGGACATCGAACTCGGCGGCACCGACCAGCTCTACAACCTGCTAATGGGCCGCCAGGTGATGGAGTACTACGGAAAGACCCCCCAATGCGTCCTTACAACGCCCCTTTTAGTAGGCACCGACGGAAAGATGAAGATGAGCAAATCGCTGGGCAACTACATAGGCGTCACCGACCCCGCTCCCGAAATGTTCGGCAAAGCCATGAGCATCCCCGATACGACAATGCCCGACTATTACGCCCTGCTCCTCGGCCAACCCATGCCAGACGCCGAACCCGTCCAGCTCAAACGCCATCTAGCGCGCGCTCTCGTGGAGACCTTCCACAGCAAAGAGGAAGTTGCCACCGCCGCAGAGACCTTCGACCGGCTGAGCCGCCGCGAGGTCCCAGACGATGTCGCGGTAGTAGAAGTTCCATCTAAGGCGGAGACCTGGATCGTCGACCTTATAACCTTCGCCGGTTTCGCCAAGACAAACGGCGAAGCCCGTCGTTTCATAAAAGGCGGTGCGGTTCGGATAGGTGGAACAGTAATAGATGACGAGCGGTCTATGTTGACCCCCGACGAGATCGACGGCAACATCCTCCAGGTTGGAAAGCGGCGCTACGCTCGGCTAGAAGTAAAGACGTGAGCGATTACCAGTAGCCTTCACCTTGATTTCAAGAAAGTTTCATCCGAGGGTTTGACTACGATGAGGGTGGTGCTATACTCCTCTGGCTGATGAGGAGCGACTTGAAAATCGAGACGAGGCTTAAAAGGTAAACACCCTGCAAATAGGGAAGAGTAACCAGCCCGCCGAAAGGTGGGCGTTTTAATCGCCGAAATCGCGATACGCAAATCATCCGGCTCCGCCGAGAGGCAAGGAGCTTGGAGGTCTTGAAAACTGAATAGTAGCAAAAGACGAAATGTGTATACAGGTAAACCTGTCATATTACGCCGAGACTGACTCTAAGCGGCCCGAGAGTATAAGCGGGTCGCCGAGCGGGGAGTAGCCGA
>JBGTFQ010000234.1:0-2920 GCA_041747155.1 Rubrobacteraceae bacterium
GTCCCGGCGTCGTTGCAGAACGGCGTGATCGCCCGCCTCAAGATCCTCGCTAACTTGAATATCGCCGAGCACCGCGTCCCGCAGGACGGACGCTTCTCCGTGCGGCTCGGCGGCAACAAGGTGGACCTGCGCGTCGCCTCGCTCCCGACGGTCCACGGAGAGGAGATCGTACTGCGCCTCCTCGACACCTCGAACGTCGAGATGGACCTCGCGGGCCTCGGGTTCTCCACGGACGTGCTGAAGACGTACAAAGAGGTCTACGAGAGGCCATACGGCGCGATCCTCGTGACCGGCCCAACTGGTTCGGGGAAATCCACCACGCTCTACGCGACGCTCGGCGAGCTGAACTCGCCGGAACGAAAGCTCATCACGGTCGAGGACCCGGTCGAGTACCGGATGACGGGCGTAAACCAGGTGCAGGTCAACCCGAAGGCCGGCCTCACCTTCGCCTCCGGGCTAAGAAGCATCCTGCGCGCCGACCCGGACGTGGTGATGATCGGTGAGATAAGGGACTTCGAGACTGCCAAGATCAGCGTCGAAGCCGCCCTGACCGGCCACCTCGTCCTCGCCACCCTGCACACCAACAACGCCCCCTCAGCCGTTAACCGCCTGACGGACATGGGTGTGGAGCCGTTCCTCACGGCGTCGGCGGTTGACTGCGTTATAGCCCAGCGCCTCGCCCGGAAGCTCTGCGGCAACTGCAAGCGCCCGACCGAGATAGAGACAGACACCCTGCACGGGATGCGGTTCCCCTTCGAGCAAGCGGAGGGAGAAGAGACTCGCTTCCACGAAGCCGTGGGCTGTGATCGGTGCGGCGGCACGGGCTACCGGGGCAGACTCGGCATCTACGAGATGATGGTCGTCACCGAAGAGATAAAAGACCAGATACTGCACCGCGTCTCCACCACCGAGATAGCCCGCACCGCCGAGGCAAACGGCATGATCCGTCTGCGCTCCGATGGCCTACTAAAAGCCGCCCAGGGCCTCACCACCATCGAGGAAGTCTTCCGAACCGTCGTATAGAAAAACCGGAGCGCCAGGTGAAGCCTCCGCGAAGCGCCGGAGCACGAGAGACGCAGCGAGCCTCCACCACCCGGAACGGCCGAACCCCACGTTCCCTCGATGGCCTCAGAGACCCGCTACGTTTTTTCAAAGAATTTTCGGAAGAAGTGTCTAACTCGGAAAAGTGTGGGCAGAACGTAAGCGTCAGCAAGAAAAACAAGTAGACAAAAAAGAAGGAGAACGGAATGCTGCATTTCTTTGCCCGTAGGATGAAAGAAGCCAGAGAAGACGAGCGAGGCTTCACGCTCATCGAGCTTCTGGTCGTCATCATCATCATCGGCATCCTCGCCGCCATCGCCATCCCGGCGTTCCTGGCGCAGCGGGATCGCGCCGAGGTAGCGACCCTTGAGAGTGACCTTCGGAACGCTGGTACCGCCTTCCAGACCTGTGCAAGCGGCAACGGAGCCGTTTTCGCCGACTGTGACACCATCGGTGAGCTTGAGCCCTTCGGCGTGAACCCGAGCGCCGAAGTGACTTTCGACGCTACGTTCACTGGCACTATCGATGCCGCAGTAATAGGCGCTTCCCACTCTGGCGGTCCTACGGGCAACTTCAATAGCGGCACTGGCCGAGTCACAGTCACCCCGTAACTCTAGCCTTCACAGCTAGAGAGTATTATCGGCGCCCCTCCGGGGCGCTTTTCTTTGCTCGCTGAAAAATACTCCGTCTGCGGGATGCAGCGTTCCGCCAGACCAAACACATGAGTAATTCAGAACGAAACTCCGGCCGTGGGCATAGAGGCGGTCGGTTGAGCCCCTAGTCGCCGCTGTCACGATGAGTTCTAGCGAACACGTATGGTAGAATGTATGGCATGAAGAAGACAACAGTTTATTTACCAGAGGATCTCGACTCGGCCTTGAAGCGGGCGGCTGGGGCTCAGGGGCGAAGCGAGGCGGAGATAATCCGCGAGGCCGTTAGAAAGTCACTTGATTCGATGCAATCGCCACGTCCACGGTTGCCGCTGTTTCGCAGCGGGGACGCCACGCTCTCCGAGAGGTTAGACGAAGAACTCAGCGGCTTTGGCGAGTGACGATAATCCTCGATACGAGCGGGCTGCTCGCCGCGATAGACGAGAGCCAGAGGTTCCACGAAAGGGCGAAAGAAGTTCTTGAAAAGTCGCAAACCAACCTCGTGCTTTCACCGTTCGTATTGGCCGAACTGGACTACCTCGTTTCGAAGCGGATAGGATTAGATGCAGAGGTAGCCGTGCTGGAAGAAGTGGAGCGCGGCGCCTACCTCTTGGAGCCTTTCTCGGCGGAAGAGGTTGGGGCCGCAAAACGCATTATCGAGGACTACAGAGATCTCGGCATAGGACTAGCCGATGCCTCGAACATCGTATTGGCCGAGCGTTACGGCACGTTAGACATCTTGACGCTAGACGAGCGGCACTTCCGTGCCGTGAGCGGGCCGGGCGGTTTTCCGTTTCGGGTGCTTCCGGCGGACTTCTAGAAGGTCTCTCTGCCGACGCGCAGCATCTTGCGGACTTGAGAGCCTTCGCGGTGTCCCTGGTGGTAGGCGAAGTGGTCCGGGTGTTGTGCGGTGCCGGGCGGGAAGTCCGCGGGCTGTCCGAAACGCCCGTCCTGCCAGCCACTCCTGTAGGCCACGCTATCCCGCTGAACCTCCACAGAGGCAACGGTTTGGTCCTGGATCATGCTCTCCTCCGGCGTGAAGCTTACGTTTAACGCGCATGTAACCACACAGTTTTCATAAATGGAAGAGGAAACTTAACGAATTTCAATAAAAGTTTTTGAGTTCGTAGGATCGGATGTTTCCGTAGCTACTCTTTGGGCCGGAATAGAGCGATGGATGACGTGTAGCCGTGGAGGAAAGTGCTGTTGGAGACTGGTCCGATCTCCCC
>JBGTFQ010000235.1:0-31805 GCA_041747155.1 Rubrobacteraceae bacterium
GTTTCAAAGTGCTTCGGATTTTCCCGTGAGGTGGGATCTCTTCTTCCGACCTCTGCCATTGCTTCTGACTTCCGGGGTGCTGCTTGCTGTTTTGGTGGCCGTTGTTTTGTGGCGGAGGCGTGACGGGCGTAGTTTTATACCGGGGCCGGAGGCGTTCGGGGCCACGGATGAACGCCGGGCTGTGATCTACGCTCTGGTTCCCTTAATTCTCGGCGTTCATGTTGCGGTGCCGTTGTTATTCAATGGCGTTCAAGGTCGTTTGTTCACACCGGACAACGCTCTTCCTGGTGTCTTCGCCAACTTTGTGGGTTTCGCCGAGACCATGATTGCACTGGCACTCTTCTACGGTGCTTTTACCCGAGTCGCCGCCGCTGGGCTCGCCTTGCTGTGGCTCGCCGGGATACCGCTCGTAGGGCTAGAACCGATGCTGGACAACGTACTCTATCTCGGATTTGCGGCGTTCTTCTTTCTGGCTGGACGCGGTCCTGTATCCATCGACCGTTTGCTGTTTCCTCGGGTCGAACCACCCGCTAACCTGTCTGTTTATGCTGTCACGGCACTGCGTGTTGGGCTCGGGTTGAGCTTTATCATCGTGGCATTTACCGAGAAGCTTGCGAACATTCCGCTGGCCGAGGCTTTTCTGAGTGACTATCCGCTCAACTTTACGGCGGCTCTCGGGGTGCCACTCTCGGATGAGGTGTTCATTCTCTTCGCCGGTTCGGTGGAGCTGATGTTGGGAATTTTCTTGCTTACTGGGGTCTTTGTTCGGGAGATCGTGCTGTTAGCGCTCGTGCCGACGAACCTCACGCTCACGGTTTTCAACTGGGCGGAGTTGATTGGCCACCTACCCATCTACGGTATCCTTGCGGTACTTCTGATCTGGGAGCCTGGCACCCGTAACCTCGCGCTTTGGATCCGCGGCCTGCGCGAAGGACCGCTCCCCATCCCTCCGGCCAAAGATCCTAAGACTGCTGCCGGAGGGAGCGTCGCGGAAGCTACCGAGTCTCGGTAACCTCTGCCGTGCGAGGTATGTATAGCTTGTGGACGTAATCCCGGACCATGCGCTGCGTCGAGAATTCCGGGGCGATGGTTTTTATGGATTCTTTCATCACTTCGACCCAACCTTCCGGGACTCCGCTTTCATTACGGTCGTAGTAGAGCGGGACCAGGGAGTTCTCTAGCGTCTCATAGAGGGATTCCGAGTCCACGGTGTCTTGCTCTTCTTCTGAGGCGTACTCTATCTCTTGGCCAATGATCCAACCATTGTCCCCGTTGTACGCTTCGGGCCACCAACCGTCGAGCACGCTGAGGTTTGGAGCTCCGTTTAGCGCGGCTTTCTGGCCGGAGGTCCCGCTGGCCTCCAGGGGCCGTCGAGGGTTGTTGAGCCACACGTCGACACCTTGCACGAGGTGTCGGGCGACGTTCATGTCGTAGTCTTCGAGCACGAGCAGACGACCGTCGAAGTCTCCGGCGGCGGCGTACAGGTCGCGGATGAATTCCTTCGCCGGGCTGTCGGCGGGGTGTGCCTTGCCCGCGAAGACGAACTGCACCGGACGGTCGGCATCCGTGACGATCCGACGCAACCGCTCAGCATCCGATAGGAGCAACGTAGCCCTCTTGTAGGTCGCGAATCGCCGGGCGAAACCGATAGTTAGGGTTTCCGCATCCAGCTCCCGCGATGCGCCTTCGGAGTTGCGCTCCCGCTGCAACCGCAGGCGACCGTTCAGGAACTCGGCGGTCTGACGCTTGACAGTCGTGTGAGCTTTCCACAGTTTCTCGCTGGGTACCTCCTCGACGAAAGACCAGACCGACGGATCTTCTACCGATTCGCGCCAGGCGCGTCCACCGGAGTGTTCCTCGAAGAGGTTCGTAAGCTCCGGGGAGAGCCAACTCCATGTATGCACGCCGTTCGTCACGTGGGTGATGGGTCGGTGTCCGTTCTCCTCGAAGAGGTAATTCCACATATCCGAAGAAACTTCGCCGTGCAGAGCGGAGACCGCGTTGCGAACGCTGGAGTTGTTCATGGCGAGGACGGTCATGTTGAACATGGCTCCCCAGGATTCTTCCTTGTGGCCGAGACTCCACAGCTTCTCAGCTGGGATGCCGAGGCTCTCCGGCCAGGCGGCGGTGAACTCTTCGAACATCTCCGGGGGGAAGGCGTCGTGACCGGCGGGGACCGGCGTGTGAGTGGTGAAGACCGTGTTAGAGGATACTCGCTTGCGGGCCTCGTCGAAGCTGGTTCCTGCGGCGACCATCTCCCGGATTCTTTCGAGGACACTAAAAGCGGCGTGGCCCTCGTTCATGTGGTAAACGGCGGGATCGTGACCGGCGGCCCGCAACGCTCGCACGCCACCGATGCCCAGAACAAGCTCTTGAGCTATGCGGGTGCGGTTGTCTCCACCGTAGAGCCGGGCGGTCAATGCGCGATCCTCGGTAGTATTTTCTGGGATGTCCGCATCCAATAGCAAGATGCCGGTCCTGCCGACCTCAACGCGCCAAACCTTCAAGGAGAGACTACGCCCCGGCAACTCTACCTGGACGGAGATCTCAGTACCACCCGGGGCGAGTGCGGGGCTGACAGGACGGTTCTCGGGGTCCAGAGGTTCGTAGACTTCTTTTTGCATACCGCCGGGAGAGAGGCGTTGGCGGAAATAGCCCTGCCCGTAGAGGATGCCTACGCCGACGAACGGGACTCCTAAGTCCGACGCGCTCTTTACGTGGTCTCCGGCTAGAACGCCGAGGCCGCCGGAGTAGATCGGCAACGATTCGTGCAAGCCAAACTCAGCCGAGAAATACGCCACTGCTCCGGTATCGGGATAGACGTGATCCATCCATGTGTTGCGTCCTTCAAGGTAGATGTCGAGATCTTCGACGGCCCGCTCGTATGCGTCCACGAAGCTCGTATCTTCAGCGGCGGAGTCGAGGTTCTTGGTCTCAGCGAGGAGACGGACGGGATTGTGTTCGGTTGATTCCCAGAGTTCTGCGTCCAGACGGGCGAAGAGGTTCTGGGTTTCGGGTCGCCAAGTCCACAACAGATTGTATGCTAGCTCTGGCAGCCGTCCGAGACGGCCTGGGATAGTCCCTGTATTCAGCATATCGTGTGCTCTCTTTTATAGGGTGCTTGAGTCACGCATTCTAAGCAGAAACGCGAGCCGTGCAAGGTTTCGGAGGAAATATTTCCTTGTTGAGCTTTTTAGTTTTGGAGTTTCGCTTCTAAGGGGCTTGTTTACTGGGCTGTGCGGCGGAGTTTCGCGTAGGCGGCGTTCACGTCTTTCATGCGTTGGTCCGCGAGGTCGCGGAACTCGTGGTCGAAACTCGCGGTTTTGTCCGGGTGATATGTCTGGGCCATGCGACGGTAGGCGGCGGTGATCTCGCTTTTCGATGCCTCAGCGGGGAGGCCGAGTATCTCGTGCGTGGGATCCAGCCTCCCCCGATCACCTTCGGGACGGATGCCGCGCCACTGCTCGTAGCGCTCGGTGTCCTGCTCTTCGGTGAAGGCGAGTACGAATTGAGCGGCTGCCGATTCCTTTGAGGCCCGGATGCTCACGCCCTTCCAACCGTCGGCGGAGAGGTCCAGATCTCCGTAGAGAACCTCTGGCAATCGAGGGTTGCTCCCAAAACGCCGATCCGGCGATCCGTCGCTCAAGGTGTACAGGTAAGTCTCACCCAGAACCTCTGTGTCCGAGAAGATCTTATCCGACTCCGCGACTTTCTCCGACGCGAACGCAACCCGCAGCGTCTTGTACGAGAAAGCCCGGTATCGATCATCTTCGAGCACCAGCACCGCCTCGGGAAAGAAATAAACCGTCGTATCACCGGAGTCTATGCCCCAAACGTCCACGTTGGTCTCGATGCCAGGCTTCTCCAAGCGACCCACCCGAACCATCGTACGTCCGTTCTTAGCGGAACCGCTGTTCTTCTCCCGATTCCAGACCCCTTCCGAAGTAGACAGGATGCCGCAAGCCTTGCCAACACGTGCGAAGTGCGAAGTCATTAGCCGATCTCCACCGAAGTCGTATGAGACCCGAGAAGTCTGACGTTTGGCATGCTTCACATAAAGTAGATAGGCCGCTCCAACACCGACGACAAGCACCGCGAGACCCACAAACCACGACACCAAAAACCCGGCCACGGCGGCTGCGATCACGGCACCGAGAGCTGCGAGCGGCGCGGATCCTCGTCCACGCGGACGTTCGTTTACCCTTTGTAGAAATTGTTTACTCAGCATATTTGTAGATTATCGTCCATTTTGGATAGGTACTTAAGCAGTCGTGCCTGAACGAGCCGATGAATTGACCTTTCAAAGTACAAGGTACTCAATGAAGACATGCTGGTCAAGATGTATTGCGGCAGCGTCATTAACCACTTAGTATTAAGTGTCGCAAAAGGTGGTTCGGTGCCAGAGACGAGTGGCAGTGAGTATTCGAGTACCTAAATGAGCGGCTTCAGTAGGTATCTGAGCCGCATGGCGGTGGCTTACGGGGTGTTGTTGATCTCCGTGCTACTCTCGCTGATCGCCTTTTTCTACGTGCGAGCCGGTGCTGACGTAGAGAATGAGATCCGTTTCAACGAAGCTACGGACGCCACGCGCGAAGCCATAGGCAGCGTTACAAGCTCCTACGTGGATGCCATGCTCGGTGCTCGCGGACTCTTCGATGCCAGCGATTCCGTTACCAGCGAGGAGTGGAGGGGATTCGTCGAGAGTCTTCAACCTGACGAGCAGTATCCGGGACTACAAGCTCTCGGTTACGTAGAGTACGTGCGTTCGGAGGAGCTAGAAGGCTTCCTGGAGAAAGAATCCCTGACTTTGCGGCCCGACCTCGAACCCTTGGGTGAGAGAGACGTGTACTATCCGGTCACCTACGTGGAGCCTCAAAACTCGGCCAACAAGGAATTTCTTGGTCGGGATCTCCACACCAACACCGTCCACCGAGCTACCATGAATCGAGCCCGCGACTCCGGCGAGGCTCAGGCTACGAGCGTGGTGTATGTACTCGATGAAGCGCCGGAAAATTCCGTGGCAGATCTATCACTGCGCCGGGGCTTCGCTGTCTACCTGCCGGTCTATTCGGATGGGAAGCCGACGGATAACGTGGAAGAACGTCGCAAAGCTCTTGAAGGTTTCGTAGTCGGCACCTTCAGGATGGACCAGTTATTGAACGGAGTCTTCGAGGGGGTCTACGACCCTAAGGTAGATTTTGAGGTCTACGATGGCGGTGGATTCTTGGGCGACCAGCTCCTCTACGACGACGATGGTGTCCTTAGAGCCGGAAGCGATGAACCTGAGCCGACTCTCACCAGAGAGTCCGATATAGAAGTGGCCGGTCGAGAGTGGAGCCTGTATTTCACGGCGTTGCCGGATTTCGAGCGAGGGTCCTTTGACCGGCTGTCGGTCCTGGTACTGCTATCGGGATTGACGGTTAGCCTGCTACTGTTTGGGATCAGCCGCATGTTGGTCCGTAGTCGCCTGAACGCCGAGCAGTCCGCCCTGGATCTGGAAGTGGCCAATCGGGATCTAGGTGCCGCCAACCGGGAACTCGAAGCGTTTTCTCACTCGGTCTCTCACGACCTGCGGGCTCCTTTGCGGAGCATAGACGGATTTTCTCGGATAGTGATTGAAGACTACTCGGACAAACTCGACGATGAAGGCCGGAGCTACCTTAACAAGGTCCGAGCGGCTAGCCAGCGTATGGGACTCTTGATAGACGACCTGCTGAATCTCTCACGGGTAACTCGCAGTTCCATGCGCCGGGAAAACGTGGATTTGAGTGTCCTCGTGGACGAAGTAGTTCGGGTTTTGAAGGAGTCTGAACCGGGACGCTCGGTGGAAGTGACAGTTCAGCCGGGACTCGAAGCTTCGGCGGACCCTCGCCTCCTGCGTGTCGCCCTTGAAAACCTGCTCGGCAACGCCTGGAAGTTCACCTCCGCAAACGACACCGCGCTAATAGAGTTCGGGGTCGAGTGGAACACCGCTTCACAGGGAAATGAACCAGTCTACTTCGTGCGCGACAATGGAGCGGGTTTCGATATGGTTTACGCCGACAAACTGTTCGGGGCCTTCCAGAGGCTACACAGCCCCGAGGAGTTCGAGGGTACGGGCGTGGGTCTCGCCACCGTGAAACGTGTCATGCGTCGCCATGGCGGAGATGTATGGGCTACCGGTTCCGTAGGCGAGGGAGCTACGTTCTTCTTTACCCTGGATGGCGGTCCGAGACCAAAGCTGGAGACCACTCAGAGAGAGGTCGAGATCGCCTAACGAGGCTCGTAGAGGATAGGTGCCGACGCTCTTGGAGGGGGAGATAGTTGTCGGCACCCGTCCATGATAGTCCTGACTTTAACCGACAGACTTCTGACTGCCATCCCCCAAATGGGTGATATTTTTGTAGTTCGTTTGTACTAGCGTGTCACGGGCTTGAGAGATCCTTGAGCAGGGATTTGAGTTTTGGGGCGAGGGTTTCTATCTCGGCGGCGGAACATTGAACGTGGAGGTGTATGTTCACCCGAGGTCCATCTTCGGTCTCGATGCTTGTGGAGATTCGGGTCTCCTCGGTTGGTTCTTCGGCGGGTTCTTCTTGCACGGTCGGTTCGTCCACGCCGTTACGCTCGAAGTCTTCGTCGAAGGTCGGCATCACCTCTCCGGCCTCTTCTTTTAACAGGTTGGCAACCTTGAGGATCTCAATGATAGCTCCAGACCCGGTCATGACGGGCTTGTTGCGCGGCTGACCGGCGGAATGTGCCACGTAAGCCTGCACGGTCTCGAAGCTCATTCCCTCGCGCAGCTTCACCGCCGAAACCACGTTCTGCAGAAAGTCGTTGGTTGAGACAACCACGCGCCAATTTCGACGGATCTCCGGCGTGTCTCGGCGCATGAGAGCGAGAGCCAACGCCCGACCCTGTCGCGTAACGAGTTTCTCACGCTCGCCCTTGAGCACTCCAATGGCCGCCAGGAAAGCGTTGTTGCGACTCACGCTCGACTGATGCACTGAGTCCAACTCCCGCACATCGCCCGGACGGGCGGCTTCGTCCCGCGTACCGTACGCCACGATTATATTTACCAGCTCTTCATACGGAGAGCCGGGCAGTCTAAACTCTCTGCCGGTCATCTAAAACACCTCTCTAGCAACCTTATGCCCCTCTGGCCACATTATGCCGGATATATCCGAGGGACGCTGAGAGGTGTCTTACGGTGCTAGAAACCAGTTATCGCAACGACGGAGCTTTTGGGTTTGTCGCCGCCGGGCCACGTGCTCGATGGTTTATCCGGGCTCTCGCTTTCTTCTCCGGGGTGCTGAATGGCGATAAAGAGCGTTTTGCCATTTGGCGTGAAGGCCGGGCCGGTTAGCTCGGCTTCGACGGGTGCGCTGGCGAATTGGAAGATGTCGCTGCCGGTCGCGCCGCCGTCGAGGCCGGTAGGCACCATAAACGCGCCGTTGTTCTTGAACGAGCTGTAGATGCCGCCGTTAAGTTTGCTAGAGGATATGTCCGTGATGATCCAGAGGTTCTTATCGTTGTCGAAGACGAGGTTGTCGGGGCTGGCGAAACCTGTCTGGGGTCCACCGGTGGCGAAGACCTCATAGGCGAACTCGCCGGATTCGGGATCATCGTCTTTCTCGGTGATGCGGATGATCTGACCATAGAAATTACCGTGGTCCTCGTTGTTTGTAAGGGCGCAGTAGATCTCCCCGGTATCGGGGTGGACTTCTACGTCCTCGCAGCGGTCCATTGGGGTGCCAAGAGTTAGTTCGGTTTCTGGGTCTTCGAGCTTGGCGGCTTCGACAGTTCGCACGAGTAGATCGGCTTGATCCGCGAAGTCGTTGTCTTTGAAGATTTTGTTTTTCTCGAAGTCCAGCGCGTTCCACTTGCCCTGGGCGAAGTCCGCGACGTAGAGCATTCCTTTTGAGAGAAGGTTCATGTTAGCTGCGCGGTCGCCTTCTTTGTAGGTTCCCTCGGAGACAAACTTGTAGATACACTCGTCGTTGGAGTCGTGGCCTGTGTAGACAACGACCTTTCCGGACGGAGAGACGGTTACTGCGGCGTTCTCGTGACCCATGCGCCCGAGCCAGGTGTGCTTGCGGGGCTTGGACTCCGGGTCGAACGGGTCCACCTCCACGATCCAACCATAGTGCTCGGGGGGTTGGGCATTCTCTTTGTCGTCTAGCCAGCGGTAGGTCTCGGCTATCTCTAGAGACTCGGGCTCGTTGTCGGTGCCGCCGCCGGGCTCGCCGTCTTCGTTCGTGCGCCCGCCGTAATAGTCCTGAAAGTTCTCTTCGCAGGTGAGGATCGTGTTCCAGGGCGTTACTCCGCCGCCGCAGTTGGCGAGCGTCCCGACGACTTCGTCCGCGTCCTTCATCCGCTTGGAGCCCTTCGCCGGACCCGTAAGGTCCATCTTCGTGGTCGCGTCCACGCGGCGGTTGAGATCGTCGCCCTCGACAAATTTCCAGGTGTCGCCTTCCTTCTTTACTCGCACGACCGAGCCGCCGACCCCGGATTTCTCTTTGTTTATCTGCTCTTTGGTCTTCTTCTTTTTGCCGTCGGGGTCCGTGTAGCCGGAGAAGAACATCGGGTTTATGTACTCGTGGTTGATCCAGAGTATGCCGTCATCGGAATTGTCGCCGCCATCGAGGGCGTCAACCGGAAAGTACGCGATAAAGTCGTTATGATCACCGTACATCTTGTCGTCCGTAAGTGGATCTTCGGAGCTTCGTATAAGGTCGTATTTGAAACCCTCTGGGAGTGTGACATCGTCCGCGTCGGTCGGCTCTATGGGCTTGAAGGATGTGGGTTTCTTCGAGCCGTTGTCGCCGGAGGACTGCGCGGTCTCTTCCCCCGAACCGCTTTGTGCCTGCGCCGAGCTGTCGGCTATCACTCCCGAGCTACCAGCGGCCAGAGCCGCCGTACCTGTCCCGAGAAAAGTGAGGAACCGGCGGCGACTCATCCCGGCGGGAACCGCCTTTATCTTCAACGCACGCTTCTCTTGCTTGACCCGCTCTATGCTCGGCTTCGGCACCAAGTCTCCTTCCACAGTTATTCGACGAAAACCACCTGCAACACTCGCCCGTCCATAATAGGAAACTTTTCCGACTCCTAAGTTACAGGCGCGTAAACTGCGGGTGAAGTTTGTGTTTACTCGGCTCCGAGGTTCGTGAGCCGTCGTTTAACGAAAGTTTAAGACGCATGTTTCCTGCCTTTAACTCAACTTGTGGCGGTACTCTCTAGACTCACGGAATATGAGGAATCCGCCCAGAGACACAGCTTTTTGCGCGAGGGTAGAGTTTTGAAGCTTAAGCAGCGGTCGGCTTCTACGCAGCGCATCGAAGTTGACCAGTCTGGTGATGAGCGTCGCGTTGAGAGGTCCGGGTCTCGCAGGGCGGGGATACTGCTGGTGGTGCTCGGGTTGTTGTTCGTTGGTTTGGCTGCGGGGGATGCTCTGGCGGGTACGGGTCTCGGCGGTTTCCGGGAGAGCGGCGAAACGATTCGGGGCGGTTCGGGTGAGGATGCGCTCATCGGTGGCGCGGGGGACGATGAGATCTACGGTCTTGGAAGTCGGGATCTCCTGTTCGGTGGCGCGGGCGACGACTTTATCGAGTCGTCTGACGGCGTGCGGGACGAAATAAAGTGCGGGCCTGGCAAAGATGTCGCGAGTGTGGACGAGAAGGATCTCGTTTCCCGCGACTGCGAGACCGTGTACAGAAACTAGTGCGTCGCGGACGCGCCGTTTGGGACCGTGCCCCGAACCTCTGGAGAGGCTGAATTGAAGAATAAGAACCGCAGCCGCAAGGTTCTGGTGCAGCTCGCCGGGCTTGGAGTGGCCCTGTTTATAATGGCCCTTTACGGGGCGACGCTCGCCCCCACAGTGCTACCGTACTCGTTGCCGGATCTCGCCGACGTAGCGATGCTTCAGATGCAAGCCTGTACTCTTAGCATCCCGCATCCAACCGGCTATCCCACCTACTTGATGCTGACCAAACTCATAACGTACCTGCCGCTCGGCGACTGCGGTTACATGGCGAACTTCGCGTCGGCACTCTACGGAGCTTTGGCTGTTCTGATGGTCTACGCCATCGGGTATTTGCTGAGTCGTCGGATTTTGGCATCGGCGGTCGGAGCTCTGGCCTTCGGGCTTGGAGGAACTCTGTGGAGTCAGGCCGTCATGGCCGAGGTGTACACGCTGAACGCGCTGATGGTTGGTTTGATCTTCCTGGTCTTGTTGCGGTGGCGTGAGCGCCGCGATGAACCTTCGGGCGACCGATACTTGCTGCTCGCGGCTTTTCTTGGAGGGCTCACACTCACCAACCACCTGACCAGTGGACTGATACTGCCAGCGGCCCTTATCTTTGTCGCGCTCGTGGACTGGCGCAGACTTGTCCGCGTGACGCTCATATTGAAAGGCGCCGCCCTCTTCGTTCTCGGGCTGATGCCGTATCTGTACCTGCCCATTCGAGCGAACATGAACGCGCCGATGGAGGCCAATAACCCGGACAACCTGGAGCGGACGCTGTACGTAATAAGCGGGGGAGATCTCACGGGATCGTTTTTCGCTTTCGGAATAACCGAAGTTCCCGGACGAATCTGGATGTATCTTGGGTATCTGATCGGGGACCACAACTTGCTCGTGTTGCAGGTCGCGATCTTCGGGCTTCTAATCTTGCTGACGCGGGATCGCGCGGCCTCAGCCCTTCTCGGCATCCCGTTTCTAGGATGGTTTATCTACGCCACTCAGAACAACATCGTGGATATAGAGTTGTATTTCATCCCAACGTATCTGGTGATCTGCGCGTGGTCAGCCGTGGGCTTCGGAGTCATCCTGGACTGGGCGATGCCTATACTCGAACGTCTACGCAAGGGCGCGACGCTGGCACGGGGGTTGGTCGTCATCTTGTTGCTGATCCTGCCAGTCTGGGGTGTGTGGGAGACTTTCTCAAGGGTCGATATGAGCGACGACTACCGGGGCCGCAAGGGGATCGAAGCCATCATCCGCAACGTGCCCGAGGACGCCACCGTACTGCACCACCGGAGCAACCTCTGGTACATGGTCCTCGTCGAGAAGCGGCGCCGCGATCTGACGCTCGTGGACCCTTTCCAACACAGCAAGGAATTCCCCTACAATGACATAGTCTGGCCCGCCGACCTCAGCCTCCCCGAGACCGACCGCCGCTTCGGAACCGACGATCTCTCCGGCGTAAAATCCGCCAGAATGGCCCTCGAAAAAGGCCCCGTCTACCTCTTCGCCCAAGAGGAAGCTCGCCCCGAAAACTTCGAGGAAGCCGGCTTCGACGTAACCAAAGTCGAAGGCCCCGTGTTCCGCATCAAAGAGTAGTCTCCGGCCAGCGGAGCAGCCAGTCAGTACGCCGCCTGAGACGCTATTTGCTTGAGACGCTTGGTTCGGCGATGAGTACGTCGCTGTTTTCGAAGGCTACGGAGTACATATCTGGATGTTCTTTGAAGGGGGTCCAGAGTTCTTTTATGTTGCGGTCGGGCATGTTTTTGTATAGGACGACGTAGCGGATGTCGCGGTCCCGCAGGATGTCTTGGGTGTGGGGGTCGGTGGGGTTATGGGATGCGAAGTACACGTCCCAGAGTGGTTTGGTGCCGGTTGGGGGGAGGTCTCTTGGGCGTAGGATCTGGTAGTTCTCGAAGGATTGATACTCGAAGTAATCTCCCATCGCTAGCATCATGCGGCTCGGAACTTGGTTTCCGTGCGGACTTATGAGTATGTTGCCGCCCTCATTGTTCTCTTCCAGCCACTCTCCGGCCTCGCCTATTGGGGCTGTGATGGTCAACTGCTCGCTCGGGCCTGTGGCATCGGAGAGGCTGGTGTGTACTTGGACGAAGATCACCATCCCTAGACCAAGTGCTGTTAGCGACGCTGCGAAAATTGTGACGGGTCTCGCGGTGGACCGCTGTCGGTTGAGAAGCAGAGGGGCCAACGAGCGTGCGAGGACGAGCGCACCAAACGCGGCTAGCAGCGAGAGTGGCACGCCGAGGTCGCGGGCGAAGCGTTGCGGGAATCCGTTCATAGGGGTGAAGCTTCCGGCCAGCAGCAGGAAAGTCCACAGAAGGATCGTCAGCCGAGCTAATTTTCCGGCGAGCGTGGAGCCTGAGAAGTCCATCCGGTCTCTGATCCCTACCAGCACGTAGAGTCCGAAGAGCCCCAGCCACGCCACGGGTTGAGAGAGGATGTAGCCGATCAGGGCTTCATATCTGTACGGCATCTGCGTGCCAACTGCCATCCCCACGGCCTCCCCGGTCTGGCTTTTACTGGAGTCCCCGAAGACCCCGGCGATCACGCTCGGAAGGCCGTAGGTGTCCCAGGCGTACACCGCCGCGAGAATCCCGAGCGCGGCGAGCGTGATAAACAGAGCAACACCATCGGAGCGTCGGCGCAGAAGGAGATACGGCAGTAGGAAGAGGCCGACTACGCCGAGCAACATCGCTAGATACAGGCTCGCCACCGGATGAAAGAGCGTGACCGAAGAACCCACGAGTACAAGGAACGCGCCGGAGCGAGTGGTCGGAGTTTTGTAGAAGGAGACGAGGCCCGTGATCCCGGCCACCAGCAAAAACTGAGATGTGACCAGGTTAGGATACATGGCATCCTCGAAGTATTGGTAAGTGCCGCCGGACATTGAGAGAAAGAACGCCGCGAGAATTCCAGCCCACGTTCCGAAAAGCCTGCGGCCTAGAACGTAGACGGCCAGAGTAGGCAGGAGGAGGAGAGCAGGGCCGAGAACGGGGAACAATTCGAGCGGATCCAGGGAGCTTAGACGCGAGGTTATTGCGGTAAGCGTGTGGAACCCTGGAGGGTAGATCAGGTACGGATCTATCTGTCCGCGCTCCATCATGAGGTTCGCCATTACGGCGTGCGAGTAGTGGTCCACCCCCCGAATAAACGGCCAATCGTTCAAGATCGGCCCCACATAACCTTTGACGAGCACGATCCCAAAGACCACCGCCAGAGCAGCCCGGCGCACAATCGGAAGCTCCACGTAACTCGCTCCTACGTAGGGCTCCCCGGAGGGTTCCTCGGTGGCGGCAACTCCTTCGTTCCAGTGCGCGGAGCGCAAATGCAGAGCCCCGGCCACCACGATCAGGATCAAGGTCAAAGGAGCGGTCCACGTTAGCGGCGCGAACTCGAGTGCGGATACGACCATCAGCAGACCGGCTACTGCGAGCGGCACGAAGACCGGCGGGCTTACGGTGGCTGTAGAAGGTACCAACGGCTCGTCTTTGCCTTCGGCGGAACCGAATACGACCAGGGCCACGAATCCGACACAGACCAGGATCAGGGGTGCCGCCACAGATATGGAGATGGTGACACCCGAGCCGAGAAGCCGCGCCAATCCCAGTGCCAGGGCAGGCACCAGTGCGACCGACAGAGCGGTCGAGTAGAAGAGCCGCTCGACAACGCCGGTCGCGGGAACGAGCGACCGACTCAGAAAGTAACCCGGCGCCACCCCGACGAAAACGGCTACCATGAGACCCATGAGCAGATTTACAAACAGGGCATGTTCACCGGACTAGGATCTTTGCAAGCGAGTAGAACACAAAGCTTAGGTTAGCAAGGCGAGAGTGGTTCGTTGACCGAAAATCGTCCCTAAATCCACGTTGAACAAAGACTTTACCGGGCTTTAAAAATCCTGTAACTTTCCGCCGCCCAACACCTCCGACCATTCCGTACTCGGGCGTCGAACTAAGTCGCGGGCCTGGCAAGCTGAAATGCTGACTAGCTAATCAGCTTGCCCGATCTGTGAACAGTGGTTCGTAGATAGCTACGCGGGGGTTCTCGTAGACATTTTTATAGAGTTTCTCGCGGGCTTCGTACTCGCGGAAGTCGAGGCGTTCTCCGGCGGGGCGCTTGTGGACTACAACGTAGCGGATGTCGTTCTCGCGGATGAATTCTTGAGAGTCGGATATGCCGGGGTTTTCGAGGGTTGCGAGTGCTTTTTCGAGGGGTTCGGCCCCGAAAGGCGGCAGGTCGCGGGCGAAGACTATGCGGGCTGCGTCGTAGGATTGCACGCCATCGTAGCCGCCCATCGCCATTATGCCCCGGCTGGGGATTATGCCCGTGTAGGGACTGGCGAGGATGTTTCCGCCGTCGTTGTTCTCTTTGAGCCAGTCTCCGGCTGCTTCTACATTGGGAGAGAGCATCACCTGGGCACTGCGCGTTATTAGGATCTGGGGTATCTCAGAGGATGGACCGCTGGCTACGTCGAAGTTTCTGTTGGCCTGAACGACGAGCGTAGCCCCAACCGCCAACGCGGCTCCGAAAGCTGCGATGGCGCCGAAGGAAATGTGTCTGTGGTCCAGGGCTCGCAGGAGGGTCAAGAGGGCGTAGGCGGCGAGTAGGGAGAGGGGGACGGCGAGGTCTCGCTCGAAGCGTTCGGGGAAGCCGCTCATGGCGGTGCGACTACCTACGAGGACCATCAGCGTCCACAACAGCAGCGTAACTCTAGCCAGGGTGTAGGGGAGATCCCCCCGGTCGGCGAGCAACAGGAACACGCCGAGCAGCCCCAGCCACATAACCGGGTGCGAGATAGTGGCGAGTTGATGGATCAAGCTCATAGGATTCTGCGTGCCAATCGCCATAGAGAGCGCGTCTCCGCCCCGCCCGGATTCCGTGATACCCAGGGCGCTCCCGACTATGCTCGGAAGGTCGTAAGTGTTCCAGGCGAAGACCACGGCCAGCACGCCGAGCAAGGCGAAAGACCCTACGATAGCCACACCGCGCCGACGGTCGTGGATCAGGAGGTATGGCAAGAGGCACAGCGTGATCACGCCTAGAAGTATGGCTTCGTGGAGGCTAGCCACCTGATGGTAGAGAACGACCGACGAACCCATCAAAGCCATAAGGATTCCGGTGCGCCGGTTTGGCGAGGCGAAGAGCGCGAAGAGCGCGCCCATAGCTAGCACGAGAATGAAGTGTCCGGCCAGCATGTTCGGGTAGCGAGCTTCGGTGAAATGCATGTAAGGACCGTAGGAGATTACTCCGACCATCAGCACCGCTCCGAGACCCACGCCCCAGCCCCACAAGCTGCGAGCCACCGCGTAACACGCCAGGGCGACCAGCGGCAGCAGGATGGGCCCCAGTACCGGGTAGATAGCCATTGTTTCGAGTCCGCTGAAGTGCTTGATCAGGGCCGTAAGATAGTGAAATCCTGGCGGATAGAGCATGAAGCTGCCGGTCGTTCCGGTTGCGATAGTCATATCCGTCATCACCACATGCTCGAACTGATCCACCCCTCGCAGGTAAGGCCAATCGAAGCGTAGCGGCCCTGAATAAGACCGGAACGCTACCAGCCCGAACGCGATCGCGAGCAACCCGTACTTTAGCCAGCCATTCCCAAAAAAGCGATCCAACCGATTCGGAAGCGAATCGTCGTCTTCGTCGAGCTGCTCCTGTTCACGGGAATCGAAGAGTTGCTTCTCGAAGAGCCGGGCGGCACCGGCGGCCAAGACCAAAACGAGAATCACCGGCAACACGAGCCGGTCCAGAATCAGGTAGCTCACTGCTCCGAGCGTGAGCACCAACGCGGCTAACAGCGGTACGAGCGTCGGTAGCTCCAGAGGTCTCGGACGGGGCGCGAGATGTCCGGCTGGTCCTTTTGCCGGGCCGAGCATCACGTAAGCCACAACGCCGCCGACGGTGACTACAAGAACAGAGATTATAGCTATTGGAAAGGAGAGTCCGGTTGAGAAGATGCGAGCTTGAGCCAGGGCGAGGGCGGGGACGAGCAAGATGGAGAGACCCACCGCGTAGGCCAGTTGCTCGACAATATCGTCGGTAGCTTTCAGGACGCGCGACCACGGGTAGCCGGGGATCACGCCGACAATCACGGCGGCTAGTAGAGCCTGGATCAGATCTCCAAGCACGAAGCGCCGCCTCTCTTCCTCGATTTATAGGTTCCTCGGAACATCGCAATAGATTATCAGGTCTTGTATACTCAGCGACCGGAGCGAAACCTTCGGACCAAACCGAGCGTTTACAGTGGTGTAAAGAACCTTTAACATCGCTTCCCGTACAATCGTGGAATCTGGTTCGAGCGGTAGTATCTAGTGGCTTTGTAGAGGTTGACGAATGAGTTTGAGGAGATTGGTTTGACGGCTGAAAGTGTGCGCCTGGCGGGTGTTGCGGTAGCGGTATTGTTCGCGATCTACGGGGTAGTCGCCTATCGTCGGGGAGGCCGGAGCCGGTTCGACCTGCTGCTGACCCTGTTGATAGCCGCCGGTGTCGCGGTGGTCTCGCTGGTGCCGCAGGTCGGCGAGATCTTTGTAGCTCTCTTCGGTCTTGAAAGCCGGGCTTTCGCGCTGATCTCATTCGCTATCCTGGTTCTGTTCGCGCTCTTTCTATATCTGTTGGGACAAGTCCGACAGGCTAATCTGCGAAGCGGTGAGATCGTCACGGGCTTCGCGGTGCGCGAGTATGCCCAACGTCACCTGGACCCGGAGACCCGTAGCTCCGCGTCTTCCGCTATAGAAGACAAGATCGTTATCATCGTCCCAGCGTTCGATGAGGAAGGCGGCATCGGGGATATTTTGGAGCGTGTGCCGGACGAAGTGCTGGGCCACAAAGTCAAGACCGTCGTCGTTAACGATGGATCTACGGATCGCACCGAGGCCGTCGCGCTTGAGATGGGAGTCCCGGTGGCGTCGCACGCGATCAACCGCGGCCAGGGCGACGCGCTGCGTACCGGTTTCGAGATCGCGCAACTGGAGAAGGGCAAGATCGTCATTAACCTCGATGCCGACGGCCAGTACAAACCCGAGGAGATCGACCGCCTCATACAACCCATAATTGAAGACGAGGCGGACTTCGTGCTCGGCTCGCGCTTTATGGGATTCTATGAGGAATCCGGGAGCGTCCGGCATATCGGCGTGGTGTTTTTCTCAAAGCTGATCTCCATCCTCACCGGCGTGAAAGTCTCGGACTGCACGAACGGTTTCCGGGCGATCCGGATCTCCGAGTTGCACAAGTTCGACCTCCGCGAAGACCGCTTCAACGCCAACGAGATCATCCTGGAAGCCCTCAAGAACAAGCTCCGCTTCTCGCAAGTCCCGATCTCGATGATGAGCCGCTCGGCGGGCGAGACCAAGAAACCGCCACGTCTGCGCTACCCGTTCGGCGTGTTTCGCGTCATAATCACGACGTGGCTCCGGAGAAAAAACGCCTAAGCAAAAACCGCGCTTGCACGGTGAGCGCGACGTGAGCCTTTGAACTTTCTGAAGGGCCGCCAGGGTGCGGGTACTGGAAGCCTGTACGTGGCGGGGGCTTTTGGTATCTCGGGATTCCTGACCGTAGTCTTCCTGGGCTTGCCGGAACGCTTCTTGAGCGCGAGAGATTACGGTGGCCTCGCACAACTTTGGACGGCCACGTTTTTGGTAGTGCAGGTGTTGTGGATCGGGGTGTCGCAGACTCTCGGACGCTATGTCGCTGAACGAGAGGCCCGTGGCGAGGACACCGCCCCTGTCCTGGCCTCCGTCCGTCGGGTACAGTTGGTGCTGCTGGCCGTGTTCCTGGTGGTGGGACTCGCCGCGAGCCCGCTGCTCAATCGGGCGCTCTTCGGGGAGAATTGGCTGCTCACCCTGGGTTTTGTCGCCGCTGTCGCTACCTATGCTCCGGAGTATTTCCGTCGTGGTACTTTCAGCGGACACCGACAGTTCGCTCGTCTCGGCGCTTTGCACGTCGCCGAATCGGCTAGTCGGATGTTGCTCGGCTCGGCGCTGCTGTTCGTGGGACTTGGCGTAGTGGGACCAGCCGTAGCCATCGTACTAGCGCCGCTTATCGGCGTTCTCGCCGTCCGGCCCGCCGCCGTCTCGCGACCCGAGAGTCCCGGAGAGTCCTTCTCCGCCACAGAAGCTTTCCGGTTCACCGGGCCGGTACTGCTCTGCGTGGCGTTCGGGCAACTCATGATGAATGGCGGCACGATACTAGTGGGCCTTCTCGGTGGTCCGAACGCCCTGCGAAGCTCAGCGGCGTTCTTCGCGGCGCTCATACTCATGCGTGCTCCACAGTACGTGATGAGCCCCGCCATCTCCGCCCTCTTGCCTAACGCCAGCCGTGCTCTCGCCACGTACGGTACGCTAGGGCTAGACCGCTTTATCCTTCGCGCCGTTAGTGTCGTGGCAGCTATCGGTCTGGCAATGGTCGTCGGCGCGGGTCTACTCGGCGAGTGGGTTATGGATCTCGTTTTCCGCGACCTTCAAGCGGAGCGAGCCCTGCTCGTAGCGCTCGCCACGCTCGCGGCCTTCTACCTGCTCTGTGAGACCATCAGTCAGGCGCTCTTCGCTCTCGGTCGCGCTCGTCTAGCGGCTTTAGGATGGGCGTTTGGATTAGTAGCGTCCATCTGTTGTCTCGCAGTACTCGATATCGGGTTACTAGATAAGGTCTCGATCTCTCTCGCACTCGGTGCGGGTGCTGCCGCCTTCGCGCAGGCGATTCTCTACTTGCTGGCCCGGCGCTCTACGCAGGCTGCTCCATAAACCAATCCACCGTGCGCTTGAGGCCGTCGGGGAGGGCTACTTCGGCCTTCCAGCCCAGCAGGTTTTTGGCTTTGGAGGTGTCTGAGTAGTTGCGTAGTACGTCGCCCTGACGGGGGACGGTCTGGCTGACGGGTACGTCTTTTATACCGGCGGTAGCTAGGACGGCGAGTAGCTCGTCTATAAGCTCGCGCACGGTTGTCTCGGTGCTCGTGGCGATCTGGAATACTTCGCCGCCAACACCCTCGACAGTCGCGGAGAGTGTTATCGCTCGCACAAGGTCGTCGATATACACGTAGTCGCGGGTCTGAGAACCGTCGCCGTAGATCTCGATCCCCTCGCCACCCCTGGCCCGCCGGATGAACTTGGCGACTGCGCTGTTCTTGTGCCCAGACAACGGCCCATACACATTCCCGAACCGCAATGCCACAGTATCCACATCAAACGTCCGGTAGTACGCTGAGCAATACCCCTCGCCCGCGACCTTACTGGCTCCATACGGCGAGACGGGATGCGCGGGCAACTCCTCGTGATACGGTGGGTCCACCGCTCCCAGCGATGCCCCGCTCGATGCTGAAACGAACCGGCTCGTGCCGTGGTGTCTGGCGGCTTCGAGGTAGTTGAGCAGCCCGACGATGTTCGTAAGGCAATCGTAGCGCGGGTTCTTGACGGAAGGCTCCACTCCGGTGTTCGCGGCGAGATGCACTATAACGTCCGCGCCCTCCGCCGCTCGAATCGCCAAGTCCTCATCCATGATGTCGCCCTGGACCAACTGCACGCCAGAAGAGATCGGGCCGTCAGCTTCGCTCTCGGAAAAGTCGCAGACGACGCGCAAATCATCCGGCGCTCCGACCGCGAAGTTATCCAACACGCGGATACCGTGACCGCCCTCTTCTACTAGAGCTTGGATCACCGCCGTACCAATAAACCCGCACCCACCGGTTATAAGCCACTTCAAAACAAACGCTCCTCTACTACATAAGATTTCCAGAGAAGCACCAGCATACCGCAATAACAACCTCTCGATGACACCCGTTCTGTAACAGACTGATCGGTCTGTTACGATGGCTGTCTGTAAAACTGCATCGGAGGTTTAGGTGGACATTATGGAGGCCATGCGGAATGCTGGTGGGGTTACGCGGGATCTCGGCGTAGAGTTTGTGGAGGCGGCGCCGGAGCGTGTAGTCGCGACGATGCCGGTGGATGAGCGTCACCATCAGCCGTTCGGATATTTGCATGGCGGGGTGAGCGTGGTGTTGGCGGAGAGCGTGGCAAGTGTCGGCGGTTTCTTGAACTGTCCGCCTGGAAAGGCGGCGTTTGGAGCGGAGATCTCCGCCAGCCACATCCGACCGAAGAAGAGCGGCACGTTACGGGCGGTCGGAACGCCGGTACACATCGGACGCACGAGCCAGGTGTGGGAGATCCGGATCAGCGACGAAAGGGAGAAGCTCGTTTGCGTCTCTCGCTGTACCGTGGCGGTGGTGGACGCGGAATGAGGACTAAGGGAGATAGGACGCGGCGGCGAATACTAGAACGCTCCGCGCCAGTCTTCAATACAAAAGGATATTTCGGGGCTTCGATGGGTGATGTGGTACGGGCAACCGGGATGGAGAAGGGTGGTATTTACAACCATTTCGGCAGCAAGGAGCAACTCGCGCTCGAATCCTTCGACCACGCGGTTGGGATTATGCAGCATCGCTTAAAGCGGTCCTTGCAAGACAAAGAAACCGCCCTGGAAAAACTCTTCATGGTCTTGGATGTGCTGGGTGCTCTGGCCGAGGATCCGCCAGTAGCCGGTGGTTGTCCAGTATTAAACACAGCCGTCGAATCCACCGATTCGCACCCGGCGTTAAAGGAGCGTGCTCGTGAGGCATCGCGGGGCTGGCTGCGGCTTGTGGGGAGCATAGTAAAGGAGGGTGTGGAGAGCGGAGAGCTTCACCCGGCGACAGATCCGCGAAGCGTGGCGAGTGTTGTGGTGGCCGGGCTCGAAGGTGCCGTGATGCTTACGCGGTTGCACGACGAGCCAGAGCATATGCAGCGGATCATTGAGCACTCGAAAGGTTATCTGAGTTCACTAAAGTGGGAGGAACAATGACGAACCGCAGCCTGACAGTAACCTGGGATGATCCAGCATCAGGAGCAGAGACGGCTCGCGAGATGAGCGGCCTAGAATACTTACAGGCCATAGCGCGAGGAGAATTGCCTGGTGTGCCAATGGGCTCCTTGATGGGTTTCGAGGTAGGCGAGATCGAAGCGGGCCGGGTCGTCTTCGAATGCGTCCCCGGCGAGCAACACTACAACCCCATCGGCACCGTGCATGGAGGACTCGCCTGCACGCTCTTCGACTCCGCTATGGGATGTGCCGTGCATAGCGCGTTGCCCGCAGGGGTGGGATACACGACCGTCGAGCTAAAGGTGAATTTTCTGCGTCCCATCTCGGTTCAAACCGGAAAGATCTCGTGCGAAGGCAAGACTATTCATGTTGGAGGCCGCATAGCCACCGCCGAAGCCCACCTGACGGATGAGGCTGGAAAGTTGTATGGTCACGCAACAACTACGTGCATGATCTTCCGTGGCAACTCGCCGTCCGTCGGCGAAGGCGGATGAGAGAGGATTCTACTGTGAACGCTGAAGACCTTGACCAGTTGCTGAAAGTTTCCTCGAAGCCTGTGCCGCCGCTAGTGGAGCCGGGTTTCGAGGAGCGCGTCGAGCACCGGTATGCCGACAATGAAGGAGTCGGCATCCACTACGCGGCGATGGGCGAGGGACCGCTCGTGGTAATGGTTCATGGATTCCCGGATTTCTGGTTTACGTGGCGGCATCAGATGCACGCGCTGGCGGACGAGTATCGCGTCGCGGCGATGGACCTGCGCGGCTACAACCTCTCGGACAAGTCCGCGGGCATCGACAACTACGGCATGAAAGCGTTGATGGAAGATATAGCCGCCGTCGTCCTGGCCGAGGGGCGAGAGAAAGCTACGATCTGCGGCCACGATTGGGGTGGTGCGATCTCCTGGCAGTTCGCCACCTGGATGCCGCATTTGACCGAACGACTAATAATCCTGAACCTCCCGCATCTCTCCAGCTTGACCCGCGAACTAGCCAACAACCCCGACCAACAGCGAGCTAGCGCTTACACACGCTTCTTTCAAGAAGAAGGAGCCCACAAAGCCCTCTCCGCCGAAAAATTAGCCGGGTGGGTCCGCGACCCTACAGCTCGCCAAAACTACATAGAAGCGTTCGAGCGGTCGGATTTCGAGGCCATGCTCTACTACTACAAGCGACATTATCCGGCGGAGCCCTACGAGGCATCCGGCCCACCGCCACGCAAGATAGCCGCGCCTACACTCCAGATCCACGGCCTCAAAGATGCCGCTCTGCTACCAGCGGCCCTCAACGACACCTGGGATTGGATCGAGAGCGACCTAACACTCGTCACCGTCCCCGGCGCGGGCCATTTCGTCCAACAAGATGCCCCGGATTTTGTCTCACGGACTATAAAAAGCTGGCTCTCGCGGTGAGAGTTTGGATCATCCAGTAAAGCGACCGCTACTTATATAGGGTAGACAAATGATGAAGCGGATACGACTGACAATGATCGCCGTTCCGATCGTAGCTTTGTCTCTGATTTTCGCAGGCTGTACTTCTTCAACGTCGAGCCAAGGCGTGTGCGCCGCTCCAGCTCCCACGGTCGAGACGCAACCCGTGCGAGCCGCATCTGGAGAGACGTTCCAGATCAGTGGAGAAAACTTCGCCAGCAGATCCACTTGCCCGGACTCGGGGTCGGAAGCTGGCGAATCTCCGCAAGGTCTCCCGGAGCGAGGGATTAGTCTCGAATTCGTTCAGCATGGTCGGGTCTGGGATCTCGGAACCGTCGATAGCGACGAGGATCTCTCCTTCAAAGAGGATCTCGAAGTCCCGAAAGACGCGAAGCCGGGAAAGGCTACCGTCCGGGCCACGAATGCTAACTACGGGCCAAGCAAGGCTCGCTTCTTAGTATTGGCTGGTTAACCGGCTCCAACGCTGCTTGGGGCCGGTTAGTTGGCTGTTGCGGTGAAGGTTTGGTTTACCGATCTGTGAAAGCGAGTTTGGCGGCAAAGCCGATTAGAAACGCTCCAAGAGTCCGTTCGAGCCACTTGCGGACGACGGGCGCGGCGAGGACGAGGTCCCTTAAAGCGGCACTCGCCAGCGCGTAGACGGCGAACACGGCGAGCGTCATGAGCATAAATACCCCGCCGAGCCCGACCAGTTTCGTATCGAGCAATCCCGATGGCGCATCTAGGAACTGCGGCAGGAACGCGAAAAAGAAAACAGTCAGCTTGGGATTCAAGACGTTCAAGAGTATTCCACGCCAGATGACCCGGTTCATGGTATCGCCCGAAGCATCTCCGTCATCCAGGGGTAGAGTGCCAGCATTACGGATCATCGAGATCCCTATAAAGATCAGGTAAGCGACCCCCGCCCATCGAACCACCTCGAAAACGACCGCCCCAGTCTGCATGATCGCGGACAACCCCAGCAATGCCGCCAGAATATGAGGAACAATGCCGAGCGTGCAGCCGACCGCTGCAAACAACCCTCGTCGCCAGCCACCACTGATGGAACTCGAAACCGTATAGACCACCCCGGTACCCGGTATGAGTACCACGATCAGGGATGTTAGTAGAAATTCGGTGGACATGTTGGGCAGAGTACCCACTGCGAGTAGGGTCGTCAAGAACTCCTAGTCTATTTCTGGAGTGGGTTCGCGCTTGATCTCGTGCAGCAGAAACTCTGTCGCTTCCCGGTTGAATGTCTCCGCTCGTTCGTCGTGGGGGAGGAGCGCGGCATCGCGGAAGACGCGCGGGGTCGAGCGCGGGTTGCGGCTGGTGAAATCTGCCATCTCCTTTACGGGAGTGGTTTTCGCTTCCTGGCCCCAGCAGATCAGGGTTTTGTGCGGCACTCTCGGCCAGTATTCCGCCACTGAAAGGTTGAGCTTACCCGCTACGAAGGCCGCTGGGAAATGCTTTGCGCCCGGCCCGTGGGTGATCTGGTAGTAGCTCTCGATCAGATCGTCGGTGACGAAGCTCGGGTCGTAGTACGACATATCCCCGAGGAAGTACCGCAGTCCCCGCCGCGAGATTATTGCGTGATAGAGCGAATCCCCTATAACGGGCGTCGCGAAGAGCGCCTGTATCGCATCGCCGAGTTTGCCCGAAGGACGCTCAAGACTTTTGTAGCCCGTAGGGCAGATCAGGACTACCCGCTCGAACAGCCGGGGACTACGGACGAGCACCGGCATCACCAGTGCGGACGAGAGCGAACTAGCGACGAGGTGCGCGGGAGTCCGGATCTCCTCCCGAGCAAAATCCTCCACCTGCGCCGCTACATCCTCCGGTGCATACCTCCACCGGGGCCGCTCCGAGAGCCCACAACCCAAAAGATCCAGCGCGTAGACTCGAAAGCTCTTTGATAACTCCATAAAATTCCGACGAAACTCGAACGAGGAAGCCCCAGCATAGACTCCATGCACCAGCAGCAACGGCGGCCCCTCACCCGCCACCGTGTACGCGAGATCATGGCCGCGCCATCTGTAGTACCGCGTCTCGCCGTTCAACGCGCTCGTCAACTCTCCCGAGCCACGTTCCAGCCGCCGGTTGTAAGCCGCGAGACCACCAAGTAGACCACCGGCCAGAAACAGAGCCTTCATTCGCACCGAACAAACCTCCCAGTCCATCAATCGAGCCTAAATGTTTACGAATCCGCTCGCATGTTAACTCTCTCACATCGGTTCCCGCTCACACCCTTAGAATGCGTAAGCTACTTAAATAAGCAACTTACGCAAAGGTGTAACTTGGAGAATAGCAGTAAAGAGCGGATAGTGGATGAGGTTCTGTTGCTTTTGCCGGTGATAGGCCGTTTGATCGACCGTCCCGATTCGTTTGAGAAGGATGAGATCAAGCGTCTCGGCATTCCGACTGATGTTCACATTTCGCCGGGACATATTCAGATCATGATCGCGCTGGCCGATGGCCCGCATTCAGTTCGGCAGTTGGCCGAAGTTCTCGGCGTATCGTCACCAGCGATCACGCAGTTAGTGGATCGTCTGGTGGAGATGGGCATGGTCTTGCGGCGGCCTCATGCGGAGGACCGGAGGGTCGTTCTTGTGGACTATGTTCCGGGGATGCAGCACATAGCTCGCCGCATCGTGGGGCGGAGTCGCCTGCAACTCAACTGGGTCGTCGAGCGTATGTCGGTTGAAGAGTCCGAAGCGTTCGTGAAAGGTTTGAGGTTGCTTGTGCGGGGGCTCGGGTCCGCGCCGGATACAAAACAACGAGAGGAAATTCAATGAGTAGGATCGTCGCCTGGTGTTTGAAAAACAAGTCCGTTGTGATGTTGGCGACCGTTCTTCTCGTCGGGAGCGGCGCGTTCGCCACGACTCAGCTAAACCAGGAGTTACTGCCGGATGTAGAGTTTCCGATAGTAGGTGTTGCGACGCCGGTGCCGGGGGCTGGCCCGGATCTCGTGGATGAGCAGGTTACGGAGCCGGTGGAGTCGGCGATAGGTGGCGTGGCGGGTATCGAGTCCACGCAGTCCACTTCCTCACAGGGCTTCTCCATAGTTCTTGTTGAGTTCGGCTTGGATACGGACATTGACGAAGCCGAGGACGAACTTCGCCGAGTTCTCGATGGTGTTGAGTTGCCATCTCAGGCGGCGGAGCCCGAGATCAACCGCCAGTCCGCGTCTTCGTTCCCAATCATGAACATCTCGCTCTCGTCCGAGAATGGCGAGAGCCTCTCTGATCTCACGGAGTACGCTCAGGATGATGTGGTTCCGCTGCTCGAAGAGGTCGACGGGACCGCTGACGTTGAGCTGATCGGGGGCTCTGAGCAGGAGATCCAGGTAAGCCTCGACACCCAGAAACTGAAGGACGAAGGAATACCGGCGGACGCCGTGATCGGGGCCATAAGCGGCGCGAACGTGAACGCCCCCGTCGGCGACGTGCGCATAGACGGACTCTCCACCCCGGTGCGGGCCGAGAGCCAACTAACCGACGTGGATTCCTTGAAGAAACTCCCTATCGGTGCCGGAGCCGCCGCAGCCGCTCCAGCAGGTGCTTCAGCGGGTGCGACAACCGGTGCACCAACAGAGAGCGTGCCTTCGGGCGGTGCTCCAACAGAAGGTGCGCCGCCTGCGGGTGCTGCCGGTGCTCCGGCTCCGGGGGCTGCTCCGTCGGAGGCTCAGGCTGGTGGAGGGGAGCCTCCAGAGCCGATCCTGCTGGAGGATGTAGCCGAGGTGGAGGAGGTCGAATCCAATATCGCCGGCATCTCCCGGACCAACGGCGAGCCGAGCCTCGGGTTGAACGTCACCAAAGAGTCCGACGCGAACACTGTCGAGGTATCGGACGGCGTGCGGGCTGAGTTGGGCGAGGTTCGGGATGAGATCGGTGCGGGCCAAGTAAGCATAATCGTCGACTCCGCGGAGGATGTCAAAGACTCCGTAAACGGACTGGTCGAGAAAGCCCTGATCGGGGCTCTCGTCGGTGTATTCATCATCTTGCTGTTCCTGCGAAGCCTGCGAGCTACGCTGGTTACAGCGGTCTCGCTGCCGACCTCGGTTCTCGCGGCTCTGCTGTTCTCTTGGGGCGACAACCTGACGCTCAACATCATCACGCTCGCCGGTCTGACCATCGCGGTCGGGCGGGTCGTGGACGATGCGATAGTCGTGCTAGAAAACTCGTACCGCTACGTCCAAGAAGGGTACGAACCCGAAGAAGCGGCGTTAAAGGGAACATCGGAGGTTGCCAGTGCGATCACCTCTTCCACCCTCTCGACTATTGCGGTCTTTCTGCCGCTTGGTCTGGTCGGCGGCATTATCAGCGAATTCTTCCTGCCGCTCTCTCTAACTGTCGCATTCGCTCTGGCCGCGTCTTTGATCGTAGCGGTAACCATCATCCCGGTCCTCGTCAGTTTGTTCATAAAGCGTGTGCCGCAGCGGACGAAACCTTCCGGTACTCGAAGGGCTCGCCGGTCCTCGAACCGAAGCGGCGGAGGACGACAGTGGCTGCTCCGCGTAATCCTCGGCATCGCCGCGTTCGTCTTGGCGAGCGTCGCGGCGGCAGCGGTGGCGGTTCTGGCCGGAGCCATAGACCCCGAGACAATTCTGGACTCGACAGCTCTGCTAGTAACCGCCGCCGTTCTGGCTGCTGTGCTGGCCGTCGGTCTCATCGTGGCTCTCTTCCTACCGGCTCAGAGTCCGCAGACAGACGACGAATCCAGATCTTCGGAAGACGACGAAGCGATCTCCGAGCAAGCGGACGAATATACGTCAGAAGACCGGCGTTCCGGCGAGAATGATGGTTGGTTGGTTGGGATCTACACCCCCGCGTTGCGGTGGAGTTTGCGCAACCGGGCGGTCGTCTTATTTCTGGCGGTGATCGTGTTTGTTGGTGGATTGGCGGCCATTCCGTTTCTTGCGGTTAGCTTCTTCCCGCCTAGCGAGGCCCGGCTGCTGGTGGCCGATATATCGTTCCCGGCGGGGACTGTTCTGGAGGATACCGCTGATGAAGTGGTGACTTTCGAGGATGTCATGATCGACGATCCCGGTGTCGAGGACTATCAGCTCTCCATCGGCGGCGCGGACAACTTCGACCCGAGTGGCAACCGGGCTGACAGTACCGCTCAGGCGTTCATAACGGTCAAGGAGAATTCAAACGTGGGCAAGACCACCGACCGTCTCGAAGAAGAGGGGCGGGATCTCTACGGGCGCGAAGACTTTCAGGTGGACGTGCAGGATCAGGGTCCCCCGGCTGGTGGACTCGAAGTAACAATAACCAACGGCACCAAAGAGCAACTTCGCGAAGCCTCCGAGACCGTCGTGTCGGAACTCTCGGACAACGATGACTTGACGAGCGTGCGGAGTAACCTCTCAGGAGGCGCGCCGGAAGTAAACGCGGAACTCGACGGGGATAAGATCTCGGATGCCGGTCTCTCGCCGGGGGCCGTCTCCCAGACCTTGAGCGTGCTGCTCAGCGACCGCAGCGACATCACTCTGGACGACACGCCGGTCTCCATAAGAGTCCCCGATGGATCGGTGGATACCCTGGATGCCGTTCGGAGCCTGCCGCTCGCGGCGGATACAACCCTCGGGGACTTAGCCGAGATCCAAGAGGTTGACGCTCCGGCGGCCATAAGCCGGGCCGACGGCGACCGCGCCGTAACCGTAACCGGCAGCATAACCTCCGCAGATACCAGCACCGTCTCGTCCGACGTGTCATCGACTCTGAGCGATCTAGACTTGCCGGGCGATGTGGAAGCTGGCGTCGGGGGCGAGTCCGAAGACATCGCCGAGAGCTTCAGAAACTTGTTGCTATCCATCGTGGTGGCTATAGCGTTGGTTTATCTCATCCTGGTGGTCTTCTTCCGGTCGTTGCTTACGCCGTTGGTCATCCTGCTGTCGATACCACTCACGTCCGCCGGTGCTTTCGGGGCGTTGTTGTTGACCGGAACCGCTTTGAGCGTGCCAGCTCTGCTCGGCGTGCTGTTGCTGATCGGGATCGTGGTGGCTAACGCTATCCTCCTGATCGACTTCGTTATAAACGCCCAGGACGAACACGAAACGATGGACGAGGCGATAGTCGAAGCTGGCCGCGCACGCCTGCGCCCGATACTGATGACGGCGCTCGTGACTATGGGGGCTCTCTTCCCGCTGGCTCTGGGCTTCGGTGGTGGGAGCACCCTGATCTCCAGTAGCCTCGCGATCCCAGTTATAGGTGGTCTAGCTACTTCGACCTTCTTGACGCTCTTGGTCGTTCCGGTCGGCTACTCGGTGCTCGAAGGCGCCCGCAGCCGACTGAGAGGCAAGAAGAAGGTGAGCTAGAAACTCTGTGGAAGAGCCCGTCGAGACCGGAGGACGTGCGCCGTTCTTCAGCCTGATCTCGGCTGGCTCCGGGCGGCGGGTGAGCTTGCGCGAGATGTTGGGACGCAAGACCGTGCTCATCTTTCATTTGCAAGGAACGGCCCCGGCGGCGCATGAGATCAACCACGCCGTTCGCGAGAAGTACCCATCTCCTAGCGACGTGCTGGTGGCGAGCGTCATCGACCTCTCCATCGTGCCGCCGGTCTACTGGCTCTCGGTGAGCATCGTCCTCAACACTGCCTACGATAAAGCCGCCGCCGAACTCCCCGCCGGAGCAAACCCGGCGGATTATGTCGTCATCCTGCCGGACTGGGCGGGCCTCGCGAGTCTCAAGTTCGGTATCCGAAACACAGGCCGCGCCGCCGCCGTGGTCGTCGTAAACGAGGATGCTACCATCGCGGGCTTGTATCAGGGTGAGAGTCCCGTTGAGGCGGTGATGCAACTTCTAGCAGCCGAGTGTTAGGAACGACAGTTTCTAGTCGTCATAGGGCGCAGAATTGATCAAAGAAAGCGTGGAGAGGAAGGGCAACGTGAGAGAGGGAAGATATCGGCGGAAATCCCCGGAGCGACAGTACGGAGGTCCGATGCGCGAGGCGCTCAAGGAGCGAGTCGAGGGAGGTGCGGCCAGTATCTCACGGGACGAAGTCGAAGAGATCGGAGCGAGGATCGGGCTAGAAGATCCCTCCGAGGCCGCTCGGTTGTTCGACCGCCTCAAGGGTGTCTCGTGGCGGGGCGAATATGTGGAGCGCGGCGAGAATGGCTGGTCTGCGGCCCGCGTGACCGAAGTCAGCTAGAGAACTTGATGCCGTTCGTGCGTCGCGTGATAGAAAGTCCGCATGACGAGGTTTCGGGATCGAAGCGAAGCTGGACGACTACTCGGAGAGTGTCTACTGCGGTACCGGGACTTGGCTCCGATCGTTCTGGCGTTGCCTCGGGGTGGCGTGCCGGTTGGACTTGAAATCTCTCGGGCTCTCGAAGCGCCGCTCGATGTTTTTGTCGTCCGTAAGCTCGGAGCTCCGGATCAAGCCGAGCTAGGTATCGGAGCCGTTGCGCAAGGCGGCACACGGGTTCTAAACGAGCGTATCCTAAAGCATCTGGAAGTCTCAGAAGAATATCTGGAGCGCGTAACGTGGCGGGAGCGAGCGGAAGTCGAGCGGCGATTGAAGCTGCTACGAGGAGAGTTTCCTATACCCGAGATGCGGGATCGGACGTTGATACTCGTGGATGATGGGCTCGCTACCGGCGTGACGGCGTTGGCGGCGATAGCGGCTATCAGGGAGTACGGGCCGCTAAGGATCGTGCTGGCCTTACCAGTTTGCGCCGCCCAGACTGCGGAAGTAATCGGGCGTGAAGTTGATGATATTGTTTCGCTTGAAACTCCTTCGGACCTTCAGGCTATTGGTCTCTGGTACGAGGACTTTGGTCAGGTACTGGACGATGAAGTCGTCTCGCTCCTGAACGCAGCCCGACAAGAGCAAGCCTTCCGAAGCCGAATAAAGTAGCATCCAGTAAAACATCACCGGGGAGGGTGAACATTGCACGTCTATAGCGACAGCACCATGAAAAATCACGTCAACGAACGCTCCAGCGTAGAGATACCGGACCGTTTCGGAGCGGCCCTCGCCGGAGTCGAAGTCGCACAGAACTCCGGCGCACTCATCAAGCATTATCCCTGCGAACCCGCACCACAAGCGGCTCTAGTCGCCGCCCACGACGAAGACTACCTGCGCCACCTCGAAAAGCTATCCAACGAAGGAGGCGGGGCTCTGGACCCGGACACTGCGCTCGCCCCGGACTCGTGGAATGTCGCGCTTCTGACCGCCGGTGCCGCTATCGGAGCGGTCGAGAGCGCACTCTCTGGCGAAGTGTCGTTCGCTGTAGCTCGCCCTCCCGGACATCACGCCGGACGAAGCACGGCTATGGGTTTCTGCCTCATAAACAACGCCGCCGTAGCCGCCGAATACGCCCGGTCGAATGGCCTGCGACGCATAGCCATTCTCGACTGGGACGTACACCACGGCAACGGAATCCAGGACATCTTCTACGAGGATGGGGAGATACTGTACCTCTCCGCGCACCGAAGCCCGTTCTATCCCGGAACCGGTGCGGCTCAGGAGACAGGTGCGGGGCCGGGTGAAGGCTTCACGGTAAATGTGCCGTTGTCCGCCCGCTCTGGCGAGGATACTTACGCCGCCGTTTTCGAGAGGATATTATTGCCCGTTCTGCGGGAGTTCGAGCCAGAACTCTTGATCGTCTCAGCAGGTTACGATGCTCACGCCGCCGACCCTCTGGGGGGAATGCGCCTGCAGGCCGATTCGTTCGGACGCTTCGCCGCTGCACTTACCAACCTAACGCGAGAGATCGGAGCGCCTCCGCCAGCATTCTTGCTAGAAGGTGGCTACGACTTGGATGCGCTCACCGACTGCGTAGCGGCGACCATCCTGGGTGCTGCTAGTGAAGAGTCATCTGACTGGGGTTACGCGGGGAATGTGGATTCTGTCGAGGAGAGCCGGATCGAACTGTTGCACTATTGGAAAACTTTGCGGTAGTTTCTGAGAAAGAAAGGGAGCGTCGCCGGAATGTACCGGCGACGCTCCCTTTTCGGAGGTTGGATGTGGTTTGTTTACGCGGCGGTGGTAGCCAAGAAGCGGCCGTACTCGCCGGAGCGGATCATCTGCTCGGCTTCGCGCTGAAGCTGGCGGATGCGCTCGCGGGAGACACCCATCTCGTCGCTGAGCTGCGCGAGGGTGGCCGGGTCTTTGGCATCGAGGCCGTAGCGGCGCACGAGTACGTGGCGCTGGCGCTCGGGAAGCTGCTTTATGGCTGCTCCCAATCCCTCGGTCTCCATGTCGCGCATGACGGCACCTGCGGTGTCCGAAGCTCGCTCGTCCTCGATCAACTCGCCTAGCTCGGAGCTGTCGCCGTCGGAGCTTAGTGGCTGGTTGAGGCTGGTGGCGTCGGGCATGGCACTCTTAACGTCCCGCACTTCGTCGGCGGTCCAGCCGAGAAGACCGGCTACTTCCTCGTCGGTGGGATCGCGTTCGAGGTCGAGCGAGAGCTCGTTGTAGGCGCGGGCCATCTTCCGGATCTTATCGCCCATGTGGTCGGGAACCCGAATGGTGCGGCCCTTGTCCGCCACAGCACGCTGCACGGCCTGGCGGATCCACCACGTAGCATAGGTCGAGAACCTCCAACCGCGCTCCGGATCAAACTTCTCAACAGCCTTCATCAGGCCGATGTTGCCCTCCTGGATGAGATCCTCGAACGGCAACCCCATGCCTCGGTACTTCTTTGCCACGCTAACGACCAGCCGGAGGTTCTTCTCGACCAGCCGCTGCCGAGCAGAGGTGTCCCCACTCCGCGCACGCCGCGACAAGTCCCGCTCTTCGTCGTGCGAGAGCAAGTTTCCCTTATCTATTCGGGCGAAATACCCC
>JBGTFQ010000236.1:0-4573 GCA_041747155.1 Rubrobacteraceae bacterium
AAGAGCGACGACCGGGTTGGACGGGTCAAGAGCTACGAATCAATAGTCAAGGGCGAGAACATACCGGAGCCGGGCGTACCGGCGAGCTTCAAGGTGCTGCTCAAAGAGATGCAGTCGCTGGGGCTCTCGGTCAAGCCGGTATACAACGCGGAAGCCGCCGTGGAAGACACGGAGCGCCGCGATTGGGACGAGGCCGCGCGGGCGTTGGGGATCAACCTCAGCCGCGAAGAGCCGACCGGAAACCTCGACGACGCGCCGGACTTCGGCAAAGGAGGGATCTAGGCGTTGCAGGGACTAGAGCGCGACATAGACATAAACAAGCTGGAGCAGATCTCCATCGGCCTTACATCGGCTGATGAGATCCGCGAGTGGTCTCGGGGCGAAGTCACGAAGCCGGAGACCATCAACTACCGCACCCTCCGCCCCGAGAAAGACGGGCTGTTCTGCGAGCGGATCTTCGGTCCCTCGAAGGACTGGGAGTGCTACTGCGGTAAGTACAAGCGCATCCGCTTCAAGGGCATTATCTGCGAGCGTTGCGGTGTCGAGGTAACTCGAGCCCGCGTGCGCCGCGACCGCATGGGCCACGTGGAGCTTGCCGCTCCTATCGCCCATGTGTGGTTCGTCAAAGGCGTGCCGAGCCGGATGGGTTATCTGCTCGACATCAGCCCGAAGGACTTGGATCGGGTGCTGTACTTCGCGTCTTCCATCGTAACCTGGGTGGACCGCGAGGAGCGGGCGAACGACATCGACATGCTGCGCGAGCGCGTGGAAGAGGAGATCCGGACGCTCGAAGAAGAGAAGGACGAGGAGATCACCGCGACTCAGGCTCTCCGCACGAAGCGCGAGAGCGTCACAAAGGGTGAGTCCTCCGCCGATGAGTTGACGGAAGAGTACGCCGAAATAGAGGAAGAGGACCAGGCCGCCACGATCAAGAAGATCCACGCGGAGGCCGAAGAGACTATCGAGGACATTCAACGCTCCATAGAAGAGCAGATAGAGCTCGTGCGCCGGTCCTGGGAGGAGTTCCAGACTTTGGAGCCCCGTCAGATCGTGGACGACGAGGAACTGTTCCGCGAGATGAAGGATCGCTTCGGCGACGAGTTCGGCTACGGCGTGTATTTCCGAGGTGGAATGGGCGCGGAGTCTATCCGTGACCTCATTCAGCAGGTCAACCTCACGGACGAAGCCGATGATTTGCGTGAGATAGTCTCTGAGGCGAAGGGCCAGAAGCGGCAGAAGGCGATAAAGCGCCTCAAGGTCGTGGATGCGTTTAGGGTCAGCGGCAACATGCCGGAGTGGATGATCATGGACGCCGTCCCCGTCTTGCCGCCGGACCTACGTCCGATGGTTCAGCTCGACGGTGGCCGCTTCGCGACTTCGGATCTCAACGATCTGTATCGCAGAGTTATCAACCGCAACAATCGTCTGCGCCGCCTGTTGGACTTGGGTGCGCCGGATGTGATCGTAAACAACGAGAAGCGGATGCTTCAGGAGGCCGTTGACGCGCTCTTCGACAACGGTCGTCGGGGCCGGGCCGTAACAGGTGCCGGAAACCGCGCCCTCAAGTCCCTGAGCGACATGCTCAAGGGTAAGCAGGGCCGCTTCCGCCAGAACCTTCTCGGTAAGCGTGTCGACTACTCGGGTCGTTCGGTCATTGTGGCCGGGCCGAACCTTCAGATGCACCAGTGCGGCCTGCCACGCCTCATGGCGGTCGAGCTTTTCAAGCCGTTCGTGATGAAGGTTCTCGTGGACCGTGCTCTCGCCCCGAATATTCGGAGCGCGAAGCAGATGGTCGAGCGGCTCCGCCCCGAAGTATGGGATGTTCTAGAGGACGTAGTCAAGGAGCATCCGGTGCTCTTGAACCGCGCCCCGACGCTTCACCGCCTCGGCATCCAGGCTTTCGAGCCGGTGTTGGTGGAGGGCAAGGCTATTCGGGTCCACCCGCTCGTGTGTACCGCGTTCAACGCGGACTTCGACGGTGACCAGATGGCCGTTCACGTGCCGCTCTCGCCTGAGGCCCAGGCCGAGGCGCGGGTGCTGATGCTCTCGACCCAGAACATCCTGCTTCCGGCGAACGGATTCCCGTTTGCTGTTCCGTCGCAGGACATGGTGCTTGGTCTGTACTACATCACCTACTCCGACGAAGAGACCGAGAAAGAGCCGGTCAAGAGCTTCATCTCGTCCTACGACGAGGCCGAGGCCGCCTACAAAGAGGGATCGCTCAAGCTGCACGATAAGGTCATCACGCGGCGTAACGGTGAGCGGTTGGAGACCACTCTTGGTCGCGTTCTGTTCAATGAGAACGTCGAGCAGACCTTGCGGGATTATCTTGGAGACTCTTATGACTCCCGGTCGTATCCTTACGTCAACCACATTTTGAAGAAGGGTGAGATCAAGAGTCTCGTCTCGGAGTACGTTGACCGCTATCCGACGGAGCTCGTAAGCAAGTTGCTCGATACGTTAAAGCGGATCGGGTTCCACACAGCGACGAAGGCGGGTGTCTCCGTAGGCAAGAACGACATCGTGGTGCCGGTTCAGAAGGAAGGCATTCTGGACAAGGCTCAGAGTGCCGTCGACGAGACCGACGATCAGTGGGATCAGGGTTTCATCTCCGACGACGAGCGACTCGAAAGAACCATCAGCCTGTGGACGCAGGCCAAGAACGAGGTCGAGCAGGCGATGAAGGACAACCTGTACCGTCTCAACCCGATCTTCATGATGGCTAACTCCGGTGCGCGAGGCAACTACTCGCAGATTACACAGCTCGCCGGTATGCGGGGCCTCATGACGAACACTAAGGGTGAGATCATCCCGGAGCCCGTGAAGTCGAACTTTATGGAGGGTCTCTCGGTCCTGGAATACTTCACCTCGACTCACGGCGCACGAAAGGGCCAGGCCGATACCGCGCTGCGTACGGCGGACTCCGGCTACCTGACCCGGCGTCTCGTGGACGTTTCGCAGGACGTTGTCGTAAACGGCGAGGACTGTGGATCGACCGGCTTTATCGACATACCGCTGTACCTAGACGGTGGCCGGGACGTGAATGACTCGGTGGCGGCCCGCTACCTGGCCCGCGACCTCGTGAACCCGGAGACGGGTGAGGTCGTAGCCGAAGCCGGTTTGGATATCACGCGCAAGGTTCTGGCTGCTTGGAACGGGACTCTACCGAACGAGACTAAGGTCTCCGTCCGCACGCCGTCCAAGTGCGAGAACGCTCACGGTGTCTGTCAGGCTTGTTACGGACGTGCGTTGAGCACGTACCGGGCCGTGGACGTGGGCGAGGCCGTCGGAATTATTGCGGCTCAGTCTATTGGCGAACCGGGGACGCAGCTTACGATGCGTACCTTCCACACTGGCGGTATCGCAGGCGAGGACATCACGGCTGGCCTGCCGAGGGTCGTCGAGCTTTTCGAGGCTCGTCACCCGAAAGCCGAGGCGACGTTGGCTGATATAGACGGATTCGTCTCGCTCGAAGAGGCTGAGTCTGACCGGCTGATCAAGGTGGTCATCACGTCTTCGGACAACACCGAAAGCCGCGAATACAAGGTCGAGCGTCAGCTTTTGAAGTCGGAGTTCATTGAGGGAGCGGAAGTCGTGGCGAACACTCCGATAACGGAGGGTGCCATCTACCCGCACCAGATCCTCGAAAACGACTTGCGCTACGACCGTAGCACCACGGCGACGGAGCGGTACATCGTGGCCGAAGTCCAGAAGGTCTACCGGACGCAGGGTGTGGATATCCACGACAAGCACATCGAGGTGATAGTCCGTCAGATGCTTCGCAAGGTCGTGGTGGACGATCCCGGTGACACGACTTACTTGCCGGAGCAGGTAGCCGACAAGTTCTCCGTACGGGCCGAAAATGCTCGGATCGAAGAGGAAGAGGGCGGCAAGCCAGCCACCTACCACACGGTCTTGATGGGCATTACAAAGGCATCGCTCGCGACCGACAGTTTCTTGTCGGCGGCCTCTTTCCAGGAGACCGCTCGTGTCCTAACCGACGCGGCAATCGAGGGCAAGGTCGACGATCTCGCAGGACTCAAGGAGAACGTCATTATCGGTAAGCTCATCCCGGCTGCGACTGGACTACCGCGTTACCGGCAGCTACAGGTACACGTCGAAGGCTACAAGGCGCGTGAGGTTGAGGAGATCGAAGAGGACATAGCAGCCTCGTAGTAGATCCGCACTAGATTCCATCGGGTCGGGGCATTGCGCTCCGGCCCTTTTGCTTTGCGGGTAGTCAGCGGGAATCTGTAGGTTGACATAGTGCCTTTGCGGGCCTAGAATCATGCGTCGCGGCTATAAATGGGTGTAGTCAGTTTATGCGCCGAAAAATAGCTGTCAGAAAGTTCTTTGTAGTAGTCCTTTTGTTAGGAAGCGGAGAGGAAGGCGCGGCCATGCCGACGACCAATCAGCTCGTGCGGAAAGCACGGAGTGTAAAGAAGGAGAAGTCGGCGACGCCGGCCTTGCAGGGCTCGCCGCAGAAGCGGGGGGTTTGCACCCGCGTTTCGACGACCACGCCCAAGAAGCCGAACTCTGCGCTGCGGAAGATCGCGCGCGTGAGGTTGGTGAA
>JBGTFQ010000237.1:0-35125 GCA_041747155.1 Rubrobacteraceae bacterium
TGGTGGACGCTGTGCTGGAAGAACGAGAGACGGGCCGCTGAACGTCCGAGGTATCCCGTAACACGGTAGTATTTGAACGAAAGTTCCAAAGGAGGTGCTATGGAGTACGTTACGGACGAGCGCGGAAAGCCCACGCGGGTGGTTCTAGATATCGGAGAATACGAACGGCTTATCGAAGCCGCCGAAGACGCGGAGGACGTACGCGAACACGAGCGCGTAATGGCCGCAATTAAGAGCAGTGACGAAGAACGCGTACCTTTCGAGCGAAAATCAGACCGTAGCTGACTACAAAGTATTCCTGGCCCGCTCGGCGGATAGGTCTTTGAAGAAGTTTGGAGCTTACCTACTAGGATTTGAAACTAGACGACGTATATGTACTCCGATCCGTCGCCGATGTTGTTTTGAGATTACCTACAAGGCTTTGATACGATAGCATGTGCGACGCTGTGGAAACTTAGAGAGGACATTATGGCTCAGAAGACTTACGACCAGCCGCCGGAGATGACGCTGAAGCCGGGCTACGAGTATTTGGCGAATATCGTTACCGGGCAGGGCGTGGTAAAGGTACGACTTTTCGCGGAGGAGGCGCCGGAGACGGTTAACAACTTCGTTTTTCTGGCGCGGGATGGATACTTTGATGGGACAACGTTTCACCGGGTCATTAAAGACTTTATGGTACAGGCGGGAGACCCGACGGGTACTGGCACGGGTGGACCGGGGTATAGCATTGCGGACGAGTTTCACGAGGACTTGAAGCATGACCGCCCCGGCATTCTCTCAATGGCGAATGCTGGTCCGAATACGGGCGGCTCGCAGTTCTTCGTCACTCACGTCGCTACGCCGTGGCTGGACGGGCGGCACGCTATCTTTGGCGAGGTCGTGGAAGGTATGGAGACGGTCAACGCGATTCCGGAGCGAGACCCGCAACGCGCCCGCGAACCCGGCGAGACGGTCGAGCGGATCGAGATCGAGGAGATCCCTCAGTCCTAGCCATCCGGCTGGTCCAACCTCCTGAGTGCGGAGTTACAACCCTCGGGCGAGAGGTGGAAGATACTCTTGCCCGGTAGCGTAATCTGTAGTCGAGAGGTGGTCGCATCGTGTCGAAAGAAGTGGCGGACAAGTTTATAGAGGCTCTCTGGAAACTAGAAGAAGATGAGGATGTCGAGGCTCTCGCGGGCATCCACACGGAAGAGTGCGAGATCGGCAACGTCTCCGTCCCTAAGAACTTCTCCGGTCACGAAGGCTTGCGCGAGTTCTGGACCAGCTACCGAGCCACCTTCGGCGAAATGAAGAGCGAGTTTCACAACGTCTTCGCCGACGACTCCGGCCACGCTGCGCTCGAATGGACTACGACCGGCACCTCAAACGGCGACTCAGTATCCTACGATGGTGTGAGCATCCTGGAGATTGAGGACGACAAAGTGAGCCGCTTCTATGCGTACTTTGACCCTGCGCACTTGAGTGAACAGGTAGTGAAATAATCACCGGAGATTTTTTCGAGTAGCGCATTCCACCGGTCGAAGTCGAAGCGTTCCTCGAAGACCTGTCACGCATCTCATAAACCGCTAGAATCCGGCGCGTGAAACCTGAAGAAACAAAACGAGCCGCTGGAATTTTGCTGCATCCAACCTCGCTGCCGGGGCCGTACGGTGTTGGGGAGTTGGGGCCGCAAGCATTAGAGTTTCTGGATTTCCTGGAGAAATCTGGACAGGGGATCTGGCAGGTTCTACCTCTCGGGCCGTCGGACAAAACCGGCTCTCCTTACTCGGCTGGCTCGGCGTTCGCGGGGAATCCGCTGCTCGTAAGCACCGAGCGACTGATCGAGGACAAGCTGCTGGTCTCCAGTTCGGCAAAGTGGATCCCACCCGGGCCAGTGAACTATCCGGCGGCGGTCGCTCGCAAGGAGAAACTTCTACGTGAGGCTTTCGGACGCTTTGGATGCGGCAAGGCTTTCCAGGAGTTTCGCGACGAACACAAGGGATGGCTCGGGGATTGGTCGCTGTTCGCCGCACTCAAGAACGAATACGGCACCACCCCCTGGAATCTTTGGGACGATGGTCTTGTGACTAGAGAATCTGGTGCTATGGCTCGGGCACGGGAAAGTCTGAAAGACGAAGTTTCGTACTACGAGTTTGTGCAGTTCCGATTCTTTCGGGATTGGGGGGAAGTCCGGTCAGCGGCACAGTCCAAGGGGATTGAGGTTATGGGCGACGCCCCGATCTTCCTGGCCCACGACTCCGCGGATGTGTGGGCCAACCAGGAGTTGTTCTATCTGGATGCTGCGGGCGAGCCAACCGTAGTCGCCGGAGTTCCGCCGGATTACTTCTCAGAGACCGGCCAACACTGGGGAAACCCTCTCTACCGCTGGGATCGCATGTCCAGGGATGGCTACGCCTGGTGGACCGCCCGAATGCGAATGGCATTCTCCTTGTTCGACGCGGTACGCCTGGACCACTTCCGGGGCTTTGAAGCATACTGGGAGATATCCGCGAACGAGAAAACCGCGAAGAACGGTCGCTGGATCAAGGGGCCAGGAAAAGGACTCTTCGACGCACTACAGAAGTCCCTCGGAGAGTTGCCGATCATCGCCGAAGACCTCGGCGACATCTCCCCCGAAGTCGAGACCTTGCGCGATTCCCTAAATCTGCCCGGCATGAAAGTCCTACAGTTCGCATTCTCCGGCCCGGACAACGCGCACCTACCGCACAACTTCACCGGCGAAAACTGGGTCGCATACACCGGCACCCACGACAACGACACCACAACCAGCTGGTGGACCGCCGCAAGCACCGAAAAACGAGCCTTCGCCCGTCGCTATCTAGGCCAGGAATTCATCACGGCCTGGGATTTTGTCCGGTTAGCGTACTCCTCGACCGCCCGGCGAGCCGTCATCCCGATGCAGGATGTATTGGAGTTAGACACCGACGCCCGAATGAATACACCTGGAACAGCCTCTGGCAACTGGCGCTGGCGCGTGGAGAGAGAATCCCTCACCCTGGAACTAGCGGAGAAATTGCGGAGTCTCACCGGAACTTACGGTAGATAGCCTTCTTCGATTTCGTCGTTTTTGGCGGCTTGACCTCCGAGTATTATTAGAGTGTTCAGAGAAGCTCCGAGTTATTAGGGGGTATCTAGAATGAACTATGGTTTTATCGTTACCAAAGGGGATCCTCGCACAGCCGCAGATCTTGCCCGTGAAGCGGAGGCGGCGGGTTGGGACGGTGTCTTCTACTGGGATGGCATATGCGTCGGGGATTTCGAGACCTACGACCCGTGGGTGGTGATGGCGGCGATGGCTATGACTACGGAGCGGGTCCGGCTCGGAGCCATTATTACGCCTCCGTCTCGCAGGCGGCCCTGGAAGCTCGCCCGCGAAACGATGACCCTGGATCACCTCTGCGGCGGTCGTCTCGTTCTGCCGGTTGGCCTCGGAGCCACGGATGATGGAGGCTTCTCTAAAGTCGGCGAGACTATGGAGAAGAAGGTACGGGCGAATCTACTCGACGAAAGCTTGGAGATCCTGACCGGTCTGTGGCGTGGTGAGCCATTTAGCTACGAGGGCGAACACTACCGAATGGAAGAGATGACCTTCCTGCCCCCGACGGTGCAGCGTCCGGGCGTCCCGATCTGGCCGGTAGCCGCGTGGCCGAGCAAGAAGTCCATGAAACGCGCCCTGCGCTACGACGGGCTGTTAGCCTACACCACCCGCGGAGAAGTCACTCCAAACGACATTCAAGCCATGAGAGCGTATGCGGAAGAGAATCGCCCGCCGGATGCGCCTTTCGATATTGTGGTGGATGGCGAGACGTCGGGCGAAGATTTGGAGAGTGCGGCTGCTACGGTGAGGCCCTTCGCGGAGGCGGGTGCTACGTGGTGGATCGAATCCCCGTGGACACCGCCAAATGAGCCGGAAGACCTCCTCGCCCGAATCCGGAAAGGCCCACCCCAAGTAGGATAAGTAGTATTAGGGAAGACCGATCCGATCCGGAGGCCAGAAGCGGACTTTCGCTTCGCCGATCAAATTCCCTTCCGGCACGGGTCCGTAGATCCTGGAATCCGTCGAGTTTCCCCGGTTGTCTCCCATCGCGAAGATGTGTCCTTTGGGGACGGTCACCGGGCCGAATGGTTGCGAGATTTGGGTGTCCGGTTTGAGATAAGGCTCGTCCTGAACCTCGCCATTGATGTAGAGTTTCCCACCGCGGATCTCCATGTTGTCTCCCGGCAGCCCTACGGCGCGTTTGATCAGGTCTTTGCCGTCTGCGGGGCTTTGGAAGATCACGATGTCTCCGCGTTCAACGTCGGAAAGGTCATAGGCAAGCTTGGTCGCCAGTACGCGATCCCCTATCTCTAGGGTCGGGATCATGCTGCCCGACGGTATCCTGAACGGCTCGGCGACCACCGGACGCACGAAACCGAAGACCAATCCAAACGAGACTAGCAGGATGACTGGAAATTCCAGCCAACTACCCAAAAATTTACGCCGAGGTCTCTGTTCTTCGTTCACTGACCGTCTTATACGTTAGAGGCCGCCGAAACGATTCAACGGCCAGAACCGCAAGAAAGCCTGCCCCTCGATGTTCTCCTTCGGCAGAGGGCCGAAGACCCGCGAATCGGACGAATTACCTCGGTTGTCGCCCATCATGAAGACGTGACCCTCGGGGACTTTTTTCGGGCCGTAGGGAGCTTGGAAATCCACGGTTTCCTCGTTGACGTAGGGTTCCTTCTGGGCTTCTCCATTTACGAACAGCTTGCCGCGCCTCACCTGGATGGTATCTCCTGGGACACCGACTACGCGCTTGATCAGGTCTTTGCGGTCCTTCAGGTCGCTGGAACCGTCTACGCTTTTGAAGACTAGGATGTCGCCGCGTTCGGGTTCGGTGAATCGGTAGATGAATTTGTTCGTCAGGACGCGGTCCCCGACTTCCAGGGTGTGGACCATGCTCTCGGATGGGATAAAGAACGCCTCCACGACAAATGGGCGGATCACCAGGAACACTAAAGCGAAGGAGATCGCCAATATGACGATAAACTCTACGATACCGCCACCTTTAGAGGACGCCTTCTGCTGGTCGTCGCGCCACTCGCGGCGGCTCTTCGGCGTGGCTGTCTGGAACTGTTCCTCGAAGGGGTGTTTCTCGGTCATGAACGGTAAGGATAGCGCACTATCGGCGTTGTAGCGTTGGAGCCGGTCGTTTCTACGAGTAGAAGACTCTGGCCCCGGCGACAAACTGGAGTGTACTCTGTGGATCTGGTTGTGGAAATCGGCGAGTATTAGAGCGTCAATTAACAGGAATGGGAGGCTGTCGAAGCTAACGTCCTGGCCGGTATTTTGGGACGCTCGCGGAGAAGAGTAACGGGCGGCTCTAAAGCGGTCGCTCACCGGAAATAAGTATATGCTTTGGCTTGCCAGACTGGCATGATGGCTATGTACGGAAGGGAGGTGCGGCTTGCAGACTACGCTAAGTCCCGGTGCAAATGGTTGCGGTAGCGTCGAGAGCGAGGCGCGATGAGCGCCTTCGAGATCTTTGCGATCTTGCTGGCGGGAGTCGGGGCCGGTGCGATAAACGCTGCCGTGGGCAGTGGCACGCTAATAACTTTCCCCGTACTGCTCTCGTTCGGCTTTCCTCCAGTGGTAGCCGTTATAAGCAACGCCATCGGGCTGGTCCCTGGAAGCATCTCTGGTACCTGGGGCTACCGTCGAGAGCTCTCGGGACAACGCCAGCGCGTGTTGCAACTCGTGCCAGCTTCCCTGATCGGGGCCCTTACCGGCTCTTGGTTGCTGCTGAATCTCCCCGACGAGACCTTCGAGGCGGTCGTCCCCGTGCTGCTCGTGCTGGCACTCGTGCTTGTAGTGACCCAGACGCGGATTCAAAGGACGATAGCCCGGTACCGCGAACGCCGGGAGAAATCGGAGTCGGGTAAGGGAGAGCGAGCGGCGACGCTCACCGGCACGTATCTCGTCGGGTGTTACGGCGGGTACTTCGCCGCCGCGCAAGGCATCCTGCTGGTGGGAGTTCTAGGGTCGCTCTTGCCGGAGCCCCTGCAACGAGTGAACGCCCTCAAGAACCTGCTGACGGCGGTGGTAAACGCCACGGCGGCCACAGCGTACATCATAGTGGCCTACGACCGAATAAGCTGGTCCGCTGTCGGGCTGATAGCGGTCGGCTCTCTGGTGGGAGGTCTACTTGGTTCCAATATAGGGCGTCGGCTTCCAGCCCCGGTATTGCGGGGCTTTATCCTAGTTCTCGGGATCGTCGGTCTCTGGCGCATCGTTAGTTCATAGCGCGGTCCCGCCTACTCTCACGATACAGCCGGGGGATCCAGCACCGCGGCTGTCTCTCAGTCTTCATCTCCAAAAATTTCGTCGTTGTGCTGTCCGAGGGTTGGTGGCGGCTCCGGCGCTCGTCGGCCTGAACGTTCGTAGCCGATAGGGGTTCCGGGCAGGCGGATCTCACCGAGCGTCGGATGATTTACGGAGTCTATGAGACCCAGGTGCTCGACTTGCGGTGAGGCGTAGACTTCGTCGAGCGACTTCACCCGGCCTGTTGGCACACCCGCCTCGCTCAGGCGCTCCATCCACTCGTCCACGGTCGCGGATTTGAGGGCCGGAGCCATCTCTTCTTCCAACTCGTCCACGTGAGCCAAGCGTTCGCGGTTGTCGGCGAAACGCTCGTCATCGGAGTCGAGGCCAACTAGCGGGGCGAAGCGCTGCCAGAGTCCATCTGAGCCTACGGCTATGTTGATCTCCGCGTCCGAACATTCGTAGGCACCGTATGGAGCTATCGTTGGGTGGCGGTTTCCCTCGGGCTCCGGTACATCTCCAGCGACGAGCCAGCGGGTTCCCTGAAAGGCATGAATACCGATCATGCTTCCGAGAAGCGAAGATGTCACCTTCTGGCCCCGCCCGCTCTTCTCCCGTTCCGTAAGCGCCGCCGCCACACCGAACGCGCCGAACATGCCGGAGAGGATGTCCGCTATGGGTACGCCGACTTTTGTGGGAGTGCCGCCCAGGGGTCCAGTAAAGCTCATCAAGCCGCCCTCGCCCTGCGCGATCTGGTCGAACCCCGGACGATGTCCATCTGGCCCACCCTCTCCGAATCCCGTAATAGAGAGATACACCAACCGGGGATTCAACTTCTCCAAGTCACGCTCGCCGAGGCCGACTTTCTCCATAACGCCGGGCCGGAAGTTCTCCACCAACACGTCTGCGTCTTGTATTAGCACCTTCAGCTTCTCCAGGTCTTCGGCGCTCTTGAAGTCCAACACGACGGACTTCTTGCTCCGGTTCACGGAGAGGAAGTACGTGGACTCCTCCGCCCCAGGCTCGCCCACGAACGGCGGTCCCCAACCACGAGTGTCGTCGCCCTTGCCGGGACGCTCGACCTTTATGATCTCCGCTCCAGCGTCCGCGAGCATCAAGGTCGCGTAGGGTCCGGCCAGAGCACGAGTCAGGTCTACGACCTTCATGCCCGCGAGCGGCCCGCCGCTCATACGACCACCTCATCGGCGCTCAGCGGCTCTATCTCGCGGTGAACGTCGGACTTCTTCACGTAGCTCTTGGAGCCGCTTTGGATCATCTCGCGGTCCGTGTCACGAACTTCGCGGATGACCTTCGCTGGTATTCCAGCCACTAGCGAACCCTCCGGCACTTCCGTCCCCGGAGTCACCACCGCCCCGGCGGCGATCACGGACCCGGAGCCTATCTTCGCTCCGTTGAGCAATATGGCCCCCATCCCGACGAGCACGTCGTCCTCGACCGTCGCTCCGTGAACGATAGCCCGGTGCCCAACTGTGACCCGATCACCCACGATGGCCGGGAATCCGGGGTCGGCGTGGACCATCGAGAGGTCCTGGATGTTGGAGTCTTCGCCTACGGAGATCTCCTCGTCGTCGCCCCGCAGAACGCTCCCGTACCACACGCTGGAGCGCTCTCCGAGGCAAACTTTCCCTATAACGACCGCTGTAGCCGCCACGAAAGCGCTTCCGGCGACCTCGGGCTTGTGGCCGTCGAGCGTGCCAAAGAATGACTCTTGCAAAATGAAACTCCCTCTACTCTAGGAACGTCGTATCTAAAATATCAGCTAGCGCAGCGGTTAGCGGTCCTGCCAGGCGAGGTTCAGATTCGCCTACCGGGGAAAATTGGAGCCGTAGAGCTAAAATTCACGCTACGGATCTATGCCAGAGAGAGGCGAACATGCTAAAGATTTGGGGCCGCAGAAACTCTATCAACGTCCAGAAAGTCCTCTGGTGCTGCGGTGAGTTGGGATTGGAGTACGACCTGGTAGACGCCGGAGGAGCCTTCGGCGGTACGGATGACCCGGAGTACCGGCAGCTCAACCCCAACGGCCTCGTACCAGCCATCTCAGATGATGGTTTCACGCTCTGGGAATCCAACGTTATACTGCGCTATCTGGCGGCTAAGCACGGCTTCGGCACGCTATACCCGGACGACCTTCAGAGGCGAGCCGAGGCCGAGAAATGGATGGACTGGCAACTCGGCACGCTGTGGGCCAGGATGCGCCCGGTCTTTATCGATCTTATCCGCACTTCGCCCGAAGAGCGCGACGATGAGGTAGTAGAGTCTTTCCGTCAGCAGACAATCGAGTCTTGGGGCCTCGTAGAAGCCCATTTGAAGGGACGTTCCTACGCACTTGGCAAGAGCCTAACAATGGCGGATATACCGCTGGGAGTCTCGATCCACCGCTGGAACCAACTCCCAGTAGAGCGCCCGTCCACACCCAACCTCGATGCCTACTATGAGAGATTGATGCAACGCCCCACCTTCGAAAAGGCAGTGACGATACCGCTCTCCTGAGTATTTACTACGCTAGTGGAGGTCGGCGTTCGCCGAAGCCGGTGGCGCGCTCGAAGGCCCGGGCGAGTTGGAGCACCCCGAGGTCGTCGTGGTAGCGACCCACTATCTGGACCCCGACCGGCAGCCCCTCCGCAGTGAAGCCGCTAGGGACGGAGATCGCCGGTAGCCCCGTCGCCGTTATGTAGTAGCAGGACTTCATCCACTCGATGTAATTGCTCATCTCCGCACCGTTTATCTCGGTAACGTATGGTTGATCAACGTCGAACGGCGGCACCTGGACTACCGGTAGGATCAGATACTCGTAAGTCTCCATGAACTCCCGGACGCGATGGTATAACTCCGTGCGCCGCTTCTCAGCCTCCCCCAACTGCGGCCCCGTGAGCCTCTGCCCCGCCTCTATATTCCAGACGACCGTATCCTTCAATTCGTCGCGGTGGTCCTTCAGGAGATGCCCGTATTTCAGCTCGTAGTACCAGGCTCGCCACGTTGTAAAAACCTCATCAGCCCCGGAGAAATCGGGCTCCGCAGCCTCGATCCCACACCCAAGATCCTCGAAGACCGGCAACGCTTTTTCGAGGACTTCCGTGACTCGCACATCTACGGGAATACCGCCGAAGTCCGGGCTCCAGGCCAGGCGCACGCCGGAGAAGTCTCGCTCCAGCGGTTTCGTAAAGGTCGTACCCGGTTCGGGGAGCGAGACTGGTGAGCATGGATCAGGACCAGCCATCGCGGAGAGCATGAGCGCCACGTCGTCCACGGTTCGGGCCATCGGTCCTTCGGTGGCGAGCGGGAACCACGCGGCATCCCCCGGCCACGCAGGGACTCGTCCCACGGAGGGACGCATCCCAACGATATTGCAAAAGGACGCCGGGTTTCGCAGCGAGCCGCCGACGTCGCTACCGTCGGCGATGGGGAGCATCCCGCAAGCTAGCGCGGCGGCCGCGCCCCCGCTCGAACCACCGCAGGTCTTCGTGGTGTCGTAGGGGTTGACCGTCGCGCCGAAGACCTCGTTGAAAGTCTGGGAACCGGCTCCGAACTCCGGGGTGTTAGTCTTGCCGATCATGATCGCCCCGGCCTCTCGTAGGCGCTCTACGATCAAGGCGTCTGTATCTGGCACGTAATCCTTGTAGACGGATGAACCGTAAGTGGTCCGCACACCCGCCGTCGGTACGAGATCCTTGTGCGCTACCGGCAACCCGAATAGCGGCCCGGTCTCCTCACCGTGCGACCGCTTCTCATCAGCGGTGCGGGCTTCCTTCATCGCTCGCTCCGGCAGCAAGGTGACGATGGCGTTCACCTGCGGGTTCACCCGTTCTATCCGGTCCAGGTGCGCCTCCATCACCTCGACGACGGAGAGTTCACCTTCACGGATAAGACGTGCGATCTCCGTAGCCTTTAGAAAGCAAATCCCGGTGTCCGTCATCTGTCTCTCCTTACCGCTTCATACCTCGAACGGGACAACCTACGATCACGCGCTCTGCGGTTGCCTTCCTTCGGAACTGCATTGCAAGCATACATAACCGCTCGTGGGTGGGCAACGTCGTGCGGTTCTACCAACACGCTGCGGACGCTGCTATTATGGACGAGGGTTAGATAATTGGGGAAATGTCGGAAAGGTTGGGGGAGCTGACTCAACACACCGGTTCGATGGATAACGTCCACCACTCCGGTACGGTCTCTCACCTTCGGCTTTAGCTGAGGAGGCGGGATGTTAAGAGCGGTGGCACGTCCTTTGGTGAGTGTCGTGGAGCGTTGGATGCCGGATGCCCTGGTCTTCGCGATCGGGCTGACCTTCGTTGTGGCGTTGATGGCGCTGGGCCTCACGGACGCCGGGCCTTTGGAGGTTGTTCGAGGCTGGGGCGACGGTCTTTCGGGGCTTCTGGAGTTTATAGCCCAGATCTCCATCGTTCTCGTGCTCGGTTACACGCTGGCACACACGCGGCCCGTACAAAGGATGCTAAACAGTATCGCCCGTTTTCCGCGAACCCCTGCGATGGCCTACGGTTTCGTCACCGTGATCGCCGGTCTCGCCTCGCTCGTCTCGTGGGCCCTGGGTTTGATCGTCGGTGGTATCGTGGCGGTCGAGGTGGCGCGGGTAGCGCGAGAGCGTGGCATTCGCATACACTTTCCGTTGCTAGTTGCGTGCGCTTACTCGGGGTACGTAGTCTGGCATATGGGCTACTCGGGTTCGGGTCCGCTGGCCGCTGCCACCCCTGGCAGCTTCCTGGAAGATTTGGAGTTCGGGCTGGTTCCGGTCACGCAGACCACCTTCGCCCTGTGGAACATAGCGGCGATAGTCGTCACCCTGATAGCCGTTACCGGCACGATGGTTCTCCTGCGTCCCCGAGGCGACGACCCAATAGTCGAATTCGCGGACAAGAACCCGGACGAAGACACCGCGCCCGAAGGCGAGGCGTCGGAGAATTCGCCACAGGCTACCGGAGCAACCCAGCAAAACGGACCATCACCGGCGGATCGGGCCGACGGAGCGCGCTTTCTTACGCTCGCGCTCGGCACGTCACTGGTGATCTATCTGGTCGTGTACTTCGCTCAGGAGGGTTTCGCGCTCACGTTGGACATCGTCAATTGGAGTTTCCTAGCGGCGATCTTCCTGCTGGTCGGCTCTCCTCGGGAGCTCGTCACTCTCATAACCGAAGCGGGGCGCACGGTAGGGAATGTGTTGTTGCAGTATCCGCTCTACGCCGGGATACTCGGGATAATGACGGCTACGGGTCTCGTAGAGGTCTTCAGCGACTTCTTTGTCAGCATATCCACGCCCGGAACGCTCGCGATGTGGGCCATGATCTCGGGCGGCATCGTCAACATGTTTGTCCCATCGGGTGGCGGACAGTTCGCTGTGCAAGGACCGGTCTTCCTGCAAGCCGCCGAACAACTCGGCGCGGACCCCGCACTCGTCATCATGGGCATAGCCTACGGAGACCAGTGGACCAACATGATCCAACCCTTCTGGACCATCCCACTACTCGCCATTGCGGGCCTCACTGTGCGAGACATCCTCGGCTACACCGCCATAACTCTGGTCGTGAGCGGCGTGGTTATGCTCACAACACTCTTTCTGGTCGGCGTGTTCTAAATCCCCCCAAAAACCCCGCGAAACGTTGAACGTGTAACGAGAGTATGTTATATGTGTTATACGGATTGTCGACAATCGGAGGTGATCCGCGACGATGATGGCTCTTTCGCAGGAGGCGATGATGATCGTTGAGCAAGAGCAGCGGATTTCTAGCGTGGCTTCTCCGTCGGCTCGCGAGGCCATAGAAGCGGTTTCCACAGGATTTGCGGAATTCGAGGATGCCAGGCTCCCGGAGAACCCGCTGGGATGGCCGGGATACGAGGATAGTCTCGCCCGGGCAGCGGAGAAGAGCGGGGAGGGTGAGTCCGTACTCGTCGGAGAAGCCTGGGTAGGCGAGGTGTCGGTAGTGATGATCTCCTTCGATTTCCGTTTTCTCGGGGGTTCGATGGGCGAGGCTGCGGGGAGTAGGATCGTGGCGGCTTTCGAGCGTGCGCGGGAGTCTCGTCGACCAGTGGTCTCGCTCGTGGCTACCGGCGGAGCGCGGATGCAAGAAGGGATGCGTTCGCTCGTACAGCTACAGAATATCGCCGATGCCTGCATGGGAGCGCGAGCCGCCGGTGTACCGCACATCAGCGTTCTGCGAAACCCCACGACCGGCGGAGTGTGGGCTTCAATGGCCTCGACCGCAGACTACATCATAGGTATAGAGGAAGCAGCCGTCTCCTTTGCGGGATCTCGGGTGCGGGACGCTGGAGACGAGACAGACGACTTCACGAGCGCGGGCAAGCTCGCCGCTGGTTTCATAGACACGGAGATAGAGGCCGAAGAAGTATACGAGACACTAGAGATCGTGGTGTCACTGCTCGCGCCGGGTGAGGAACAAACACTCGCGCCGCCAGAGTTGCCCCGGGCGCTCGGTTATGCTCGGACGCCGAAAGGGGCTTGGGCGTCGGTCCTACGGGCCAGGAGCCCGGAGCGCCCTCGTGCAGAGGCGTATCTCGACGACTACTTCGAGAGCCGGGTCGAAATCTCCGGTGACCGAGCCGGTGGTGTTGACGAGGGGATGCTGTGCGGCTTCGGGCTTCGGGACGGAAATACCATCGCCTATGCAGCTCAGAGCGGGACGGCGAACACGGCGGCGGGATTTAGAACAGCGCGGCGGCTTATGCAGTTTGCCGAAAGATTCGGGATGCCCGTACTCACGCTAATAGACACGCCCGGCGCGAGCAACGGCGCTCGGGATGAGCAAGAAGGCGTCGGCACGGCCATCGCCGAGTTGTTCTGCGCCGTGGCGGATCTCGGAGTCCCTATCACCTCACTTGTCATCGGGGAGGGTGGGTCCGGTGGTGCGCTTGCGCTGGCGGCGCCGGATAACCTCTGGATCACCCCGGACGGCTACTTCGCGGTGATCGCCCCGGAGAGCGCTGCGGCCATCGTGGAGAAGGACCGCGGCCAGGCAGAGAAAGTCTCCGAGCGCATGAAGCTCACCCCCGGAGACCTAGTCGAGCTTGGCGTGGTGCGAGGTCTGGCCCGGAGGAGGAGGCAGGCAAAAAGAATCAGAATGTCCTATGATGCCGTCAGAAGTTGGGTGAGAAGAGGTCGCTCCTAGAAGCGATATCTCGGGAGTCGTTCCTAAAAAGTAGAGTGTTCTTGGGGAAGAACATTGTAGGGAAGGGAGAAAGTCAATGGCAAGCAGGAATCAGAACAACGTGCGCGTACCTGGTGGCATAAGCCGCCGGGATTTCTTGAAGTTGGGTGGCGCCGGTATAGCGGGGGCCGCTCTTATGGGAGTCGCCGGTTGCGCTACTGGAAGCGGAGGCGGGGGTGGCAGCGGTAGCTCCGAGCAGGTGACCCTGCGACTCACGCACCAGTGGCCCAAAGCCACCGTGGACAAAGGCGACTTCCGGGCCGTGGTCGCGCAGCGGTTCAAGGAGCAGGTAGAGAAAAAGACCGACGGACAGGTCAAGATCGACATATCGCCCAACGGCTCGCTGGTCGAGCCAACCGAACAGTACGATTCGATCACCCAGGGTGCTACAGACATGTCCGTGTTCCCGTTGGACTACGCTTCGGGCAACGTGCCGGCGTTCAGCATCACCCTCATGCCCGCGATGGTCGGCAGCCACGCCCAGGCCCAGAACTACCAGGACGGCGAGATCGGCAAAAAGATCGAAAAGCTTACGGAAGACAACGGCATCAAGATTCTCACCTGGATCTGGAATGCTGGCGCTATCGGGGTCCGCAAAGGCGAGCCGCTGACTTCTCCGGATCAGGTACAGAAAGGCAACACTACACGGGCCGCTGGCTCGCGGGTTGAGCAGATGCTAAAGAGCGTGGGCTTCGGCATCCAGAGCATGTCGTCTTCGGAGATCTACAACGCCATGCAGACCGGCACGCTGGATAGCGCCGTAACCTCCACCGGATCGTTCAGCTCCTACAGGCTCTACGAGCAGGTCTCGGGCTTCACCTCTCCAACGGAGAACACCTTCTGGTTCATGTTCGAGCCGCTAATTATCGGGAAGAAACAATTTGACGAACTCTCCTCCGAGCAGCAGAAGGCGCTCGAAGAGGTCGGGCAGGATCTCCAGGATTACGCCTACAAAGCCTCCGAAGAGGACGACCAGCGCGTCGAAGACGAGTTCAAGAAGAACGGCGTGAAGATCGGCAAGATGAACGATGCGGACTTCAAGAAGTGGCAGGAAGTCTCCGAGCCGATCTGGGATAACTTCGCCAAAGACGTAGATGGCGGCCAGGAGCTTATAGATCTCGCCAAGAAAGTCCCAACGAGCTAGAGAGGCGCGAGGGTGGAGAGATCCAACAAGTTCTTCTTGTTCCGGGTGGTGGACCGGATATCCGACGTGGCGGGGTACATCAGCGGTCTGCTGTTGCTCGCCACGACACTAATCATCTGTGAGGGCGTGGCGCTCCGGTACTTTATAGGAGCGCCGACCGTGTGGCAGACGGAACTCTCCATCTACCTGCTGATGTTCGCAGCCTTCGTGGGTGGCGCGTACGGTCTCAAACAAGGAGACCATGTAAACGTGGATATCGTCGCCAACCTTCTGCCCGGCAAAGGAAAAGTCATCATCGGCATCATCGCAGCGGTTTTGGGTCTGATCTTCGTGGCCGCAGTGGCTTATATATCTTTCGGCCTCTGGTGGCACGCCACCTCAACCGGCCAGCGCTCCGGCACCGCCTGGAACCCGCGTATGACTTTTCCATACTTCATAGTTCCACTGGGCATGACGCTAATGTCTCTGCAGTACCTCTCCATAATCTACGACCGCGTGCAGGAGCTTCGCGATGGAGAAGGCGAGGACACCGTGGACCAGCCCGAAGATCTCCGGGAAGCCGACAAAGAGATGGAAGGCGGTATGCACCAGTGAGCGCTCTGGTAGTGGGTGGCCTCGTCGTTCTTATACTGGCGATCTTTCTGGTACTCGGTCTGCCGGTCGCCTTCGCACTGGGGCTTACGGCTCTAGTCTCGGTGGTGCTGTTTCTGGACCCGGCCCAGCTCAATTTCTTCGGCAACTTCGTCTTTGCCTCGCTGAACAACTTCGCACTACTCTCAATCCCGCTCTTTGTCTTGATGGGCGTTATCTTTGGGCAATCAAAGGCTAGTGAGGATCTGTTCGAGGTAACGAATATGTGGCTCTCGCGGCTGCGCGGCGGGCTTGGGATGAGCAGCGTCGTCGCGTCCGCGCTCTTCGCGGCGCTCACGGGTTCCAGCCCGGCTACTTCCGCCGCCATCGGCAAGGTCGCCATCCCCGAGATGCGCAAACGCGGCTACTCGAACCAGGTCTCCACGGGGGCGATAGTGTCGGGCGGTACGCTTGGAATCCTGATCCCGCCGAGCGTCACCCTTATCCTCTACGGCATCTCGACCGAGGAGTCTATCGGGCAGTTGTTTCTGGGCGGGGTTGGCCCAGGGATCATGGTCACGCTGTTGTTCTGCGGGTGGATCTTCCTGGCGATAACCCTCGAACGGCGAGGCTCTATAAATCAGGAGACCGCCGGTCAGAACGTCGGTGCCGTGGCGGAGACTCCAGACTATGGGTGGGGTGAGAGTCTCTCGGCGCTCGTAAAAGTTCTGCCGTTTATTGTGCTGATCGCCGGGATACTCGGCGTTCTCTATCTGGGGGTCGCCACCCCGAGCGAAGCGGCGGCGGTTGGGGCGCTCTTCGCCTTTCTACTCGTGGCGATCCTGTACCGCTCCACGGGCTTCAGAAAGCTCATGGATATATCCCTTGAGGCGGTGCGGACGAGCACGATGATACTGATGATCGTCGCTTTCTCGGCTGTGATCGGTCAGGTGTTGAGCTTCCTTAGCGTGCCGCAGGAGTTGGCGGCTACGATAGCCGAGCTTGAGGTGAACCGCTGGCTGATCTTTATCACCATGAACCTGCTCTTTCTGGCGCTGGGTTTCTTCTTGCCGCCCGTCTCGATCATCCTCATCACCATGCCGGTTCTCTTCCCCGTCGTCACAGCGCTTGAGTTCGATCCCATCTGGTTTGGCGTAGTTATGACGCTGAACATGGAGATGGGCCTCATAACGCCACCCGTCGGCCTGAACCTCTACGTGGTGCAGGGCATAGCCCCGGACGTTCCACTGCGAGACATCCTGACCGGCGCTCTACCTTACGTCGCCGTGCTCGCACTTGGGATCCTCATCCTCGCCTTGTTCCCCGGTATCGTCACCTGGCTACCCAATCGCATAATGGGATGAGGTAAGTCTTCTAGCTAGCCTAGACCGTTCTCGCTCCTGGCTTCAAGGGCGCGTTCCATACCGTCCATCTCGTGCGTCCGGAGTATCCTGGAGGCGGTGCGAGCGTCGCCCTCTCCGATGGCCGCAACGATCCGCTTGTGGTCTTCTATGGATTTAGAGATGTCTGATTTCGTCGTCATGGAGAGGCGCAAGAAAGTCTTTAGGGGGCCTTCGATCTGCGTGTAGAGGCGTTGTATGACCGAGCTGCCGGAGACCTCGACGATTGCCTTGTGAAACTCGAAGTTAGACTCGTGGTAGCGTTTGGTCTCCTTGCGTCGCTTCTCCATATCATTCACGATCGGTTTGAGGGCACTTACAGTGGCACGCACCCTCCTCATACCGTCGCAGTCGCGTTCCAACGCCAACTCTTCGAGCGTCACCCGGATCTTGTAGATCTCCTCGATCTCACGCGGCGTGTAGCGCCGGATGATCGCACCTTTGCGCGGGATGCGCTCCACGAGCCCCTCTTGCGACAGCAGATATAGCGCCTCGCGTATCGGGGCGCGGCTGGTACCGAACCGCCCGGCCAACGTCTGCTCTAAAAGCCGCTCCCCCGGCGACAAGAGACGCTCCGTGATCTCCTCGGCCAACACTTCGGCTATCTGTTGCGGAAACGAGTGACGATGGTCTTTCTGCGTCGTCAAGTGCGCCCTCCCGACATACAAACGCCGCTTCAAAGTCTTTTAGATATTCTATCGCTTTGCCTGGAGATACGCTATTCACTAAAAAGCTATGGTCCGGCACCGTGTTTTAGGTCCGCCGTTTGCGTCTCTTGGAGTATAGCCACCACGCTGACAGACCGGCCAGCACCACGATCACGACCACGACGAGCACGTTGGAGACTGAGCCGACAACCCCCTCGACTCTGGACCAATTCTCGCCGAGCAGGTATCCGGCCCCGATCAGCAACATGTTCCAGATGGCGGAGCCCGCTACAGTCAGTAGGGTAAATTTTATAAGCGGCATGTGTAGCGTCCCGGCGGGGATCGAGACCACACTGCGGGCGCCCGGCAACATGCGGGCCACGAGTATCACCACACTCCCAAACCTATCGAACCAGGCTTCGGCTCGGTCCAGGTCCCGCTCCGTCACGTGCAACAAACGCCCGAACCGCAGAATGAAAGGTCGCCCGCCCCACCGGCCCAAACCGTACAGCGCGTACGCGCCGAGCAGAGAGCCCGTCGTGGAAGCCGCCAGAGCTTCTGCCCACCCAAGCTCCCCACTCCCGATCAGAAACCCGGCTAGAGGTAGGATCAACTCGGAAGGAATCGGAGGGAAGAGATTCTCAAGGAAAAGTAAGAATACTAGCCCGAAAACACCCCAGGACTCGATAACGTCCCGGACCCATCCGCCAATATCACCGAGCAAAACTCTACCTCCTGCAGATGTTCTCCATCCAACGGTGCACTCCCGGATGTTTCTTACCGCCACAATCGTACCCTACGCAGCCAGACTGGAACCCAGAGTTTATGCCCTTCATCACAGTCTAAGCGTGATCCCTTCGTAAAAGAACCGGCTAAGAATCTTTGGGACGATCGCGAGCCCAAATCCACAGGAAATAAACCGCTCCAACAACGATAACCCACAGAGGCGCTGCGAGAAATCCAGCCAGCACATCCGTCGGATAATGCACCCCTAGATAGAGTCTCGAAAATCCGATCAGGAGCACAAGTAAAACTCCTCCGGCAGCTAACGCCCAGCGAGCGAAGCCCCGCAGATGATAGGCCAGGATCACAGTGAGCATCCCGTAGAATCCGACCGCGATCGTGGCATGTCCGCTGGGGAAAGAGTAGAAAGACGCTGTATAACCCGAATCGAAAAGCTCTGGACGCGCCCGCTGAAAAAAGCCCTTGAGCACCGTAGTGAGGACTATTCCACCCGCGGTTGAGACAACGAGCAGAACTGCCGAGAGCTTCCAGCCCTTAAGATAGAAGACGGTCACAACGGCGACGAGCATTGGCAAGACCAGCCAGTAGTAGCCCATAGCCGTGACTAGTCTCATAGGAGTGTCGAGCCAGCCGGGGGAATTCGCGTGGATCCAGAGTAGCATCGCCCGGTCGAAGCGACGGCTCTCACCCTTGATCACGCCTTCGGTAATCTCGGCGAATAGTACGATAACCCCCGCCGAAGCCGCGAGCCCCGCCATCAGACCCAACGTGACGCTCAGACCGAGGCGGCGCGAGATCACATCGAGCAACCTTCTCGAACTATTCAACCGCTGTCCCGCAGAGACTCGAACATAGTGAGTATTCTAGCGTGAGCGCAACCGCTAGTGCCAGAGTCTAGCCGCCACGAACCACGAGTACCGGATGACGGGAGTGGCGCACAATGCTCTCAGAGTCGCTGCCCATCAAAGCTCGCGCTATAGTCGTCTGCCCCTTGCTACCGACCACGATAAGATCCACATCCAATTCCTCGCTTAACTTTATGATCTCATCGTCCGCCCGCTTTCCAACCCGAAAGTGCGACCCCGCAAGCTCACCGCCCATACCTTCGATCTCCTGGACCAACCTATCCAAAAACCCCTGCTGCTCCCGCTTCAGCCGGTCATACTCAGTGTCCGACAACTTACCGCCCATCACCCACGGCGACACGATAGCCACGTAGACAACGTGCAACTCAGCCCCAAGACCACCTGCCATGCTCGTAGCCATCCGCAACGCCAGCTTTGAATCCCTGGAACCATCCGCCGCTATCAGTATCTTCTCCGGTAACATATCCAAAACGTCTCCCTCTCACTACCCGCGCACTCAGCCCAACCAAAAATCCCAGAACGCCAGAAACTTCACGTAATCTTATACGAGCCACCGACCTACAACACCGCCCTATCCCGGCGAGGGTCTTCATTTGTCTTAACGAAACTTAAAGGAATCTTCAAAAGTATTGCTTTCATAGGGACCGGCTTAGGGTAAGGTACCTGCAAGCTAGATGCAGAGACAAGATATGCTTCATGTGTTGACGGACGATAGGTTGAGTGAGGATCACTGTTTGCGGAGTGCGGCGCAGGTGTTTTTGCTTTTTGGTTCGCCGCGGGAGTGGCTCTTTGGTCGGGCGTGAGATATTCGGAGAAGGGGATTTTGGATGTTACACAATTTTAGATCTCAAATAGGGCCAGTGTTTTACATCTCGGTCGTATTGTCGGTTCTGTTTGTGTTGTGGGGAATTCTGTTCCAAGAGAACCTCTCTAGCACGTTTACGGCGGTTTTGAACTACGTGATCTCGACCTTCGGATGGGTTTATCTTTTGGCGGTCTCGGGGTTTCTGGTGTTTGTTGTCTACCTGGCGTTTAGCCGGTATGGCAGGATCAAACTCGGCAAGGACGAGGACGAGCCGGAGTTCAGCACCACTGGATGGCTCGCGATGTTGTTCGCCGCTGGCGTGGGCCTGAGCTTCCTCTTCTGGGGTGTGGCAGAGCCTGCTTCGCACTTCGGCACGCCGCCCTACGGAGAAGCCAAAGCCGCGACGACGGAGGCAGCCGAGATCAGTCTACAGTACACATTCTTTCACTGGGGTCTGCATCCGTGGGCCGTCTACGCCGTGGTCGCGATGGCTATAGCGTACTTCAACTTTCGCAAAGGCGGCGGAAACCTCATAAGCGCGACGCTACGACCTTTGCTCGGGGATAGGGTCGATGGCGTGGCGGGGAAAACGGTGGACATTCTAGCCATCTTCGCGGTGCTCTTTGGGGTTGCCACAGCACTCGGGTTGGGTGCTGTGCAGCTAAACGGCGGCTTGAACTACGTCTTCGACGTGCCAAGCAACACTACGGTTCAGATCATCATAATTGCGGTGCTGACGGTGGCGTTCATGATCTCCGCTTCCACCGGGATCGGTAAGGGAATCCTTTATCTCAGCCTCATAAACATGGTGATCGCCGTGGCCCTTCTCTTCTTCGTGCTCTTCGCGGGTCCGACGGTCTTCTTGCTCAATACGTTCACGCAGTCCATCGGTCAGTATCTCGGCGCTCTACCGCGCATGAGCTTTCAAGCCGGGGCGTTCACGGACAGTAAGTGGGCGCAGAGTTGGACGCTCTTCTACTGGGCTTGGTGGGTGTCTTGGGCTCCGTTTGTGGGGACGTTCATCGCTCGCATCTCGCGGGGACGCACGATCCGGGAGTTCGTCTTTGGCGTGCTGTTCGCGCCGGTGATATTCAGTTTTCTTTGGTTCACGGTATTCGGCGGCTCCGCCATTTATCTGGACCTCTATCAGGGAGGCGCTATCGCAGAGGCCGCCGCCACCGACTTGCCGAAGTCCCTCTTCGATACTTTGACGGCGTTCCCGCTCGGAGGGTTGACTTCCGTACTGGCGATCATCTTGGTCAGCATCTTCTTTGTGACCTCCGCAGACTCAGCGACGTTCGTCCTGAGCAGCATGTCCACCGATGGCGCGGTAAATCCCGCAGTTCCGGTAAAGCTGACTTGGGGCGTCGTGATCTCCTCTTTCGCGGGCATCTTGTTGTTGACCGGGGGTCTGTCCGCCCTTCAGACAGCGACCATTACAGCGGCGGTTCCGTTTACCGTGGTGATGTTCGGTATCTGCTTCTCGCTCTTTAAATCTCTGCGCGAGGAGGTCCGAGAACCCGCAGCCCAACGCGGCGGCAGCGTCGCCGGGAGCGCGCTCGGCAAGCCAGCGCCGAGCCACAACAAATGAGGTCGCGAATGAAGCGTTCAAGCCTCGCAGCCACCACGGTAGCCTTGGCTCTAACGCTGGCCGCGGGTTGCGGTAATCAAGGGTCTCCCGGCAGCAGTGGCGGCGGGAGCATCGCGGAGGAGTTCAGCCTCAGCGGGCCGCAGGCATCCGCGAGTTTCACCGTCGGCTCCAAAGACTTCACCGAACAGCGGATATTAGGGGAGATCGCCATCCAGTCGCTCGAAGCCGCTGGAGCCGACGTGACCGATAGGATCAGCCTGGGCAGCAACGAAGAGGTGCGACAAGCCCTCATTGATAAGGACATAGACCTGTACTGGGAGTACACTGGAACCGGCTGGCTAGTTCACCTCTCGAACTCGGACCCAATCTCCGACGCCCAAAAACAATACAAAGCCGTCGCCAGACAAGACCTCGAAGATAACAACATAGAGTGGCTCGAAGCCGCGCCCGGAAACAACACCTACGCCATCGCCGCGACCCAGAAAACTCTCGACGACACCGGCGTAGAGAACATCTCCGACCTGGCGAAGATGGCCGAAGACAGCCCGGACAAAGCCGCGCTCTGCTACGGCAACGAGGACGACTTCAGCAGCCGCTCCGACGGCCTCCCCGGCCTCGAAAGAGCCTATGACTTCGAATATCCCGAGGACAGTCAGATAGTGGTCCCACTTGACTCCGTCTACGAGAACGTGGCTAAAGCCGACCGTTGCAACTTTGGCATCGTCTTCACAACCAACGGACTCATAGAAGAAGAGAACCTGAAGCTCTTGGAAGACGATAAAGACTTCTTCGCCGTCTACAACCCGTCCGTGATCATGAACGAGAAGACCCTCAAAGATTACCCGAAGCTCGAAGACCTCTTCGCCGCCATCTCGGAAAAGCTGACCACCGAAGAGCTGCTAAAGATCAACTCGCAAGTAGACATCGAAGGCAAGACACCCGCCAACGTTGCCGGTCAATGGCTGCAAGATAACGGCTTCGTGGGTTAGGCGAAAGCTCTTTACAGGACATATAATCTCCACTGGTTGCCCTAGACTAGAAGGAGACGCTTGAAGCTGCAGAACGGCGATATCGCCCGCGCCCTGGAGACCATCGTAACGCTCATGGAGATAAAGGGCGAGGATCACTACCGGGTGCTCGCCTACCAGCGGGCCGCCGAATCCGTAGCCGCCGCAGGTCGCTCTGTAGCCGATATGGAAGATCTAAAAGACTTGCCTCACGTTGGTGGCACGACAGCCGAAGTAATCGGTGTTCTGGCAGAGAATCAGACACCGCAGATATTGATGGAACTGCTTGAAGAAATTCCCTCGGGACTCGTGGAGATCACGCGCATACCGAACGTGGGACCGCGCACCGCCGGTCGCCTCTGGCACGAGTTGGATATTACGAGCGTCGAAGAGCTTGCCGCCACGGATGAGGCCCGCATCTCCGGGTTGAAAGGCTTCGGCAAGAAGAGCGCGGAGCGCATGATCGAAGCCGCCAAGAAGTACGACTCTGAGGAACGCCGGATGCTCCTGGACGAAGCTACTGCTCTCGGAGAGTTTCTGCTTGACTTCGTGCGCTCGCATCCGGCTACGGAACGCGCTGAAGTCGCGGGCTCCTTGCGCCGCCGGAAGGAAACTGTCGGGGATCTGGACATAGTGGCAGCCAGCACCGATGCCCACGCTCTGGCGGAGGCGTTCGCCGGGGCGGAGTTCGTTTCCGAGGTCGTGGCGCATGGAGACACTAAGGTTTCTATAAAGACCGGGGAGATCGACGTGGACCTTCGTATCGTCGACCCGGAAGCGTTTGGCTCGCTGCTGCATCACTTCACCGGCAGCCAGGCCCACAACGTCGTGCTGCGGGAACGAGCTGTAAAAGTAGGTATCAGCATCTCCGAGTACGGGCTCGCGGAGTCCGGTACGAAGGACTACAAGCCCGTCGCCTCCGAAGAAGAACTTTTCGAGAAGCTCGGATTGTCGTACATACCGCCGGAATTGCGGGAAGACTGGGGTGAGATCGAAGCTGCGGAGAACGACGCTTTGCCGGAACTCCTCCAAACAGGAGACATCCGGGGCGACCTGCACGTCCACACAAACTACTCCGACGGCAAAGGCACCATCGAGAGCATGGCCGAAGCCGCCATCGAACTCGGCTACGAATACCTCGTGTTCTGCGACCACTCGCAATCCCTGAAAGTAGCCAACGGCCTCTCCCCCGCACGGCTCAAAGAAAAACTCGAAGCCGTCCGCAAAGCCGATGACGAATACAACGAGATAAAACTACTCTGCGGCTCCGAGGTAGACATCCTGAAAGACGGAACCCTAGACTACGAGGACGACCTACTCGCCGAACTAGATTTCGTAGTGGCCGCCGTCCACACTTCATTCACCGTCGGCGAAGAGGCGATGACCGAGCGGATCATCCGGGCCATCAACAACCCCCACGTCCGAACCATAGCCCACCCAACGGGCCGCATCCTAAACCGCCGCGAACCCTACGAGGTGGACGTATCCCGTCTAATAAAAGAAGCCGCCGCCACCAATACCGCTCTCGAACTAAACTCCTACGTCAACCGCCTCGACCTCGCTGTCCCCTACGTGCGCGAGGCGTTGCGAGCGGGCGTCCGCATCACCATAGACACCGACGCCCACGACGAAACAGCCCTCGCGTTCATGAAGTACGGCGTCTCGCAAGCCCGCCGGGCGTGGGCTAAGAAGGATAACGTCATCAACTGTATGTCGTGGAAGGATTTCGAGGCTTATCTGAAGGCTGGAAAGTAGTGCGACGCGGGACGCGAGTTCCACGAAAAGTGCCCGAGATACCGAACCGGTAGAGGACTCACAGGTGTTTTTGGAGCACTTGCTTTCAAGGAAACTCAAGCCCTCCCCCATCTACATGCTGGGGGAGGGCTTGAGTCTAGCTCGTTATTCTAATCTGGTTTAGCTGCGGGCCGCCGAAGCTGCGGTCTCCTCTTTAGCGGCGTTCCAATTGCCGGGGTCTTCAGCCTGTTCGGCCTCGCCTTGATCCTCCATCCACCGCTCGGCATCTATGGCGGAGCGGCAACCGTCGCCCGCCGCTGTAACGGCCTGTCGGTAGCGCGTATCTGATACGTCGCCCGCCGCGAAGACTCCCGGTACGCTCGTCATGGTGTGCTCTCTCTGGAGCACGTAGCCAGACTCATCCATCTCGACCTGATCCTCGAATAGCGCCGTCGCCGGGACGTGGCCGATAGCCGCGAAGAAGCCATCCACCGCGAATTCGGACTCTTCGCCGGTGTTCGCGTCCTTTACGCGGATTGCCTCGACGGATTCAGCACCGAGAATGTCTTCGACAGTGGTGTTCGTCATGAAGGTGACTTTCGGGTTGTTGCGAGCGCGTTCCAACATGATCTTAGACGCCCGAAACTCCTCACGCCGATGTATGAGAATGACCTCGGCGGCATACTTGGTCAGAAACAGCGTCTCTTCCATCGCCGTATCTCCCCCACCTACGACCGCGACCTTCTTGTCCTTGAAAAAGAAGCCGTCGCACGTGGCGCAACCGCTCACACCCCGGCCCATGAGCCGACTCTCGCCCTCTAGTCCAAGCCATTTGGCCTTCGCGCCCGTAGCGATTACGACCGTCCGGGACAGCACGGGCTCTTCTTCGCCCTCGGCCCACAGCTTGAAAGGACGCTCGGAGAAGTCCACGCGCTCCACGTTATCCAGGCGCATCTCCGCCCCGAATCGCGCAGCCTGAGCCTCCAACTCATCCATCATGTCCGGCCCGGAGACACCGTCCTTGTAGCCAGGATAGTTCTCTACGTCCGAGGTCAGCATCAACTGGCCCCCGGACTCGAAACCCTGAAAAACCATCGTATCCAGGTTCGCTCGCGCAGCATAGAGAGCCGCTGTGTAACCGGCGGGACCAGAACCAACGATCACCGTATCGTAAGTTTTTTGGGACATTCAACACGCTCCTTGCGTATGAGATTTACAACTTTCCTATTCTATTACATCGTGCAAGCCGGATGGGTCACGAGTTCACAACAAGCGCGGATCTCGCCGCCCGAGCAAGCTCTGCGGCCTCCTCCGGCGTCGAAGCGAGCGCAGTAATATGCCCCATCTTTCGACCGGGCCGGGGCTCTGCCTTGCCGTAGAGGTGGAGTTTCGCTTGCGGGATTTCGAGAGCAGCCCGCCAGTCGGGCTCACCATCCGCCCAGATATCTCCCAACAGATTGACCATCGCCGCTGCACCCATAGTGAGTTCGGTGCTTCCGAGGGGGAGACCACAAACGGCTCGTAGCTGCTGCTCGAACTGCGACGTTGCGGCGCCTTCTATGGTCCAGTGACCGGAGTTGTGGGGGCGAGGGGCGATCTCGTTCACCAGTAGCTTTCCTTGCGTTGTCAGGAAAAACTCCACACAAGCCGTACCGACGATCTCCAATGCCTCGAATATGCCGTGTGTGATGCCCACGGCCTCCGACTCGATCTCCGCCGTCACCTCACCCGGTGCTACTGTGAGATCCAGGATATGGTTCTCGTGGGCATTCCGCACGATACCGTAGTGAGCGAAAGCCCCATCCACTCCACGCGCCGCCACCACCGAAAGCTCCACCTCGAAATCCACCCAAGCTTCGAGCACCGCCTCACCACCCAGAGAATCCCACGCTGCAGACGCATCCCGCGCCTCGGAGATCCGGCTCTGCCCCTTGCCATCGTAGCCAAAGCCCGCCGTCTTCAATACCGCCGGAACCCCGACTTCCTCGACCGACGTTTCCAGCGAAGCCGCGTCCGGCACCGACCGAAACTCCGCCACCGGAAAACCACCGCTCCTCAAAAACTCCTTCTCCCGAAGCCGATTCTGAGCTGTGCGGAGTGCCAACAGTCCGGGCCGCACGGGGACAAACTCCGACAAAGCCTCCACCGTCTCCGATGGAATATTCTCGAACTCCAGAGTAACGACATCCATATTGCGGCCAAACTCCCGCACCGCATCAAGGTCTTCGTAGTCCGCACTCCACTCACGATTCGCCAAACGCCCCGCCGGGCTATCCGAGTCCGGTGAAAACACGTGTACCCGATACCCCATCCGACGAGCAGCGAGCGTCAGCATCCGCCCGAGTTGTCCACTCCCGAGCACACCGACCGTAGAACCCGGCAGCACCACATCGCTCACGGGCCCGGCTCCGGCAACTCCGAGCGCGTTGCTTTCTCCGCCTGCTCCTCACGGAACTCTCGTAGCGCGTCCCGGAGATCTGGCCGACTGTTACCGAGGATGGCGATGGCGAGCAACGCGGCGTTCGTCGCGCCCGCCTTACCGATAGCAAGCGTCCCGACCGGGATACCAGTGGGCATCTGAGCGATGGAGAGTAGAGAATCCATGCCTTTCAGAGCGCGGCTCTCCACCGGTACACCAAGCACCGGCAGCACGGTATGGGCGGCGACCATGCCCGGCAAATGAGCCGCGCCACCAGCACCGGCGATGATCACTTCGAGGCCACGATCCTCCGCTTCCTTCGCATAAGAAGCCATAAGATCCGGTGTCCGGTGCGCCGAAACGACCCGCCGCTCGTGCGCCACTCCAAGTCGCTCCAGCGTCTCCGCTGTGTGGCGCATCGTCTCCCAGTCAGAGGCACTACCCATGATCACACCGACGATGGGTCTCTCTGTACGCTCCACGGACACTCCCTGAAATTCGTTTACGAGTAGCACGCATCCTACACGAGAATCCAATTGGACTTCGGCCTGTCGGCTACTCTTGGAGTAGAATAAGTGTATGGATTTCGAGATGGATCGCCAAGTTTTCTCAGTAACATCACTGCAAGATCAGCAGGAAGACGAGAAGCGTTACTGGCGGGACAAGACACCCCACGAGCGTTTACAAGCTGTCGAGACGACGAGGCGGATGATCTATGGCTACGACCCCTCTTCCACCAGACTTCAGCGAGTTCTTGAGGTTGCTGAACGAGAATGAGGTACGGTACCTTCTAGTCGGTGGCTATGCCGTCGGATACCACGGCTATGTGAGAGCTACGGCGGACATGGATATTTGGACGGCCCGAGATGATGAAAACGCCCACCGAATAGTAGACACTCTCCGAGAATTCGGTTTCGGTTTCGAGGCTATCAGCCCAGAACTCTTCCTCGAAGAGGAACGTGTGATTCGCATGGGCGTGCCGCCAGTACGAATAGAGATATTGACCTCTATTTCGGGCGTCGATTTCGACGAATGTTACGAAGAGCGAGTCATCGAGCAATGGGACGACGTACAGATAAACGTAATAAGCCTTTCGAAGCTAAAAACTAACAAACGAGCCAGTGGTCGACTGAAGGATTTGTCGGACTTAGATTATCTGTAGCAAAGCAGGATTGTGTACATCTATTCCGTAGACTTCTTTTCTAGCTCCGGCAGGATCCACTCTCCGTAAGCCTCCAATGTCTCTTCCATCGCATCGTGCATGAGGTAGATGTTGAACTGGTCCACGCCGAGGTCTTTGAGTACTTGTAGCTTGGTGATGTGGTCTTCTACGTCACCTAGGACGCAGAAGCGGTCCACGATCTCATCTGGCACGAAATCCGTACTCGGGTTGCCCGCCTTCCCGTGATGGGCGTAATCGTAGCCTTCGCGAGCCTTTATATAGTCCGTGAGGGCGTGTGGGACACCGCCGTCTTCGCCGTAGCGTGAGACGAGGTCCGCTACGTGGTTACCGACCATACCGCCAAACCACCGGCTCTGGTCGCGCTGATGCGAGAGGTCTTCGCCGACGTAGGCCGGGGCGGCGACGCAGATTTTGATGTCTTTCGGGTCGCGTCCCGCTTCTTTGGCGGCATCGTGGACGTGTTTCATGGTCCACTCCAGGATCACCGGGTCAGCGAGCTGCAGGATGAAACCGTCAGCTTTGCGTCCTATTAGGTTGAGTGCTTTTGGGCCGTAGCCAGCCATCCACACGTCGAGCTTGCTGGCTTCGATCCAGGGTATGCTTACCTTGTTTCCGTTTGGAGCGTCTATCTCCCGGCCTTCGGCCAACTCTTTTATAGCGTGCATGGCTTCTTCCAACTGGGCGAGCGTGGTCGGCTTCTTGCCCATCACCCTCTGGGCCGAGTCGCCGCGCCCGATGCCGCAGATGGTCCGGTTTCCGAACATCTCGTTGAGCGTGGCGAAGACCGAGGCCGTTACCGACGGATCTCGGGTAGCGGGGTTGGTGACCATCGGGCCGACGAGGATGTTCTCGGTGGCGGAGAGCATCTGAGAGTGGATCACATACGGTTCCTGCCAAAGTATGTGGGAGTCGAAAGTCCAGGCATGCGTGAAACCGAGAGCCTCCGCCTTCTTCGTCAGGTCGATGACCCGGCTCGATGGTGGATTTGTCTGGAACGTCACGCCGAAGTCCATAGTCTTCTAGCCCTTTCCCGAGCTGGATACGGCGGTGGCGGCCCCGAGGGCCAGGTAGATGCCGCCGGAGAGATACCGTTGGCCGCGCCGGAAGCGGGAGCTCTCGTTCGTGCGCCGCAACCAGTCTGCGGCTGTGCCAGAGAGAAGAGCATAGAGACCATCGCTGAGGATTGCTATAGCTATGAAGGTGAGTCCGAGAGCGATGATCTGAACCCACGCCGCCCCGAGCGCAGGGTCCACGAACTGCGGCAAGAACGCCAGAAAGAAGAGCGCGGTCTTTGGGTTGAGCACGTTGACTACGACACCCTGCGAGAAGACGCGGGAGAGCGACTCGCGCTGTACGGTTACGGTAATCTCGCCTTCGTCGTGGGCTAGAAAGCGGCTGATTCCGAGGTAGACCAGATATGCCACCCCGAGCCACTTGACCACGGCGAAAGCCGCCGCCGAAGAGGCCAGAATCGCCGACAACCCGACCGCTGCGAAAAGAATGTGAACTAGAGCGCCAGCCTGCACGCCTAACATCGAGATCAGGCCAGCCGAACGCCCGCCTTCCACGCTGCGGGCAACAATGTACAGCACCGAAGGACCCGGCACGACGAGCAACGCCAGCGCGGCGATGGCGAAGATGGCGAAGGTCGTTACTTCCGGCATCGGTGGCTCCTCACGTCGTCTCCGGTTCGCCGGAAGGCTCCGTGCTGCGGCTTGGGATCAGGCTCATCAGCAAGTACGCGACCGCCGCCACGGTGAAGGTGAAAAACAGTCCATAAGTGTAGAGACTATCTATGACGGTCGGGTTTTCGATGACACCGCCGGGAGTTGTCGCGGCTTTCAGGAAACCGGGGATCACCGGTATCACCCCGATAAACACCGCAATGATCGCTTTCCAATTCCAGCCACCGGAGTAGGCGTAGCGTCCATCCTTCTTATATAGGTCGGCGAGGTCGAGTTCGGTGCGGCGCACGATCCAGTAGTCCACTACCATCACGGCCCCGATGGCTCCGAGTAGGCTCCCGTAACCCACGAGCCACGTAAAGATGTACGCCCCGGCGTTGTTGAACAGTACCCACGGAAACGAGACGATACCGAGCAGGGCCGTAATGAGTCCGCCCATTTTGAACGAGATACGCTTCGGCGCGAGGTTCGAGAAGTCGTTGGATGGTGAAACCACATTCGCGGCCATGTTCGTGGAGATCTGGGCGATCATGATAATGATCATGGCTGCGACGAGCAGCGCGGGGATCGGCCCGGCGATGCGCGTCACCAGGGCGACCGGGTCCCAGATCGCCTCTCCGTACACTACAACCGTCGCTGCTGTGACCGCTATCCCGATAAAGCTGAACGCCGTCATGGTGAGGGGCAGTGTGATCGCCTGGCTGATCGACTGAGATTTCTGGGATTTCGCATACCGGGTAAAGTCCGGGATGTTCAAGGAGAGCGTAACCCAGTACCCAACGTTAGCCGCCAACCCGGACCAGAACAACGTCCAGAACGGCGTGTTCCCCTCCTGAAGCTGCGAGGACGACGAGAACACGTTCCCTATCCCACCTCCAGCACTAAACCCCCAGATCAGCAACGCTATGCCACCCCCGAGCAAGAGTGGTGCTGCGATGGACTCGAAGACCTTGATCCCCTCTATCCCGGTCAAAATGATAATCACCTGAACCAGCCAGAAAGCGATAAAGGTTATAGCTTGATGACCGGCTACATCCGCCCATCCACCCCAGAACGCGGTAAGCATCGCATCCAGGGCGAGGCCCCCGATCCAGGTCTGTATCCCGAACCAGCCGCACGCCACCAAAGCCCGCGCCATCGCCGCAAAGTTAGCCCCCGTTACACCGAACGAGGAACGGACAAAGACCGGGAACGGGACACCGTATTTAGTTCCAGCGTGAGCGTTCAGGAGAAGCGGGATCAGGACGACAACGTTCCCGAGTCCGATAGTAAAGAGCGCCTGCCACCAGATCATCCCAGCCGCAATCAGCCCGGACGCCAGCGTATAAGTCGTAATGACTATGGAAATGCCGATCCACAACGCCACAAAATTGTACGTGCTCCAGGTCCGCTCGTCGGGGCCGGTCGGCGCCAGATCGTCGTTGTACAGCGGCGAGAGGCTGACTTCCGCCTTTATCCGCGCCAACTCCGCCGGTTGAACCGCCAGGTCCCGGTAATGTTCTCTCTCCAACTCATCCCACCTCTCTAGGGTCGCCTACGCTCTCTCCACAGCCCACTCGATAGTCCGCAGCGTTAATTGGTGAAGAGCCCGCACCGAGAGCTCGATGTCCTCCTCCGGCGTGTCCTCTTCTTTGGTGTGGCTCAAACCGCGCAGACTCTTCGAGAAGAGCATCACCGTTGGCATGAGGCGCGCCATCTCCGCGGCGTCGTGCAGCGGGCCGCTCGGTAATCGGTGCGACTCTCCGGCGACTCCTTTTACAGCTTCGTCGGCTAGCTCGATCAGGGCGCCGTCGAACGGGATGGGCTCTATCTCCCAGACTTTCTCCCATTCGACGGTTACGTTCTCTTCCCCGGCTACGCGCTCGCTGGCTTCCTTCGCCTTCTGGAGCATGTCCGCCAGAACATCGGCGTCGAGGGCGCGTTGATCCAGGGACATCTCGCACCAGCCGTTGAAGGCCGTCACTATCGCGGGACTGACGTTGACGAAGCCGGTCGTTGCGCGAACGTCGTCGCGTTTGGCGGCGTCGTCCCGGATCTCCACGGCGGTTCGGGCCGCCGCAATAAACGCATCGCGCCGCACCTCCATCGGCGTTGAGCCGGAGTGCGCATGCTGGCCGGTAAACCGGATGACGTGACGCTCCACCCCGAAAGTCCCAAGCACAACACCGACGGGCAAGTCCATCCTCTCCAGTACCGGCCCCTGCTCTATGTGAAGCTCCAGATACGCGACCGCGTTCTCTAACTGTTCGTGGGAATCTTTCATCGTGTCGAGATCCACGCCGTGTTCCTTTAGAGCATCCGGGAGCGCGACTCCGTTCTTGTCTTTGAGGCCACGAACTTCGTCTGGGACGAGAGTGTTGGCGGTTGCGCTGGAGCCGAGGAGACTGCGCCCGAAGCGCGCGCCTTCTTCGTCCGCCCAGTCCACGAGCCGCACGGTTACAGGCAGTTGTTGCGTGGCTAGGACGCGCAGGATCTCTACTCCGGCGATGGTGTTGAGGCAGCCGTCGAGCCAGCCACCCTCGGGGACGGAGTCCATGTGGCCCCCGATCAGGACTTCCTTCTCCGAATCTCCGGGGATGGTGGCCCAGAGGTTTCCGGCTTCATCCGTCTCGATCCCGGTGACCCCGTCTATCTCCTCTAGCTTGCCCCGCAGCCAATCGCGGGCTTTTTTCCATTCATCCGTCCAGGCAACCCGACGCGCACCATCGGGGCCGCCGGTTAAACTGGCAAGCTCTTTTAGTTCCTCTACGGCCCGGCGAGAATCCACTGATTCCGTTTGCATCAACTCACCTTCTCTCTGCTCCCGATCTCCGCCAGCGCCTCCTCGAAGGCGTTCGCGGCCTCTTCCGCCGCCTCGCGGGTGATGGTGAGCGGTGGCGAGATGCGGAGCGCGTTCCCCCCAATGCCGCCCTTGCCAACGAGCACGCCCCGTTCCCGGCACGCCTGCATGAATTGCGCGGCGGCGGGTGCGTTCGGTTCGCCGTCCGGCCCGATCATCTCCAGAGCCAACATCAGACCGCGCCCGCGCACCTCACCCACGACCGGGCTCTTCTCCGCCATCTTCACGAGGCGATCCTTGAGGTATCCACCAACCTCGTCGGCGTTTCTCTGGAGTTCGTTTTCGAGGATGTACTCCAGGTTGGCGAGTGCTCCGGCAGAGCTTATGTGGTTGCCGCCGAAGGTGGAGACGTGGAGCTTGCCCGAGATGGAATCGAGGATGTCGGCGCGGCCCATCACGGCACCGATAGCGAGGCCGTTACCGAGACCTTTCGCCATCGTGATCATGTCCGGCTCGATCCCCGACTCCTCAATCCCCCAGAAGTGGCTCCCCGTGCGTCCGAACGCCGTCTGCACCTCATCGGAGATGTACAGGATTCCGCTCTCATCCAGCACTTCCTTGACCCCGGCGATGTACTCCGGCGGTAGCTCGATGAAGCCGCCGACGCCCTGTATCGGCTCGGCTATGAACGCCGCTACGTGACCGGTGGTCGAGGTCTGGATGACATTCCGCAGGTCGTCAGCGCAGGCGCGGGCGAACTCCGGGGCGCCTTTTTCGAACGGTTCGTAGAGCGAAGAGTAGGCGTGATGCGGGGGCATCGCGTAGGTCACATCCAACGCGGAGCGGGACGTTGGCCGCCAAGAGCCCTGGCCCGTTATGCCCATCGTGCCGAAAGAACCGCCGTGGTAAGAGCCGCGCAGCGCGATGATCTCACTGGACCGTCGGTGCTGCGTCGCGAACAAGAGCGCCGCCTCGTTCGCCTCACTCCCGCTGCTCACGAAGAACACTTTTTGATCCCCGGACATCGGGGAAAGCTCGATGAGCTTCTCCGCCAGCTTCACCTGATGCTCTATTAGGTAGAGGGTCGAGGAGTGCAGGATCTTCCCTGCTTGCTCACGCACCGCCTCCACTATCTCCGGGATGTTGTGACCGCTAATGCTCGTCACGATGCCGCCGAAGAAGTCCAGGTACTCGTTGCCCTCCGAGTCCCAGACCTTGAATCCCTCGCCGTGCGAGAGCTCCATCGGCTCGTCGTAGTACAGGGAGATCCACTCCGGGATCACCGCTTTGTGCCTCTTTAGCAACTCGTCCGAATTCGTCATACTCGTGCCTCCAATCCCTCTGTCGCTGTAAATTTCCGCTCGATAAACCGCCCCGAGCCCCGCTCCCCTACGACCTCGCCATCCTTGTAAACCAGCCCGCCCCGCACATACACCGAAGCCGGGCCGCCATGGAACTCCATACCTTCGTAGGCCGTGTAGTCCACGTTGCCGTGCCGATTCTCGACGGTCGCCGTGATCGAGAGTTCCGGATCCCAGAGCACGATGTCCGCATCCGCACCGGGTGCCAGCGTCCCCTTCTTGGGATAAGCGCCGTAGATTCGCGCCTGATTCGTGGAGAGCACGGCCACGAACTGGTTCTCTGAGAGCTTGCCTTCGCGCACGCCGAGCGTCCAGAGCGTCATCGCCCGTTCCTCGGCGCCAGGCAGGCCGTTCGGGATGTTGACGAAGTTGTCCTTGCCGAGTTCTTTCTGGCCCTCGTAGTTGAAGGAGCAGTGATCGGAGCCGAAGATCTGCAAATCGCCGGTTTTGAGGCCATTCCAGAGCGCGGGACGATTCGATGGGTCTCGTAGCGGCGGAGAGCAGACGTACTTCGCGCCCTCGAATCCTTCACGTGCAAGATCCTCGTATTCCAGGGCGAAGTATTGCGGACAGGTCTCAGCGTAGACGGTCTGGCCGCGTTCGTGGGCCAGGTGGATGGCTTCGAGCGCGGGGGCACAGGAGACGTGGACTACCAATATTGGAGCTCCTGCGACCTCCGCCAAACGTATCGCCCGGTTTGTCGCCTCCGCTTCGACCTCCGGTGGCCGGGTTAGGGCGTGGAACTTGGGGCCGATGTCTCCTCGGGCGAGCGCCTGTTCTTGGAGTTTAGAGATCACATCCCCATTCTCCGCATGTACGAGTACCAGAACTCCGGCATCCTTGCTCAGTTGCAACACCTCGAAGAGATCATCATCCTCGGTATAGAGCGGCGTGCCTTTGTAGGCCATGAAGATCTTGACCGAAGCCACGCCCTTCTCCGCGAGACTCGGCAATTCGGTCTTTATATCGTCGCGCAAGTCCGTGATGGCTACGTGGAACCCGTAGTCTATGACGGCTTTATCCTTCGCCTTCTCTGTCCAGGCGTCGAGAGCTCCGGCGAGCGTTCCGCCTTCCTCCTGAAGGGCGAAGTCTATGATGGTGGTGGTTCCGCCCGCTGCGGCGGCTTCGGTTCCGGTGGCCCAGTCGTCGGCGGTCATGGTTCCGCCGAACGGCATGTCCATGTGCGTGTGTGCGTCTATAAATCCTGGCATTATGAGTTTGCCTGCGGCGTCCACGGTCTCCGCGCCGTCTGCATCGAGTCCGGTGCCGACGGCTACTATCCTCTCGTCCTCGACGAGCACGTCCGCCGGGTCGCTGCCTTCAGCGGAGACTACCGTTCCACCGATAAAAAGTAACTTGCTCAAAACTCCAGCTCCTTTCGAGGCGCACGGAGAGACGGGGCCTCTCCAGGCCCGATACTATGAACCCATCCGGGAAGAAATGCTTTGTCCCCAGGTAACAAAATAGAGTCGGCGGCGAGAGTAAAATTTGGCCACTCGTAGTACGCTCGATTGGGCCGAAAGTAAGTCCTTTTCGTAAGTCTCATCGCCATCACACCGCCTCTTCCCAGTGGATGCAGTATAGAAGCCTCAGGTACTGCCTGTAAACCGCCTCGTACCTCGCCACCAAGCCCTTGCAAGACATGCCGATATTCTGTAGAGTCGCTCTGAGTTAGAAGAAATATATAAGGTTA
>JBGTFQ010000238.1:0-6895 GCA_041747155.1 Rubrobacteraceae bacterium
TGGATGTGGAATCGGGTCTCGCCGGGATCGACGTGATGGTCGTAGCGGGCGAAGAATCGCTGGAGGATGCGACTCACGCGCTGGACGACGTGGGGGCTCTGGTGTTGCTTTCGGGAGACGCAGGGGCGGTCGAGCGTGTGCGGGAATTATCCTTGCGGGGTTGGGGAGTGTTGCCGGAGGATGCATCGTCTGAGGAACTTGCCTCGGCAATTCTAGCGGCGGCGAATGGGCTTGCGGTTAGGCCCGCTATGATGATGGACTCACCGGAAGTATCCGGTGTCGTCGAAGAGCCGGATGAGCACCTTACGCCGCGAGAGGGGGAGATACTGAACCTCCTCGCCGCCGGGATGTCGAACAAGATGATCTCGCACGAATTGCACATCAGCGAACATACGGTGAAGTTCCATATCTCTTCTCTCTACGCGAAGCTCGGCGTCGGCAATCGTGCCGGCGCCGTTAGTCAGGGCGCACGTCGGGGGTTTATCTCACTGTAGCTCACGGCGAAGTTTTGGTGCTATAGGATCAAGTGCAAGTCTCCGAACTCGTGCCAGAGATACTCCTCTCGCAGTGCTTCTTCGTAGGCTAGCGTCAGGTGCTCTCGACCGGCGAGTGCCTCCAGCATCATCAGGTGCGTGGAGCGTGGTTCGTGAAGGCCTGTCAACATCGCGTCCACTGCTTTGACGCCGCGCTCGGGCGTGATGAGTAGATCCGTCCATCCCTCACCGGGGTGGACTTCGCCGGACCTATCCGCAACGGTTTCGAGAGCCCGAACGACCGTGGTGCCTACAGCCACGACACGACCACCAGCGGCATGAGTATTGTTCACGAGCCGGGCGGTCGCGTACGGCACTCTGTAGAACTCCTCATAAGGCGGCTCGTCGTCTTCGAGGCTGGCTACGCCGGTATGCAAGAGTAGCGGGGCGATCTGAACACCGTTCGCTACGAGGCGGGTTATAAGATCTGGTGTGAAGGCTCGTCCGGCGGAGGGCATCTCGGCACTCCCTCTCTCTGTAGCGTAGACGGTCTGGTAGTAGTCGAGAGGCCAGTCTTCGCGGACATAGGAGTAACGGATAGGGGTTCCGTGTAGCTCCAGGTACTCGTCGAGCGGGTTCGGGAGGGAGAGCGACGCAACCCAGAGTCGCGACCCGAATGCGTAGGGCGTGTGCAGCGTGACCTTAGCATTGTCCGGTAGGTGGATCTCTTCACCAGTCTCCGCCTCCCGGAAGGGTGCAGTCGTCCTTCCCCGTGGCTTGCGGAGCTCGACGGTCCAGAGTTTCGCAGGCAGGCGTGTGGAGAGGCGCAGCTCTAGTTGTGTTCCGTCCTCACGCCTGGCGGGGAGAGCGGCGTTCATGGTTCCGCTGGTGTTTATGACGAGCACATCTCCGGCTTGCAGGGCGTCCGGGAGATCTGCGAAGCGGACATGTTCGATGTGGTCGTCTTCCCGGTGCGAAACCATCAGGCGTACCCGGTCGCGTTCCAAGCCGCGAGCTTCGGGTGGCTCACCGGCTTCAAAACGCCGGGGCAGAACGAAATCCAGAGCGCTGAGCGGTACGCGATTTTTCGGTGCTTGTAAGGTTTTCAACTACGATCCTCTCCTCCGTCACCGTCTTCGATGAGTGATTGGTAGAGTGTTATCTGCAGGCCCTCCGTGGTCTGAAGCCGCTGGTTGAAGTCTCCCCAGGGAGTCTCGACGGGGTCTCCGAGAGTCTCTGCGTTTCGCTTGCGGAGGGAATTGGCGGCGGTTGCTATATCTGGGACTTCGAGGGCCAAGCGCGTCGGGCCGGAGATGCGCTTTCCAGTTTCGATCTCATCTATGTAAGCTGCCTGAGGACGATCTATCAACTCGATAGTCGCTGGCCCAGCCTGCAGAATAAGACCCCGGCCCGTCTGCTCCGACCACTCCTTTGCCACCGCAAGGCCGAGTGTGTCCCGGTAGAAGGCTGCTGCTCCGTCGAAATCCTCTACTGTAAGCGCGACGCGTAGCTCGCGTAATCCTTCGGAGACGGCGTTCGCGGTGGCTATCTCGCGGGCCTGATAACGACCGCTTGACAGGCCGCCGCTCAGGAGCGCCATTAGACCCGGTACGCTCTCCTCTGGCAACGGGCGGTCGCTTATGTCCTCGTCCGGGAAAGCTTCTTGGTGCATTTGGGTCTGCATGTCGCCAGGGTCCACGCGGTAGACTCGCAACTCCGGATTCTCGGCGGCTAGGATGTTGCTCAACTGTTCGAGTGCGGCTTTGCTGGAGCCATACCCGCCCCAGCCTTCGTAGGGCTCGATGGCCGCGTCGCTGGTTATGTTCAAGATGCGAGCACCAGGTTTCAACTCGTTGTGGAGAGTCTGGATGACAGCTAGTGGTGCGATGACGTTGGTCCTATAGACTTCTTCGAGTACGTCGAGCGGGTAGTCGAGCAGGGGTGGTTGTGGGCTCGGGCCGAGGATACTGGCGTTGTTGACGAGCGCGTCGAGGCCGTCGGATCCGTGAGCCGCTTCGGCGAGCATCTGGCGGTGCTTGTCGTCGGTTACGTCACCTGGGATGGCCGTCACGGTGGTTTGCTTAGCGAGTTCTGCGCGGACGGCTTCGAGTGGGCCGTCGTTTCGGGCATCGATTATGAGATTCCAGCCATCGACCGCGAGTCTCTGAGCCAGCGCGAGGCCGAGGCCGCGGGACGCGCCGGTGATCAAGGCCGTGCGTGGTGTGGAATTTGCCATTGTGATTCTCCTGTCATTTTTGGATCGCGTATTTCAGAGCGTTGAGGAATTTGACAAGGCCGCCGTTGTAACGTTTTGTATTCTGTTCGAGAGGCGCACTTTGCTGGGACTTACGCTTGCGGTTCGACCGGACTGTTCTCGCTAGACGGTTCATCTCCGCTTCGCGCAAGAACTCCTTTTGGCGCTGCCGCCAGAACTCGAAGTCGTACATCTCAACTCTCTCTATCTCCGCTTGAGTTGGCTGAAGATCGTGGTTTATCCGTTGTCCTGAGACGTTCCGGGTCTTTGGCACGTTCGTAGGACATACGGAAGAGATCCAGGACACCTGAGAGGTCTTCGGGTTTTCGGAGTCTGTAGCTCGCTGTCGTTCGGCTGTTTGGGAAGGCCGGATGAAGGGAGGCTTTGCCGGATTGGATCAGGCCGTCCCGAACCTCTCTCGGGAAGCGGAAATCGGCGTGACCGTCGTCGTGGACGTGTCCGATCTGCTTGCGACCAAACCGGTAACCCGTGACACCGAAGCCACCCGGACCATCTTCATCTCGCTTCTTCCAGACTCCGGGCCAGCCGAGCACCTCGTTCTCGATCTCCTGTAGCAATTTCTCGTTCATCTCTCCTCCTACTTGTTTGGTATTTCGCGCTACGCACGACCTTTCTGGCGGGCCAGGGTGGAGAGCAGACCGACGATCACAGCCCAGGCCATTACGTGCATGACCTCTAGAGTCAGGATCATCGCCACCGGCGCACTGGGAATCGTGAGCGGCGGAATGAGCGAAACCACCAGAACGACGACTGAGATCCACTGGAACAACCTGAAAGGTCGCCGAGCGAGCAAACCAACTACAACGAAAACAATCGCCGCCCCGATTGCTCCGGCGACCGAAGCACCCGCGACCATGCCCAAGGTGATGGGAGATTCCCCGCTCGATGTGGAGACGAGTACGTCCCGAGGTATGAATCCAAGCCCCGAAGCCGCGAAGTAGACGAGTGCGTTCGCAATGGCCGCTGCGATTGCGGCGAGTAAGGCCACACCCGATAACCTCCGCCAGGAGATCTTCTCGCTTCGGACAGAACTCTCGTTGCTGGCGGTCTGTGTTCCTTGCATGATGTACCTACCTCCTTGAAATGATCCTTCTGTCTCGTGTCTTGGAGCACCTTTAGGATGAGTCGTGCAAGGGTTTTTGGCATCGGGCGGAAGGATAGGTTTTGGCCTGTACGGAGGTACAGGTTTTCGGGTGTTTAGCGGGGCAGTTGGATGAGGCCGCGCTGAGCTGCAACGGTTACGGCTTCGGTTCGGTTGGCGGCGCCGAGTTTGTGGAGCAGGGAGCTTACGTGAAATTTGACGGTTCGTTCGGTGATGTAGAGGCGGCTGGCTATCTCCTTGTTTGGTAGCCCTTTGGAGAGGAGATCCAAAACCTCCATCTCCCTGGGTGTGGGGGATTCAGGTTGTGGCCCACCCTCTCCACTCATATGTTGGAGTAGCTTCTCTGTGACTGCCGGTTCCAGGGTCGAGCCACCGGCGTAAACGGTGCGGATGGCTGAGAAAAGTTCTCTTCGCGAAGCACCTTTTAGCAGATACCCTCGGGCTCCGGCTCGCAGAGCGCCCAGTATGCGCTCGTCGTTATCGTAGGCGGTGAAGACTAGGGTTTTGACGGTCGTCCCAATGGCTTGTAGCTCGCGCAGGGCGGCTACGCCGTCGGTGCCGGGCATCTCTAGATCTAGCAGGATTACGTCGGGGTTGTGGCTCTTTACTAGTTTTATGGTCTGATCTCCATCGGCGGCTTCGGCTACGATGTCGAAGTCCGGTTGGGTGGCGAGCACGGCCACGAGGCCTTCACGCAGCATCGGGTGATCGTCGGCGACGAGTATCTTTATCCGGTCCAAACTACGAGTCCTCCAGTGGTGTTACTGCTGTGATACGGGTTCCCAGGGCACCATCGCTATCCACTTCGAGAGTGCCGCCGAGCAGCGTCATACGTTCTCGCATCCCGGCTAAGCCGTGACGATCCGAGGAGACTGAGGTGGGATCGAAACCCCGTCCATCGTCTCGCACGATGAGCTGGGCGAGATCCGCCGTAACGACGAGCCGCACGTTGACACTACGGGCTTCAGCGTGTCGAACGATGTTGTTGAACGCCTCCTCGCACACGCGGTACAGGGCGGCTTCTACGTTTGGTGGCATTGGATGGCTGCCGTTGACGCTCTCATAGCTCGTTAGGACATTCGATTCGGCTCCGCGACGTTCTACCAGGAGAGCCAGGGCTTCTGAGAGCGTTCGTCCTTCGAGTGGGGCGGCTCGCAGGTCGAGGACGGAGCGTCGGGCGTCTTCCAGGTTCTCTCGCGTGATAGAGAGGGCGCGGTGGAGAGCTTTGCGGGCCTCTTTCGGTTTCGAGTCGGCCTCCAAGATGGCGTCGGCGGCTTCGAGTTGCAGGGTGGCTGCGGTGAGACCCTGAGCGAGGGTGTCGTGGAGTTCGCGGGCGAGGCGGTTGCGCTCTTCTGTGGCCCCCATGCGGGCGCTTTTGTCGAAGAGCCGGGCACGTTCGACAGCGATGGAGAGTAAGTCTCCTACAGTGTAGAGGAGTTTCAGGTCTTCGGAGGAGAGACCACGCCACGCTGGGCTTGCGACGTTCATAACGCCGAGCTTTTTCTCTCCGGCGTAGAGTGGGATGGATGCATGGTAGCGGAGGCCGCCGGTGCCGTCCACGAGGTCTTTTAGACGACTGCAAGAGACGACGTTGACGTTAGCGGCGCCTTCGAGGTCGCCTTTCTTATAGGTGTCGAGGCAGTAGCAATAGCTGGAGCCGTCCATTCGGGCAGGATCCTGGGAGAGAGCGGGGGGCAGGTTCAGGGTGGCGGCGAGGTAGGGATCCAACGAAGAATCCGAGAGAAGCCAGATCCAACCGGTCCCAAGCCCCAACAGTTCCGCGACTCGCGAGAGTGTGAAACCGAGCGCGTCACCAAGTCCCACAGAACGGTTCAATTCCCGCGCGATGTCGTTGAGTACCGACAACTCGTGGTTGAGCCGCTCCAGGTCTCCGGACGAATCCTGCCGCGATTGGGTCACTACGGTGCTACACCTCCTCCCCTCGGAGTTTAGCAGCGGTGTTCTAAGATCACGGTAATCTGGACGTGCGTTTGGGCATGCACGTATGCAGAGTGTGCGTGGTCTCTAGCAGGAGGATGGGCGACATGTGCCGCTCTCAGAGTGAGTTAGGCAGATAGTTTTTGAAGCTGAAGCCGGACGAGAGTCGGTGTGGGATCTCGAAAATGCCTACTTCCCGAGACGAGCGGCTAGCCGTTATTCGTCCTTCGGCGGCGACGCATGACGTAGAGAGCGATGAGTAGCGCGACCAGACCGACGAAGCCGAGTCCTATCGAGCGGGCGATATCTAGGAGTTCGTCCCAGTATTCTCCGAAGATGTAGCCGACAAGGGTGTAGGAGATGGCCCAGACTACGCCGGAGGCGACATTGTAGGGAAGGAATTTGTAGTAGCGCATGCGGCTGACACCGGAGAAGAGCGGGGTCATGCTGCGGAGTCCGGGGCCGAAACGTCCCAGAAAGACGGTGCGCCCGCCTTGAGTCTCGAAGTAGTGTTCGATCTTCTTTAGGGATTTCTCATCTACGAGGAAGTTTAGAAGCCGGATCTTGAGTAGCCTGTGGATGAGGGGCCGTCCACCAACCCGCCCGATCCAATAGACCGAGTTGTCTGAAACAAGCCCCCCAACGAACCCGCTAAGCATTACGAGTAGGAGCGCCGCCTGCCCCTGGTTGGCGAAGTATCCACCCGCGAAGAGAACTACGTCACCCGATGCTGGAAGTCCGAAGTTGTCCAGGGCCGCGCCCAGAAAGACGACGATGTAGCCGTGGGCTAGAAGTAGGTTTGTGACGAAATCCAGCAGCCCTTCGGGGGTTTTGGGGATAGAGTTTATGAAGTCCGCGATGAATTCCATGAAGTTCGGCCTTTATACCACGCAGGATAAAATTCCAAGCCTGTCTCAAGGTAGTTGACGCGGAGAGCTTGCAGGTCTATGCTGCCGGTGGATATATAAAAGGATGAAAGGGTCCAGGAAGCCGGTGAGAATCCGGCACGGTCCCGCCACTGTAACCGGGGAGCGAACCCGAAAAGGCCACCGAAGCCCGCGAGAGCGGCGACGGGAAGGCCGGGAGAGCGAAGAGCCGGAGTCAGGA
>JBGTFQ010000239.1:0-6687 GCA_041747155.1 Rubrobacteraceae bacterium
GCCGCGCGTTCACGGAACCGGGCTCTTCAGCCGGGGCGAGACACAGGTTCTAAGCTCGCTCGCGCTAGCGGATCTTGGTCTCGCGCAGCGGTTGGATACGATTGAGCCTCAGACCGGCAAGCGGTACATGCATCACTACAACTTCCCGCCGTATTCCACGGGTGAGACAGGCCGCATAGGTACGACCAAGCGGCGTGAGATCGGCCACGGCGCCCTCGCGGAGCGGGCGATACTGCCGGTTCTGCCCGCCGAGGACGTTTTCCCTTACGCGCTGCGGATAGTCTCCGACGTTCTGGAATCCAACGGTTCGTCTTCAATGGGAAGCGTTTGTGGATCCACGCTCGCGCTCATGGATGGCGGAGTGCCGATCAAGGCTCCCGTAGCCGGTGTTGCGATGGGTCTCGTCAAAGAGGGCGACGACTACGTAATCATGACCGATATCCAGGGTTTAGAGGATCACCTCGGCGACATGGACTTCAAGGTCGCAGGGACTTCGGATGGCATAACCGCGCTTCAGATGGACATGAAGATAACCGGTGTCTCCGCCCAGCTTCTGAAGGAGGCGCTGGATCAGGCTCGCAAAGGTCGCTTGGAGCTTCTCGAAACGATGAAGGCTGCCATCGGAGAGGTCCGCGAGGAAGTCTCCGAGTACGCGCCGAGGGTCGAAGTCCTGAAGATTCCGAAAGACAAGATCGGGATGCTCATAGGTCCGGGCGGCAAGACGATCAACGCGCTGCAGGCCGAGTTCGAGGTCAACATCTCCGTCGAAGACGATGGAACGGTGTTTGTCGCCGGTGTGGGCTCTGTGAGCAAGCAGGCCGCCGGTGCGATCAAGGGCATGATGAAAGATGTCGAAGCCGGTGAGATCTACTCGGGTAAGGTCGTGAAGATCACCAACTTCGGAGCTTTCGTGGAGCTTACGCCGGGCCGCGATGGTCTGGTCCACATCTCGCGTCTCGCTCCCGGCAAGGAGCGCGTCGAGCGGGTTGAGGATGTCGTGACCGAGGGAGACCAGATCAAGGTCCGCGTCCTCGAAATCGACAAACAGAACCGCATCTCGCTAGAGAAGATAGAGAGCTAGGATGAGCGACCCGAACGTAAAGCGTAAGGATCTGCCTGGAGGCTTGCGGGTCTTCTCCGAGCCGCTGGCCGAATCCACAAGCGTCTCTCTGGGAGTCTGGATCCGCGCTGGCTCCCGCGACGAACGGGATGAAGTCGCCGGCATCAGCCACCTCATGGAGCACATGCTCTTCAAGGGAACTCCCTCGATGGATGCCCTCGGCATAGCCCAGGCTTTCGAGGGGATCGGTGCTCAGGAGAACGCTGCCACCGGCGAGGAGTACACAGTTCTCTACGCCCGTTTCCTGCCGGAGCATCTCGAAAAAGCTCTGGATATTATGAGCGACATGATCCTGCACCCAACGCTCGTGGATTTGGAACGTGAGCGCGAGGTCATTGTCGAAGAGATCAAGATGTACGAGGATCGGCCGGACCAAATGTCCGATGAATACCTCTCGTCCTTGATCTTCCACGACGACACCCTCGGGCGTCCGATCATCGGTTCCGCAGAGACGGTGCGCGGTGTAGATCACGAGATCCTTAAGAACTTCCACGCTGATACGTATAACGGATCCAATGTTTTCGTAATAGGCGCGGGCAAGCTGGACTCCGACGCTTTTGAGAAGATGGTCGAAGAGAAGCTCTCGGGTCTCCCCGAAGGTGAACCGTTCGTGCGTGAATCGGACCCGAAACAGCCGGACAGTCGCTTCTTCTACAAGTTTAAGGAGACGGAGCAGTATCACGTCGCTATGGGCTCTCTGGGGATTCCAGCGAGTAGCGAGGATCGCTTCGCGATGGCCGCGCTCAACAACGTGCTGGGCGGCGGAATGAGCAGCCGGTTGTTCCAGGAGGTGCGCGAGAAGCGTGGCCTGGCTTACGCCGTCTACTCGTATCATCAGGGTTACTCGGACGCTGGCGCTATAAAGACTTACGTTGGTTCGACTACCGGCAACGTCGAAGAAGCTACTAAAGTCATCGTAGAGCAGCTTGCTCGTATTCAGAGTGAGCCTGTTGACGATGAAGAGTTGTATCGCACCAAACAGCAACTAAAAAGCTCCACGCTACTGGCGATGGAGAGCACTGGAGCGCGCATGACGCGCATTGGGAGGAGTGTTATCAACGGCTCGGACTTGCTGACGCCGGATGAGATCTCCACCCGCATCGAGGCCGTGACCGCTGAAGACATTACGCGCCTCGCCCAAAAACATCTGAACGCAAATCAAATGTACCTCTCAGCCGTCGGCCCAAAAGAGCTCGACCTCGGGAGATACCTGAATTAGGCTCAGACTTTCGTTCGCCGGTCGCGGGGTGCAATCACCCTGGCACCGGTCGCCCGTAGGTCTTGGCCTTCGAGGAGGAAATCACTCTATTGGATAACAAAACACTGCAAGTCATACCCCTGGGCGGACTTGGGGAGATAGGTAAAAACATGACCGCCGTTCGCCAAGATAGCGGGATCATCCTGGTCGACGCGGGCATGGCTTTCCCGGATGAGGAGATGCCTGGCATTGACCTCGTTCTCCCGGACTTCACCTACCTGCGCGAGAACGCCAGCGAGCTCAAAGGGATCGTTCTGACCCACGGCCACGAGGACCACGTAGGAGCGGTTCCGTACCTGCTGCGTGAGTTCAACGTCCCGGTTTACGCCACGAAGCTCACCTTGGGGCTATTGCGGAGCAAGCTCGGCGAGTTTGGCATAAAGAAGGGGGATCTCCGGGAGATCAAAGCCGGAGACACCCAGAACCTCGGTGGGTTCGGCTTAGAGTTCATCAACGTGAACCACTCGATCCCCGACGCGGTCGCCATAGCCATCCGTACGAAGGCTGGCTTAATCGTCTTCTCCGGAGACTATAAGATAGACCTGACCCCAACAGAGGGCGAGACGATGGACCTCGCTCGCATGGCCGCTCTGGGCAACGAGGGAGTCCTCGCGTACTTTGGAGATTCGACAAACTCCGAGCGTCCCGGATTCGTGCCGTCGGAGAAGATAGTCATGGATACGCTAAACAATGTCTTCGAGGAAGCTACCGGCAGGATCATCGTGGCTTCGTTCGCTTCGCATATTCATCGCGTCCAGCAGGTCGTGGCCGCTGCCAAACGTCACAATCGGCTTGTTGGCGTGACTGGACGTTCCATGATCCGGAACGTCCAAATAGCTCGCGAGCTCGGCTATCTCGATCTTCCGCAAGCGATGTACGTGGACCAACGCGACGTAACCAAAGTCCCGGATTCGGACATTGTGGTGCTTACGACCGGCTCGCAGGGCGAACCGCTGGCCGCTCTCTCTCGCATCGCCAACGGCACTCACCGCACCATCGAAGTCGGCGAAGACGATACTGTCGTGATCGCCGCACACCCGATCCCCGGCAACGAACGTGGTGTCTCGCGCACTATCAACGGCCTGATGAAGAAGGGCGCGGATGTCCGCTACAGCCCTCTGGAACAGGTTCACGTCTCGGGCCACGGTGCTCAGGAAGAGCAGAAGATCGTACTTTCCTTGATCAAGCCGCGCTACCTCATACCGGTCCACGGTGAATTTCGTATGCTCAAGCACCACCAGAAGACCGCTATGTCGATGGGCATTCCAGAGGAGAATATCTTCCTACTGGAGAACGGCCTCGGTGTAGAGTTCAACAACGGCAACGCGAAGAAGATGAAGCCCGTAGAGAGCGGAATGTTCCTCGTTGATGGTGGCGGTCTAGCCGACGACTCGGAGAGCGTGATCCGGGAGCGTCAGCAGCTCGCGGAAGACGGCATGTTTATCGTCGTGGCCCGCATTAACGGCCAGACCGGACAACTTCTCGGTCCGCCGGATGTGATCTCGCGCGGCTTCGCCAGCGCGGGTACAAATGGCCTTGTGGACGACTCCGTCGAGGTGGTAGCGAAGACTCTGGAACGCACCGCCAAGCAGCGCCTCACCGACTGGGGAGAACTGAAGAGCGCAATCCGCAAGGATCTCTCCGGGTTCCTCTCCAAGAAGACCCGCAAGCGTCCGATCATACTTCCGCTAATAGTTGAGGTTTAGGTCTAGGTAGCCCACTATATGCTGTGCATGACGCTGTACTAGAGCGTCATGCGCTAGAATACGGCTCATGACTACCAGCGATAGAACCCGTAAGAAACCCGTTAAAAAGGCCACCAAGTCCAGCGCCGCCAAGAAGCCTGTTGCCAAGCGGAAAACTTCCAAAAGCCGTAAGCCCGCCGGAGCTGGGACTGGAGAGTGGCTGAAGAATATGGCTAAGAGCGTTTTCCGTAGGGAAGTTTTAGGCGTCACTCTAGTAGTTTTGGGTCTGTTCTTCACTGCGGCGTTTCTGATCGACGGCGGGGCGTTCCTTGGGGAATTGGGCCAGTTTGCCGCCCAGAGCTTGTTCGGGGCGGTCGGCATGTTTCTCGCACCTGTCGCGGTGATTGCGGGGTTCTTGATCCTTATTAATCGACTGACGGCTTCGCTCGCAATCGGGACAGGGCTTCTGGTACTAGCCGTCGCCACTACGCTCGCGTCGTCGCTGCCCGCCAACGGGCGATTCGAAGCTTCGCTCTACTCAGGCTCCGGCGGACTTGTTGGAAGCGGCATCTATACTGCTGTCTCTGTCGCCGGTGGCGCGGTGGGTGCGGCAATCGCTCTCTTCGTGCTCTACGTTCTTGGAATCTCGTTGGTTACTGGTGTGACTTCTTTGGCAGCTGTTGAAGGTGCCAAATCCATCGCGGAGAAGATTTCGACTGGCTGGACCGGCTTCCGCTCCGGACGTCAGGAACGGAAACTACAAGAGGCCAAGACTGAAAAGAAGAGTCGAAAGCTTCAAACCAAGGCAGCTCCAGAGCGCCGACGTTCGATGCGCGTCATAACGCCGGATATCGACGGTGAAAAATACAACGGGGTGCGGGATCTCCACCCTGAATTGCGAGACATCGACGATACTTCGCCTATCGGTGCCCCTGACTTCGAGGATACGAGCTTCGCAGAGAAACCGCATGACATCGTGGGGTCGAAGAAGAAGGAGGCTGGTGAGATAAACCTTCGGCCTGACAGCACGAGCGCGGATTATCAGCCGCCTCCGCTATCGCTCTTGGGGCTCGGTGTTGGGAGCCCGGAGCACGATGCCGAAGGGACGAGCCAACGATTGACCGAGGCCCTCGGAGATCTCGGCGTGGAAGCTACAGTTGTGAGAGCCGTGACTGGGCCTCGTGTAACGCGGTATGAGCTGCGCCTGGGTTCCGGTGTAAAGGTCGGGAAGGTTCGTAATCTTCAGCAGGACATCGCCTATGCCCTGGCCGCCACGGAAGTCCGAATATTAGCTCCGATCCCCGGCAAGAGCGCGGTCGGAGTGGAGGTTCCAAATACCCGAGCCGCGAAAGTCACTTTGGGGGATGTATTTTCCGAATATCCTGAGGCTAACGATTGGGCCTTACCGGTCGCGCTTGGTAAAGACATCTCTGGACGGGGCGTGTTTTTCGATCTCTCGGAGATGCCACACCTGTTGGTCGCGGGTACGACAGGAAGCGGTAAGAGCGTGATGCTCAACGGCTTGTTGACTTCGTTGTTGCTTACGACCGATCCCCGTCACGTCAAGATGGTTCTCATAGACCCCAAACGGGTCGAACTATCGCAGTTCGCCCACATCCCGCACCTGATCACACCCGTAGTAACCGACGTAAAGAAGGCGGCTAACGCTCTTGTATGGGCGGTCTCCGAGATGGAGCGACGCTACGAAGTGCTTGAGAAGGCTGGTGTTAGGTCCCTGGAGGGCTATAACGCCCGCAACGAAGATCGGACGATACCGTTTGTGGTTGTGGTCATCGACGAGTTGGCCGACCTGATGATGACCTCCGGGGCGAAAGTCGAGGATGCCATCATCCGGCTCGCCCAGAAAGCTCGCGCTGTGGGGATACATCTAGTCGTCGCTACACAGAGGCCCAGCGTGGACGTTATCACCGGCATGATCAAGGCGAATATCCCGAGCCGTATCGCGTTCGCGGTCTCAAGCCAGGTCGACTCTCGCGTCATCCTGGACAGCCCCGGCGCCGAGGCGCTTCTGGGTATGGGCGACATGCTCTTTAAACCTGTCTCTGCGATGCGCTCCTCTCGTGTGCAAGGCGCTTTTATTTCCGAGAACGAAGTCGATACAGTAGTCCATGCTACCCGTGAAGCCGCGCAGGGCCGTGTAGAGGCGGTTCACGTACCAGAGGTCACGACTCCCAAACTAGAGCCGAAAACGAGCGAAGAGCCCGACGAGGACGACTTGCTAAACGACGCCGCGACATTTGTGGTTTCGACTCAGCAGGCGTCAGTCAGTGCCGTGCAGCGCCGCTTCCGGGTGGGTTATTCACGCGCCGGAAGGATCATAGACGCCCTGGAACGCAAGGGCGTCGTCGGTCCCTACGAAGGCTCGAAGGCACGTTCCGTGGTGGCTTCGGAGTTAGATCTCGGCCAAATATTTGGCGACGGTGAGGATGACAAACCTCCACAAGACGACTTCGAAAATCCGGACGAAAGCCCCACGACGCTGTGATAATCTTATGAGGCGCATGACACGAGAGGACAAGCCCCCGGAAGCACACGACGATGGCCCAAACATTGGCCCGACGCTTCTCGAAACCCGTATGGAAAAAGGCCTAACGCTCGCCGAC
>JBGTFQ010000240.1:0-3021 GCA_041747155.1 Rubrobacteraceae bacterium
TTCGTCGGTCAAGTACGTGAGTGAGAAGCAGGCATTGGAGGAGTTCAAAGCCACCTTCGAGGAGCAACCGGAGATCTACGAGGACATTGGGGCCGATGTACTGCCCGCCAAATTGGAACTGAAGCTGGAAGACCCCGCCGCTGCGGACACGGTCGCGGACAAACTCAAAACCGAAGGTTTCGCGGCGGGAGATTTGCGCTATCCGCAGCAGACCATCGACCGGGTAAATGATGTGACGGGTTATATGGTGTTTGGGTTGCGGGCGGCGACGGTGTTGTTTCTCATATCTAGTGTGCTCTTGATCTCCAATGCGATCCGGCTCTCTATCTTCGCCCGGCGAAAGGAGATCGAGGTGATGAAACTCGTCGGCGCTTCGGATGGTTTCGTGCGGACGCCGTTCGTCTTCGAAGGATTGGTGCAGGGTTTGATCGGGGCAGCCCTCGCAGCGATCTCGGTAGTGTGGCTGAACCTCTTATTTGTGGACTGGGCGCGGAACCAGATCCCGTTTTTCCAGATATCGGGCGATTCCGTGAACACCTTGTTGATCCTCGGAGTGCTGTTGCTCGTTGGAGCCGTGATCGGGGTTCTAGGAAGCTTCCTCTCCGTGACACGCTTCCTGCGCGTCTAAGGTTCGACTCTAGGCCAAAACGCTCCATGATAGACTCAAAGAGTGATCTTAAAATTCTCTAGTAGTCTTCTCCAGCCATGATTCTCCCAGCAATCCTCGTCAAACGCGGGAACTACTCGGTGGCTGATCCGCTCTTCGTCGAGGAGCGGCGTCCCGTGCTGGTCGCCAAAAAATTGCGGCGCGGCGCGAAGGCGGGGGATATCGTTCTCGTTAACGCCCGCGAGAAGGCTCGCTCCCTGCGCGGCGAAGTCACGCGGGTGGTTGGACCTTCTACCGATCCGCGCAACGTCTACGAAGCACTCTTCGCCTCCGTCGGCATTCCTAACAAGTTCTCGGAGAAAGTCGAAGCCGAAGCCGCAGAAGTAGCAACCGTGGACTACGTGGATGACCCCGACCGCGAAGACCTGCGCGATCTGCCAACCGTAACCATTGACGGCGAAGATGCAAAAGATTTCGACGATGCCATCTCCATCGAGAAAACCGACGCTGGATATGTTTTGCATGTACATATCGCGGATGTCTCGCGCTACGTGACACCTGGTGGGCCGCTCGACCGGCAGGCCGCGTACCGGGCGAACTCCGTTTATCTACCGGGAACAGTAGCCCCGATGCTTCCGGCGCGGCTCTCCGACGAAGTCTGTTCGTTGCGGCCAAACGAGGAGCGGGCAGCGGTTACCGTGGAGTTGGATGTTTCGGAGTCGGGGGAAGTCGTGCGTAGCCGGGCCTTTAGGAGCCGCATACGGAGTGATGCTCGGCTGACTTACGAAGGTGTGGATGCGTTTCTGGATGGTTCTGGGAAGGTGGAGCATCCGCACTTGATCCGGACTGCCTACGAGTTGTCGCGGAAACTAAAGACGCGGGCTGCAGTGCGAGGGAAACTGGAATTGGGCGGCAGCGAGCCGGAGTATGAGTTGGACCCCGAGGGCGTGCCGATGGCTGCTAGGGTTCGGCGATCCACAGCGGCGCGGGATTTGATCGAGGAACTAATGGTCCTGGCGAACGAGGCGGTCGCGAAGCTGTTGCGAGGCCGTCCGGGAGCTGTATACCGGGTCCACGAACAACCGGACACCGAACGCCTGGAGATGTTGGGCAAGAGGCTGGCAGCTGTTGGCCTGGAGTTCGAGCCCACGCCGGAGAACCTCGGAACTATCGCCCAGACCGCTAAATCCGACGCGGTAAAGTACCTGATACTGCGTTCTATCCCTCGGGCATTCTACGCGCCGTCGAGTCCCGGACATTTCGGCCTCGCGCTCGAACACTACACGCACTTCACGTCTCCCATCAGGCGGTACGCGGATCTGCTCGTGCATCGAGCCTTGCTCGGGGAGGAGACTCGCGAAGATCTTTCCGAAGTCACGCATAGCATCTCCGAGCGGGAGTATAAGACCATGATCGCCGAGCGGACTTCGGATCAGTACACGCTGATGTGGCTGATGCGCGACCGGGTTGGCGAGACGCTCAAAGGAACGGTCGTGAGTACGGCGGCGTTTGGGTTGTTTGTCGAGTTGGAAACCGGCGCGACGGGCTTGGTGCATGTGAGCAAGTTGCCAGGATGGTGGGAGTTACACGAGAGTGGCGTGGTGCTGTCGAACGATGAGATCGGGGCGTCTTACAGCGTCGGGGATAAAGTGATGGTCGAGTTGACGGATGTATCTCCGCTCTTGCAGCGGGCGGAACTCAGGGTGGTGAAACGGATATGACGGATTTCGCTCGGAATAAGAAAGCCTGGCACGATTTTGCCATCGAGGACACCTACGAAGCGGGTATCGCTCTGACGGGCGCTGAGGTCAAGTCCATCCGGGAGGGTCGGGCGAATCTAAAGGAGAGTTATGCGCGGGTAGTGGGGGGCGAGGTCTACCTGATCGGGGCTCACATCTCCCCCTACGAGAACGCTCGTTCGGGCGAACAATTGCCGACTCGCGACCGGAAACTCTTGTTGCACCGCAAGGAGATAGACCGTTTGACCGGCAAGATATCGGTCGAAGGGAAGACCATGATCCCGCTGAAGCTCTACTCCAAACGGGGCAATATCAAGTTGCAGATCGCCATTGCGAGCCGCAAGCGTGAATACGACAAACGCCGAGGCATCGCCAAAAAGACCGCCGACCGGGAGATTCAACGCGCCATGAAACAACGCCTACGCGGCTAGAGGTCAGCGCTTATTGAAGGTCGCTTCACCGGTGGTAAAATATCCGGCTGATGGGGGCGCACAGGCTTCGACGTGAGTGGTCAGCGTCCAATGAGACGAGCCGAGTTTGCTGGAGACTCGTAAAACGCCGGCACCTAAGATACACGCCGATAACGATATGGCTCTAGCTGCTTAATTAAACAGTAGCTCATCGGCCCGGGCGGCCTACGGCCCGGCTCCCGGTGTCATTTAGTAGGCTCACCGT
>JBGTFQ010000241.1:0-5068 GCA_041747155.1 Rubrobacteraceae bacterium
CCTTGCGCCAACATCATGAACGGCGGCGCTCACGCGGCGAACAACGTGGACTTTCAGGAGTTTATGGTTGTTCCGCACGGTTTCGACTCTTTTGCGGAGTCTATCAGGGCGGTCGCGGAGATCTACGCGGGGCTCAAGAAGCTGCTCGGCGAGCGGGGACTTTCTGGTGGCATTGGGGATGAAGGCGGCTTCGCGCCGGACCTCGACGATAACGGAGCTGCGCTTGCTTTGATCTCCGAGGCTGTAGAGCGGAGTGGGTATGATCTCGGGTCGCAGATCGGTTTTGCCCTGGATCCCGCCGCCTCAGAATTCTACAAGGATGGAAAGTACGAACTCGAAGGCGAAGGTAAGTCTCTCAGCAGCGAAGAGATGGTGGATTACTACGTGCGGATGTGCGATCAGTACCCGATCATCTCCCTGGAAGACGGCCTTGACGAGGAGGACTGGGACGGCTGGGCAACCCTGACCGAGAAGCTCGGAACTCGCATCCAACTAGTCGGCGACGACCTTTTTGTGACTAATAAGGAGATACTGGCTCGCGGCATTCGGGATGGCGTCGGCAACTCCATCCTGGTGAAGGTCAACCAGATCGGCACCCTGACCGAGACTTTCGAGACGATGGAACTAGCCCACAAATCCGGCTATACGACCATGATCAGCCACCGAAGCGGCGAGACCGAGGATTCGACCATAGCGGACCTCGCAGTGGCGGTGAACGCTGGGCAGATCAAGACTGGAGCCCCCGCCCGCACCGACCGCGTCGCGAAGTACAACCAACTTCTCCGCATTGAGGAAGCCCTCGGAGAATCCGGCGTGTATCCGGGCCAAGCGGCGTTCAATCCCAGGATGGAGGGCTAAGTTTGCGCCGCACGAAGATAGTCGCGACCCTCGGACCCGCGACCTCCTCAGAGGAATCGCTCGAAAAACTGGTGGACGCTGGGATAGATTGCGCACGCTTGAACTTCAGCCACGGCAACCACGAGATGCACTTTGAGAACGCCCGCGTTCTCAGGGAATCGGCCCGCAAGAAAGGCCGGAATGTCGCGATCATGCAGGACTTGCAAGGTCCAAAGATTAGGACCGGCGAAGTAGACAGCGACACGGAGCTTATAGAGGGCAACCGGGTGACCATCTCTCCAGGGGACTTCCTCGGAGACGCAAGCTGGCTGGCGACAACCTACGACAAGCTCGCCGAGGATGTGGAGGTTGGACACCGGCTGCTAATCGACGATGGCCTGTTGGGGTTGAGGGTCGAGAAGATAGACGGACAGAACGTGATCTGCGAGGTTATAGAAGGCGGGCCGGTCTCGTCGCACAAGGGTCTGAACTTCCCGGATTCGTCGCTCTCCATAAAGGGTCTTACGCCTAAAGACATCGAGGATTTGCGGTACGGGATAGAGGAATTGCACCCGGATTGGATCGCGACTTCGTTCGTGCGGTCAGGCGACGAGGTACGGGAGCTCAAGGAGCGGATAAAGGAGTTTGGCGGCGACATTCCGGTCATCTCGAAGATAGAGAAGCACGAGGGCATTGAGAACATCGAGGACATCATCGAAGCGTCCGACGGCATCATGGTGGCGCGGGGAGACCTGGCGGTCGAGTTGTCGGCTGAGAGGGTTCCGATAGAGCAGAAGCGCATGATCGCTCGCTGCCGCCGTCAGGGTAAGCCGGTGATCGTGGCGACTCAGATGCTTGATTCGATGATCCGGAACCCTCGGCCAACTCGCGCCGAGGTCTCGGACGTGGCGAACGCTATCTTCGATCGGACGGACGCGGTAATGACGAGCGGCGAGACAGCCGTCGGACGCTATCCAATGCAGACGATCAAGATGATGGATAGCATCTGCCGGGCTTCGGAAGCCGCCATCGACTACGGTCGGGATATCGCTTCATCCCAGTCCTGGGGTCGAGGTGACCGTTACAACGCGGTCACGCACGCCGCCTGTGAGTTGGCCGAGGACCTAGACGCCAAGTCAATCGTCACGTCGACTCAGTCTGGACTATCGTGTATTCGGGTGGCTCGTTTCCGTCCGCCGACGGGAATTATAGCGGTGAGTCCTATTGAGGCGACTGCCCGGATGCTCGCGCTGGTATGGGGCGTGCAGGCGGTGGTCGGCGAGCAGGCTGGAAATCTCGAAGACCGTTTTCGTGCTTCGCTCAACGCCGCGATAGATGCCGGGTGTCTGGAGCACGGGGATCAGGTGATACTCACGGGTGGCACTACGGGTTCCAAGCCTGGATCAACGAACGTCATCGAGATCTACACCGTAGGCCAGGAACGCCAGTAGCTGGATGATCCTCTCCGGGCGCGCGACGGGCACTGTCAAAGCCGCCCTATACGCCGCACTCCTGGGGATCATCGTGGCCTCCTACGCCGCACCGATCCAAAGCATCCTCTCTGACCGGACAAATATCTCCAACCTCGAAACCAAGGTGACCGAGATCGAAGCCCAGAACACCGCCCAAAAGCGTACCGTAGAGGAACTAAAGACCCCGAAAGGCGTCGAACGCGCCGCCCGCGAACGCTACGGCATGGTCAAGTCCGGCGAGAAGGTCTATGTCGTCCCCAAGTAGCGACAGCACCGACGAAGACCGCTCAATCGTAACCCAACAACTCGGCCGGAAGCCTCGGCCATTTCGAGTAGTGGACCGGTGTCCGTTCGGGGCTCCGAGCGTCATCGAAAACGAAAAGAGCCGCGACATGCCGACGCGGTTCTGGATCACCTGTCCCTCCCTCGACACCGCTATCGCCCGCATCGAAGCGACCGGCGGTGTCCGCCAAGCCCAGGAGGACATAGGCGAGCCCGCTATCGAAGAGGTTCACGAAGCACACCGTTCTCGCCACGGCAACCGCGTAGCCGGTATCCGCGACGGCGGCTACGTCAAATGCCTCCACGCCTTCACCGCCCTGCACCTAGCCGAAGACCTCGAAAACTCCATAGCCCGGTGGACCCTGGACCGCCTGGAAAAGCCTTACCCAGAAGACGCTTGCTGCTCGCTTGAACGAGAGCAAGATTTCATCCGTCATTGATATACTTCCGGCGATGAGACGAATTATGGGGGCGTAGCCCAACGGCAGAGGCAGAGGACTTAAAATCCTTCCAGTGTGGGTTCGACTCCCACCGCCCCTACTGAGAAAATCATGGGAGAAGTGCTTATCTTGAACTTTAGCCTCAACTACAAGGCTTTCTCTCCGATAGCTGCTAAATTCGGACATGAACTGCGCCGCCATCTCAGCGTGTAGCCAGTGCTTCCAGCGAAGAGACGTCCTGCTGCTCGGTTTCGGGGCATAGCGTCCGGCTCGTGAAACAGCACTTCGACTTTCGATGAGTGTAATCGGCGAGCCCGTTCTGTGGCGATGGACTCTAGCAATGTCCCATAACCTTTCCGACGGAACGAAGGCCACACGAAAAGTTCTTTGAGGACGCTAGTGCGTGGCGAAGATCTACGTAAATGATGAAGGTGTGCCCACCCCAAACGGAAACCGACACCATTGCGAACTTCAATTACATCTACTGGATGGCCCTCTGTGGACAACGTTTCGTAAAGATGGAGTTGGTGCCCGTGCCCAGCGTAACGGATGCGGCGTCGCCACCTTGGGTTCTCAAGCAACCAGGCTTTCCCGAGTTCTTTATCGTTGGACGCGTTCCTCAGGTGCCGATGGATAAATCGCGACGGTCCTGTGCGTGCGTCTCTACAAAGCCAAGCGTCCACCATGTACGAATCGAGGTACTCGCGCGACAGCAATCCGTACCCTACATCGCCCCAGCCGGTACCCCACGAGTTTGCAAACACTAGCGATTCTCCGAAGTCCGTGTACCCACCGTCGACGGCCACGGCATGTACGCCCTTCTCAGATTCACCTGGCAGCGGTAGCAGTACCCTGCCTTGCGGCGCTGTGTATATTGACTCAAACATCCGAAAGGAAACCAACAGCCTGTTCCGAGCTTGACGAGAAACATGACCATCCACCAGTCGAGCGTTTAGAAAAGTGAGCGCTCTTAGCTGATCGTAGGTACTTAACGGCTCGTAGAAAGTCTGGCGCTCTTCAAGGTGACGAAATACCACTACTCGCAGACCGAATATCTGCCACGTTCCTTCTACCTCTGGGTAACCATCAATCTGCTTGCTAATCGCGTATGTCTCATGGGCAAGTTGTGTTCGTTCAGCGATAGTTAGCATTGCTAAACTCGGATTTTTCGATTTTTCGCGAGTTTACGAGCATCCTGCCAATACTTAGCCCTCTGCCACCATGACCAGCGTAGCGGATGCGTCCTCGGGATGCTCCTAAAGTCGAGGTTGCTCATTGGATAAGTGTAAGGCAGAGTATGAGGTATCCCAACAGCTTTGTTGCTTCCGACCGTCCTCGGGGAATGTAAAGAGGAGTTCGAGCGGGATTTTGACAGTCATTTATTGTAATCATATTGCAGCCCATGAGATCGGGGATCGTTTCATAGCCTACGCTCGAACAACCGAGTCGTCTATCAGGTTATTCGTCCAGTAGCGCGAACTCGGCGATTACCGGGGCGTGGTCGGTCTCTGGATATTTTACGTCTGTGGCGAAGGAGATGGACGAATAGTGCAGCAGTTCGTTGTGAACCTCGGTAATCCGATGGTACTTCTAAATATAGAGGCGATATTCTGTCGGATGAGGATCTCAGATACTTCCAGTGTGGGTTCGAGTCCCACCGCCCCTACTGACCTCGGTCCTTCGTAGTTTGTTGCGTGGGGAACTGCACGCTACTATTATGTCTTTTGCGGGTAGTAGGTCTCTTAGAGGTGGATGCCGATGTACGAGCTAACCATAGCTGATTCGGTAGTGGGCATTGCCTGTCGACAGGCGGACGGGCGGCGCGTGACAAAGGTTCACGTGAAGGTCGGACACTTGCGTCAGGTGGTGCCGTCGGCGCTGTCTTTCAGCTTTGGTCTCGCGGCGGAAGGCACGCTGGTCGAGGGTGCGGAGCTTGAGTTGGAGGAAGAGTACGCGGAGCTTGCGGCCCGCAGGGTGGCGGCGACCGGACGCGGTCGTCTGCTACCCGAAATACTGGAGCATTAGAGAGACAAGCCG
>JBGTFQ010000242.1:0-2729 GCA_041747155.1 Rubrobacteraceae bacterium
GTCGGGCCGTGCGGCCTGAGCGTCCGGCGTGCCAGCGGTCCCAGAGGAGTGCTCGTTCGCGGAGTGCTTCTTCAGTAAGTTTCATGCCTCGTCGCTGAGCCAGGCCGGAGACTATACGGAGGTAGCGGCCCTGGTCCGGTGCCGGAAATGTGACTCGTAACCCGAAACGAGCGGATAGCGACAGCTTTTCCTGCATGGTGTCGCGGGCGTGTACATCGTCCTCGTCTCGATCATCGAAACTCTCCCGGATGAGGTTACGCCGGTTGGATGTCGCGTAGAGCCGGACATTCTCCGGTGGCTCCTCGACGCTTCCTTCCAGAAGCGCCTTCAGAGCCTTGTATTCGATCTCGTGTTCCTCGAACGACAAATCGTCCACAAACAGGATAAAACGTGGTCCACGCCCCCGAAGCGCGTCCAGAATCCGTGGCAGATCGCCGAGATCCTCTTTGCCTACTTCCACGATCCGCAACCCTCTATCGGCGTACTCATGCAGCAAAGCCTTGACCGTCGAAGATTTCCCCGTACCCGGAAGGCCGTAGAGCAAGGCATGTTGCGCCGGTAGACCCGCCAGGAAACGCTCGGTATTCTTTATCAGAGGGTCTCGCTCGCCGCCGTAGTCGATGAGGTCTTCCAGCCGCCCGGAATCCGGTCGCACTACCGCGTGCAAGTCCCCGGCTCTCCAGCGGAAAGCCCGGTTACGCCCGAAATCTCCCGCGCCGTGACGCTCGTAATGCTCCGCCAGAAGCTCAGGGGCATCCTCCCAGTTCTTTGTAGCCGACAGTTCGCGGGCGATGGAGTGCCGCGCCGAGTCCTCGTGGGGCTCCGGGTCCGTCCAGGGAACCCAGATCCCGGTGAGACCCGGTACCGCATCCTCTAACATATCGAATACCACGCCCGCGTCGAAACCGAAGAGCGTCCGCAGCGTGTGGAGGTCCTTGCGAGCTTGCTCCCGGATCATCTCGCTCGCCCCTCCCATTTCGGCTCCCAGACTGAAAGGGTTTTCGTCGTCCAGGATGCGCTCCACGAGATGCGATTGCCAGGCATCGGGGAGTACCCCCCCGGCACCGAGCGCCAACTCCTCCCACAGACTCCCGAAGGTGCTCGCGATCTCAGCAGACCTCGGCCGCTCTTCGGTAAGTTGTTCCAGCAGCGTCATGAAGCCGCACGCCGCGGGAGAATCCAGCACCCCCCGAAAGAGTGCCAGCCCCCGAGCTTGCAACAATAGACGTTCCGTGCTCATAGGATCCATACAAGACGGCACTCTAGCATCTTCGATGGCGATAGACTCGCGAACCATACCCGGATCCGGTCATCCTACCGGGTCATGTAGAACGCGGAAGCCACTCTTCCCCGAAGCGCCGCATCTCCTCTACAAGCGCTAGGAGTGCCTCGCCCTTTTCGGTGAGAGCGTACTCTACGCGGGGCGGAACCTCCGCGTAACTCTCGCGTACGACCACACCAGCCGCCTCCAGCATCTTCAACCGCCCAGAGAGCGTCCGGGAACTGATGCCTTCGAGAGAGTGCAGCAACTCACCGAAACGACAATGCCCTCTTCCAAGATCGCGCAAGACCAAAAGCGTCCACGTATCCCCCACCAACCCCGCCGTGCGTGCGATGGGACAATCATCCGGATGGTCTCGCCGTGCCATGTTCTACCTTTACTTTATCTAATACACTGTTACGCTGTATAAAATACAGTATATCTTGATGAGTGTCGTCGGTAAAGAGTTGTGCGTAAGGTCGGCATGTCGAGGTATCGCGTATTTTCTATGTCTACGAGAAGGGATGTTTGCGTGAATCTTTCAGAGAAGTCCATTTTGGTAACGGGTGCTGGTAGTGGTATTGGGCGTGCGACCGCCGTGGCGTTGGCGCGCAAGGGGGCGAAGCTCACGCTTACCGGGCGTCGTGAAGAGCCTCTAGAGGAGACGGCGAAGCTAGTCGAAGAAGCTGGTGGTGAGGCGAAGGTCGTGAGCGGCAACGTGACCGATCCAGCGGCGAGAGAGCGTGGCGTGCAGGCTGCGGTCGAGAGCTTTGGCGGCCTCGACGTTCTGGTCAACAACGCTGGCAACGTACGGGCGGGCCGTCTGGAAGACATCGACATAGAGGACATACGGACCCAGATCGAGGTCAACCTGCTTGCGCCGGTCTTGTTGACTCGCGCGGCGCTGCCCGCCTTGCGGGAGAGCGGTGACGCCGCGATCGTGAACGTGTCGTCGGGGTTTGGGCTCGTGGGGATGCCGTACTACGCCACCTACGCGGCCACCAAGGCGGGTATCGCTCACTTCGGTGAAGCGTTGCGGCGCGAGCTCTTCGGAGAAGGAGTACACGTAATGACCATCTATCCCGGTGCCACCGAGACACCTATGATGGACAGCAACGAGGCTGGGCCGGATCTCGGTTTCCAGTACGAGTCGGCCGAGGAGGTAGCCGAGGCCCTGGTAAACGGCCTGGAAGCCGGGGAACTCGAAGTCGTTCGCGGAGCCGAAGACAGAAGCGCGATGACCCAGATGAGCCGCGAGAACCCGCGGGAGCTGGATGAACAAGTCGCCCAGATGAAGGATGAACTACAGAAAGCCATAGCAAACCACAGCAGCATGTAAGGTCTGATCTCCGTGGGGCGGTAGAGAGAGTCTGCGGATTCTCTACCGCCCCGCCAACTTGTCTTCCCAAGAACTTTCTCAAGCCCCACTACTTTACTACTACTGATACAGAGCTTGGCTCATCCTGGA
>JBGTFQ010000243.1:0-10826 GCA_041747155.1 Rubrobacteraceae bacterium
CTACCAGAAAGAACACCCCATAACCCCACCATTCCTCGAAATGTTCCGGCATCACCCAGAAGTGAGCCAGCGCCGCAACCAGCGAAAGCGCTCCCGCCAGATAAAAGATCCCTATTCGTGTTGGCATAACAGCCACCTCTCGTTTTTTTAGCTTAGGCTTATTTTATATGTAACTTTGGCTAATAGTCAAATAGGGGATCCGTTAGCGTGGGATTGGATGGTCTATAATGCTGGTCTCAGATGTCGAATTTCCTTTTAGACAGACCTTTCTCTTCTTCGGTGGGAGATTACGTAAAGGCCATATGGGATCTGGGAGGGACGGGTGCGGCTTCTACCAAGGAGGTTTCGGATCGGCTTCTGGTCTCTCCGGCCTCGGTATCCAACATGTTCGTGCGCCTGCAGGAGATGGGGCTGGTCGAGTATGAGCGGTACCGGGGAGCTTCGCTTACAGATCTAGGCCGGATTGAAGCGTTGCGGCTGGTGCGCCGTCACCGCCTCATCGAGACCTTCCTGTTGCAGCATCTCGGGTACTCGTGGCAGGAGGTTCACGAGGAAGCCGAGCGGCTGGAGCACGCCGTCTCTGACGGATTCACGGAGCGGCTGGCGGAGTTTTTGGGGCATCCTGGTCACGATCCTCACGGCGAACCCATCCCGACGGCGGAAGGCATTTTGGAGAGGGACGATTCCTTCTCTCTGAGCGAGACAGCGGCAGGACAGAGGTTGCGTATCTACAAGGTCAGCGACGAGGACGCTTCGATGCTAGATTACCTGGGCGAGCGCGGCTTGGTTCCCGGGCGATTCCTGACCGTGGCGGAGGTACGCGACGTGGACGACGTCGTGACCGTCGAAGATGAGGAGGGGAAACTTCACTCTCTAGGAGGACCGCTGGCGCGTGCGATCTACGTAAAGGTCGCAGCGAAAGACGGATGATCAGGGAGTGGCACTGCGGAGAGTACACTATCAGCACCGACGACTCCCGCCTCGACCTCGAAGTAGTCCACGGTTACCTGAAGCGGTCGTACTGGGCCGAAGGCGTGCCGCTCGACGTGGTGCGGAGATCCGCGGAGAACTCGCTGGTCTTCGGGGTGTACAGAGGCGCGGAGCAGGTGGGATTCTCGCGGGTCGTCACGGACCAGGCTACCTTCGCCTACTTGGCGGACGTGTTCATCCTGGAGAAGCATCAGGGTAGAGACCTGGGAAAGTGGCTTGTGGAGACTGTCCTCTCACACCCGGATCTCCAGGGCCTCCGACGCTGGATGCTTGCCACGAAAGATGCACACGAACTGTACCGCAAGTACGCCTTCACCGGATTGGGTAACCCCGAGATTTTCATGGAGAAGAAGGACGCTTCCTACGGCGTCTAGAAGACTACGGCCTCTGCTTCCCGCGCCGCAGGCTCTCCCACGAACCGTCCGCGAACCAGCCGCCATCCACCGATAGCGTGTGGCCGTTGACGAAGCCACTCCATTCCGAATCGGCGAGAAAGGCGACAGCTCGGGCGATGTCTTCAGGCGTTGCGAAACGGCGCATCGGGACGCGGCCTTCAATATCAGCGTCGGTATAGCCTCCCGCGCCCTGGTCTTCATCGTCCATCTCAGTCTTGACCCAGCCGGGACACACGGCGTTCACCCGAACGCCGCGCCCACCCCACTCCGCAGCCAGCGTGCGAGTCAGGCCAACGAGGCCGTGCTTGCTCGCGTTGTAGGCCGCCCGGTCCCCGACACCGAGCAACCCGGCTACGGAGCTTATGTTGACGATGCTCCCCGACCCCTGATCGAGCATCACCTTCCCGAACTCCCGGCACATAAGAAACGGTCCGGTCAGGTTCACCTTCAGGGTCCGCTCCCAGTCGGCGAGCGTGGTCTCTTCCGCCGGAACGATGGTGCTGATACCGGCGTTGTTCACCAGGACATCTATCCGCCCAAGCTCACTCATCACCGCTTCAACCATCCCGCGCACCGATTCCTCGTCCGAGACATCGCCGGGGACCGAGATAGCTTCGGCACCGGCAGCACGTAGCTCTTCGAGCGTCTCCTTTGGGGAGTTCAGATCATTGGCGGCGATCCGGTATCCTCGGTAGGCGAGTTCGAGGCAGACGCTTCGGCCAATGCCTCGGGCGGCTCCGGTAACGAGGGCTGTACGCTCGTCACTCATACCAAAATGACCGGAGTTCTAGGAGCTTCGTCGTTCAGCACGGCGACGATGTTCTCGGCGGCGAGCGCGGCCATCTTGTCGCGGGTCTCGATGGAGCCACTGCCGATGTGCGGTGCGAGGACGACATTTTCTAGTTCCAGGAGCTTGGGATGGACTTTCGGTTCTTCTTCGTACACGTCGAGGCCCGCCGCGAAGATGCGACGCTCGGCGAGAGCTTCAGCTAGGGCAGCTTCGTCTACGACCGGGCCTCTGGATGTGTTTACTAGGACGGCTTCGGACTTCATCTTTTCGAGTTCCGAAGCCCCGATCAGATGCCGGGTATCATCGGTTAGAGGCGTGTGGATGGAGACGAAATCGGCTGTTTGCAGCAAATCATCGAGGTCTAGGTAGCGGGCGTTTAGTTCATTTTCGGCTCCTTCGTCGCGGGAGCGGTTATGGTACAGGATCTCCATTCCGAATCCCAGTCCTCGCCTCGCCACGGCTCGCCCGATGCGACCCATACCGACGATGCCGAGTTTCTTGCCCCACACATCCGGTCCCATAAACAGTTTCGGACCCCACCACTCCCAATCTCCGGCCCGCAAGACACGCTCGGACTCACCGAGTCGACGCGCCGCTGCGAGCATGAGCATGAACGCGACGTCTGCCGTGGTCTCGTCCAGAACGCCGGGTGTATTGGTGACGATCACACCGCGTTCGGTGGCTGCCGGTACATCTATGTTGTCGTAGCCGACGGCCATGTTTGCGACTACTTTCAAGTTGCCCCCTGCGACGTCCAGAAGTTCACCGTCGATCTTCTCGGTGGCGGTGGAGAGGATGGCGTCTACGCCACTTACGGCTTCGAGCAGCTCATCGCGGGTCGGTGGGCGCTCGTGCAGGACCGTTACGTCGAAGTCTTCGAGGAGTCTGAGTCCGGCCTCGGGGATCTCGCGTGTTACCAATACTTTATCTGGCACGGACTCCTCCTTCTCTTACGTCGTTCTACTCGTCACCCTCTTTGAGTAGCTGGCGCAGCACCGTCTGCAGGATGCCGCCGTTCCGCAGGTACTCGACTTCGACCGGCGAATCCACGCGGGCTTTTACGGCGAACTCTTTCTCCTCGCCGTCGTCGGTTTGGACCTTTACGGTTAGCTCTTTGCCGGGCGATATGTCTCCGAGACCGGCTATGCTGAAGGATTCGTGGCCGGTTATTCCGAGGGATTCGGCGGTCTCGCCTTCGGCGTACTGCATGGGGAGTACGCCCATGCCTATGAGGTTAGATCGGTGGATGCGCTCGAAGCTCTCGGCGATGACGGCCCGCACGCCGAGCAAGAACGAACCCTTGGCGGCCCAGTCTCGCGAGGAGCCGGAACCGTACTCTTTGCCCGCGATCACTAGCAAGGGGACGCCTTCTTCTTCGTATTTGAGGCTGGCATCGTAGATGGTGGTCTCTTCGCCATCGGGGAGATGGACGGTGTAGCCGCCCTCTTTGCCGCCCGCTAGTTCGTTGCGGAGGCGGATGTTGCCGAAGGTGCCGCGCACCATTACCTCGTGGTTGCCGCGTCGGGAGCCGAACGAGTTGAAGTTGCGGGAGTCTATGCCCTTCTCGATCAGGTACTGTCCCGCTGGCATTTTGGAGGGGATCGCTCCCGCAGGTGAAATGTGGTCCGTGGTAACAGAATCCGCAACCTTCACCAGCACGCGAGCGCCTTCTATGTCCGTCAAATCCTCCGGGTCTGGGCTCATGCCTTTGAAGAAACTCGGCTCCTGGATGTACGTGGATTCCGGGTCCCACTCGAAGAGGTCACCCTCGGGCACGTCAACCTCGTTCCACTGCTCGTTGCCGGTGTAGACGTTGGCGTACTGCTTCGTGTAGATACCAGGGTCGAGGGCGTTCTCGATCTCCCGCGCCACCTCGTCCTGCGACGGCCAGATGTCTTTCAAATAGACTGGATTGCCTTCGGTGTCGTCCCCGAGCGAATCCTTGGAGAGATCTATGTCCACCGTACCGGCGAGCGCGTAGGCCACCACGAGAGGCGGCGAGGCGAGGTAGTTGGCCTTTACATCCGGGTTGATGCGGCCCTCGAAGTTGCGGTTTCCCGAGAGGACAGCGGCCACCACGAGGTTGTTCTCTTCGACGGCTTCGGAGATCTCCTCGGCCAGTGGCCCGGAGTTGCCGATGCATGTCGTGCAACCGTAGCCGACTACGTCGAACTTTAGCTCTTCGAGGTACGGTAGCAAGCCCGCCGTCTGGAGGTATTCGGTGACGACCTTCGAGCCTGGAGCGAGGCTGGTCTTCACGTGCGGCGCGACCTGCAAGCCCTTCTCGACGGCCTTCTTCGCCAGCAATCCGGCACCGACCATCACGGACGGGTTGGAGGTATTGGTGCAACTCGTGATCGCCGCTATAACAGCCGATCCGTGCTTTATGTACATCTCCTCGCCATCGACGGTCACCGTGATCGAACCATCCGGCACGGCCTCGGTCTCATCACCCTCAGGCTCGGCGCCGGAGGTCGGGTCTCCGTCACCGTGGCCCGTCGCGTCGGCGGCTCCGGCGGGTGTGTCGCTGGCCTCCATGCTCTCGGCGTCGTCGTCGGTGTGAGTCTTGATATCCGGGTTTGGAGTGTCGCTCGCGGGGAAAGACTCCTCGTCGGCGTGGTTGTAGGCGTCGTCCTTCGAGCCGTTGCTGACCAGCGCGTGGTCCGGATCAACCATCTCCGAGAGAGCCTGCCTAAACGACAGCTGCATGTCCGAGAGTGCGACCCTATCCTGCGGTCGGCGCGGCCCCGCGAGGCTCGACTCGACCGTGTCCATATCCAACTCCAAGACCTCAGAGAACTCTGGGTCCGGCGCGTCCTCCGTACGGAACAGACCCTGCTCCTTGTAGTAAGCCTCGACCAGCTCGACAAGCTCCTCCTCGCGGCCCGTGCCCCGCAGATACTTCAGCGTCTCGTCGTCCACCGGGAAGAACGTACACGTCGCCCCAAACTCCGGCGACATATTCGCGATGGTCGCTCGATCCGGCAGCGAGAGCCGAGACAATCCCTCACCGTAGAACTCCACAAACTTGCCCACGACACCGTGCGCGCGCAACATCTGAGTAACGGTAAGGACGAGGTCGGTGGCGGTTACGCCCTCCTGCAAAGCGCCGGTCAACTTGAATCCGATGACCTCCGGCACGAGCATGTAATACGGCTGTCCGAGGGTGACGGCTTCCGCCTCGATGCCGCCCACGCCCCAACCGAGGACTCCGAGACCGTTGATCATGGTGGTATGACTGTCTGTGCCAACAAGCGTATCTGGCATAGCCACGCCGTCCTTCACGAGCACACCCTTCGCCAGATACTCCAGGTTGACTTGGTGGATGATACCGGTGGCGGGCGGGACGACGGTAAAGTCGTCGAAGGCTTGCTGGCCCCACTTCAAGAACTCGTAGCGTTCGCGGTTCCGCTCGAACTCGCGTTCGGCGTTGAATTGGAGCGCGCCGGGCGAGCCAAAAGCGTCGACTTGGACGGAGTGGTCGATCACTAGGTCCGTCGGGACTAGAGGGTTGATCTTGCTCGGGTCCCCTCCAACCTCCTGCATAGCACTCCGCATCGCCGCCAAGTCCACGATGGCCGGAACACCGGTAAAGTCCTGCATAACCACGCGAGCAGGAAGATAAGCCAACTCCCCGCCGATGGACTCCGGCCAGTTAGCCAGAGCTTCCACGTCCTCCTCGGAGACAAACTTGCCGCCCGCGTTGCGGAGCAAGATCTCCAGCATCACGCGGATGGAGTAAGGAAGTGTGGAGAGGTCAGTGTCTACCTTCTCGTCCAGCGTCTTCAGACTGTAGAGTTCGACCTCGCCGGAACCTGTACTAAGCGTCTTATGCGCGCCGAAGGGATCATTCGCCATGCTCGCAACCTCTTCTCTGGTATTCGTCTGCGTAACCTACGGACAATTATAGAGGATAGAGGACCGTTTACCGCGCCTCGAACAAGCCACCTCCCCTCACGCCAGAGAGAGCTCCGGGACCACCATCGCCAACGCCTCGAAATCTCGATCATCGTGCAGCAACAACAAATCATGCTCAATTGCAACGCGGGCGACAAGGCAGTCCACAGAGTTACGGATGGTGATGCCTCGTCGACGGCAAGCGAAGTACATTCGAGCTGATTCCTTGTAGCTGGTCTTGGTATGAGGTGGATAGTAGAAAGTTTGGGAGTCGAGATGGTCCGCGATGTAACCAAACTTCGCCGGGGAAGCCGCACCCTGCAGAACCTCCTGGTAGATCACGCTGGTAATCCCCACAGCGTTTTCGCCCCCGGCTAATTCCGTCAGTCGTCTAGTGGCGTGGGTGTCGTGATCCCGCATGTAACCTATCCACACCGAAGTGTCCACGAGATACAGAGCTAGTAACTTTCCCTGAGCGCCTCGTAATCGTAGTCCGGGCCGATCAAGACCTTCCCGCGAAGATCCCGTATATCCTTGCGCTTGCGCTTCTCCACAAACTCCCGCAACGCGAGATCCACCAACTCCTTCTTGGTCTTCGCATCCGAGTGCCGAAACGCCTCCTCGACCAACTCGTCATCCAGCACAATGTTAGTTCTCATCTCTATACATCTCCCAATGTGTACAGAAAGGTGTAGCATCTCTCAAGCTATACTCCCCGCATGGCGAAGCGTGGCTACAACATCGACACTATCCGCGGCGGCGCAAGTGATTGGGATGTCTCCAGACCGTTTACGAGCTACGGGCGGCTGCTCTCAACGCTGCTAGTCCATCCGGTGCGGTTCTTTGAGGTGCTGCCTCGCGTAAGGGACCCTCGGGCGCCGGGATTGTTCCTTCAGTTCTGTGGTGTCTTGACGGCTATTGTGTGGTTCTTTTTTGGCGGTTTCGGGGCCGCGATTTTGGGACTGATTGCTCCGCTGCCGCTCTCGTTGGCTCTTGCGGCGGTCTACTTTGTCGGAACTTTTGGCGGGCGGTTCGGATACGCGGTTACCTGGCGGGTGTTGGCATATCCGCTGGGGTTTGGGCTTCCGTTTCTAGCGGTTCCGGTCTTGCGGTGGGTAGCGATAGCTTATTTCGGGGTGGTGCTGATGTCTATTGGGCTATGGAAGGTACGCGAGATCAGCTTCCTGCGGTCTCTCGCGGTCTGCGTACTAGTAGTTCTGAGCCTGGCATACTTGGCATCGCTTCTCTAAAGCGTGTCATGACGTTCTGCCTAGCTGACCGGCTTCACTTATCCGGCGGATCGTGGATGTCGCCGATAAATTCCAGAGGCATTACGTCGGCTTCCACGAACCCCAGCGAGCGGTAGAAGTCTTGGGCGTCTACGTTGGCTCGGGTGGCGACGAGTTCTATTAGTCCGGCATTGTGTTCGCGGGCTATATCACTGACGCCGAATATGAGTTGGCGACCAACGCCGGAACGACGAGCGTCCTCTGAAACTACGAGCATCGGTACTTCGACGACCGTATCTCCGTGGGCGAGATCCGGTTTGATCCAGATGCTCGCCGCCCCAACTATGCCATTCTCACCATCTACCACGATTACTCGCGCACGGGGTTCGTCCAGAAGCTCTTCTAGCCTAGCGTAAACTTGTTTCGCGTCCGGCTCGGCATCCCCCACGATCTCGGCGAGTTCTCCAGCCAGAGCGTGTATGGCGTCAAAATCTTCTCGGGTGGCTTCGCGAGTTTTGGGGCTCTGGGGGCTTTGAGTGTCGGACACCCGGTTATTCTACCCTCGCAGCGGAGCGACGAACCCCACCAGCCGCTAAGATAGCCTCCACGCAGAAAGTTTACGGAAGGACAAGAATGGGATGCAGAGCAATCGTCGTGGTATTGGACGGCCTCGGAGCAGGCCACGCCCCCGACGCGGAAGCCTACGGAGATACGGGCGCAAACACTCTATCGAATACCGCCCACGCCACCGGCGGCCTCGACGCGCCCAACCTGACGGCTCTGGGACTCGGCAACGTGACAGAGATAGACGGCGTTCCACGGGCGGACGCGCCGCTCGCCTCACATGGTCTTATGGTCGAGAGGGCTGCGGCCAAAGCTACGCTCGCGGGGCATTGGGAGATGATGGGGATAGTTTTGGAGGACGCGCTCCCTACCTACCCCGATGGCTTTCCAGAGGATATTCTGATGCGGTTCGAGGATGAGACTGGGCGGGAGGTTATTGGGAATCGTCCAGCTTCGGGGACGGAGATCATTGAGGATTTGGGGCCGGATCAAGAGAAGACTGGCTCTTGGATCGTCTACACTTCCGCCGACTCGGTCTTCCAGATCGCCGCCCACACGGACGTCATCCCGCTAGAAGAACTCTACGAAGCCTGCGAGAAAGCCCACGAAATCCTCATCGGCGGCGACGAAATCCTTGTCGAGCGCGTCATCGCCCGCCCCTTCCACGGTGAAGCCGGAGCCTACGAACGCGAGAACGAGAACCGCCACGACTACGGAATACAACCACCAGGCGAGACCTACTTGGACAAGATAGCAAACGCCGGTCACGAGGTCGTAGCAGTAGGCAAGATCCGGGACATCTTCGACGGCCAGGGCATCACCGAACACCTACCCGCCCCACCAGACGACTCCGCGAAAGTCGACGCCATCCTAGAAGCCCTGAGCCGCGTAGAATCCGGTTTGATCTTCGCGAACCTCGTAGACTTCGATGCCAAATACGGCCACCGCCGTGACCCGGAGGGCATGGCCGCGAACATAAAGCGCTTCGACGAGCGTCTACCGGAACTTCAGGCCGCGCTCACCGAAGAAGACCTGCTGATTATTGCCGCGGATCACGGCAACGATCCCACCTTCAAAGGCACGGACCATACCCGCGAGCGTGTGCCGCTACTCGTCCTCGGCAGCGGCGAACCTGTGGACCTCGGCGTGCGCGACGGTTTCTCGGACGTGGGGGCGTCCGTGGCGGCGTGGCTCGGCATGGAGGCGGACGGTCTACCGGGAGAGAGTTTTCTAGTGTAGGCAGCTGTGAGTCTCTCGCTCGGCGTTATGATCTTCCGGCGACTGTTTCTGCATAATCGAGTTGCTCGTATAGTATCGAGATCGTGAGGAAAGCGAAACCAGCGAAATCCAAAGAGCGTTCGCTCGTCCGTCCCCTCGTTCTTCTGGCGTTGGTCGGCGTCGGGGCGGGGATTTTGTTGTGGTCGAAGGCTGGTGACGCGGGCGGTTTAGGGCTTTCGTTGCCTACAACGGTGCAGGATTTCGTTACGCTGACGTTGAGCATCATGATCGAGGCTACGCCGTTCGTGATCCTGGGCGCTCTAGTGTCGGCGGCGAGACGGCTCTACGTGCCGACTCAGCGGATTATCGCGTTCCTGCCCCAGGACGGCGACAGCGGCTTCAACGCAGCGAACGACGAAGTAGTCTTTCGCCGGGACACCAGCGCCGAGGTCTACGACGCGAGGACCAAAAAGGCGCGCGAGCTGGCTTTCGGGGAGATCGGCGGGAGCCGCTCCACGCCGGAATTCCTCAGCAACTCCGATTCACTTATCTTTACCGAAAACGTGATGGACGAGGATACGGGCGGTGCCATCTCGCGCGTCGGCATCGCATCCCCCTCGGACGAGAGGTCGGAGACCCAGGTAACCGCCGAGCCCTCCACCTACTTCTACGCTCCGCCGAAGATCAGCTACGACGACCGCTACATCCTCGCCAGTACCGCGCCCGCCTCCGGCGGCTTCGACCCCTACCCCACGAATCCCCTACCCGAGGACGCCCGGCTGATCCTCTACGACCGCACAAAGGACGAGGTGGTCGAAGAGGTCCGCGGCGCGGACCCGGTCTGGAGCCGCTAGAGAACGCCGCCGATCCCGCCTGCGTTGGCCGGACACGACGTTTACCGCATCGGCGTCCCATCCTCTATGGGGGCGGGTGTGTGGTCGGCCTCTGAACTACCCGTCGTGGCGAGTCGACGTCGGATGGCGGCTACCACCGAAGCGACTACGAAGCAGGTGGTGCAGGACAGCACGATGGCCGCGCCCGAGGCGACGTTGAAGTAGTAGGAGGCGTAGAGGCCGGTGACGCCCGAGAACACGGCGATGGCGGCGGAGACGAGCATCATGCGCGGCAGGCTCCTGGTCAGGAGCGAGGCGGCGGCGGCCGGGGTGATGAGCAGCGCGCTTATAAGCACGACCCCCACGGCCTGAATACCGGCCACCACGGTGAGGGAGAGCAGGACCAGGAGCCCGTAGCGCACCCGGTCCGCCCGAAGCCCCATCACCCGGGCGTGCGTCGGGTCGAAGGACGTCAGCTCTAGCTCCTTGTGAAAGACGAACAACACCACCAACACGAGCAGCGCGAGCCCGGAGATGAGCGCCAGATCCGCCGGCGTTATGCCGAGGATGTTGCCGAAGAGGATGTGCGTGAAGTCCCGGAAAGAGTTCACGGTGCTCATGCGCAGGATGCCCAGGGCGAACATCCCCGTGAACGTGATGCCGATGGCCGTGTCCTCGCGCAAAGTCTCGCGCCGTGACAGCCACCCGATACCGAACGCCGTCGCGACCCCCGCTACCACCGCCCCGAGAAGCACGTTCAGCCCGAGCAAATAAGCCGCGACTAGCCCCGGCAGTATGGTGTGCGCCAGAGCATCCCCGATAAACGCCATGCTCCGCAAGACCACGTACACGCCGAGCACCGCGCACGTCACCCCGACGAGCACCGCCGCCAGTAGCCCGCTCTGCATGA
>JBGTFQ010000244.1:0-9629 GCA_041747155.1 Rubrobacteraceae bacterium
AGATGAGCTTCGGTCAGAACTTGAAAGCCGTTGCAAATCCCGATGACAGGACCACCGCTTTTGGCGAAGTCTTCGAGGGGATTCACAACGGCGGCGAAGCGGGCGATTGCGCCGGGGCGCAGGTAGTCACCATAGGAGAAACCGCCAGGGACTATGACAGCGTCCACATTTTTCAGGTCCGCGTCGGCGTGCCAGAGTTCTACGGGTTCGGCGCCCATCAGTTCGACGGCGTGCAGGGCGTCGCGGTCGCAGTTGGAGCCAGGGAAGACGGTTACGCCGATCCTCAACTTACGACCTCCCACTCGTACTCTTCGATGGTTGGGTTGGAGAGCAGACGTTGGCACATCGCGTCGATCTCGTCGGAGTTCTGGACTTCGAGTTCTATTAGCCGTCCTATATGTACGGTCTCCACACCGTCGAAGCCGAGGGCGGGGAGGGCGCTGCGCACGGCTTCGCCCTGTGGGTCGAGAATTCCTTCTTTCGGTCGGACGAGCACGCGAATCTTCATCAGCTCGTCTCCCCCGTGATCCTCTTTAGCATTTCGGCGTAAGCGTCTTCGATCCCGCCAAGATCGCGGCGGAAGCGATCCTTGTCCATGCGCTCTCCCGTCTCTTTGTCCCAGAACCGGCAGGTGTCCGGGCTGAGTTCGTCGGCCAGCATCAACGTGCCGTCCGAGTCGCGCCCGACCTCAATCTTGAAATCCACGAGCACCACGCCCCGCTCCTCGAAGAACGGCCACAGAGCTTCATTTACCTTCAGTCCCAACTCCTCGCAGAACTCCAGATCCTCATCCGAGACACCAAGCTCTTGGAAATGATGCCAATTCAACAGTGGGTCTCCTAAAGCGTCGCTCTTATAGTAAAGCTCGACCACCGGGGAGCGCAGAGTCGTCCCTTCCTCGTAACCGATACGTTTCGCCAGCGAACCAGCGGCGACATTCCGTGCGACAACCTCCACGGGCAACATCTCCAACCGCCGCGTCTTGATGGTCGTTTCATCCACCTGCTCGATGAAGTGCGTCGGGATGCCGCAGGTTTCGAGGTATCCGAAGAGAGCGGTGGTGATAGCGGCGTTCGTGCGGCCTTTGTTCTGCCAGGAGCCGCGTTTCTCGGCGTTGAAGGCCGTCGCGTCATCTTTGAAGCGGTGCAGGACGATTCCGGGATCGTCCGTGGTGAAGACCTGTTTGGCTTTGCCTTCGTAGAGCAGAGTCTCAGTCACTTTGAAGTCTCCCTTGCAGTTCTTCCACGCGGTCGAAGACGACGGAGAGGTTTCGTAGGGCGTAACTAGGATCGAAGAGCGCGTCCCAGTCTTCGCCAAGTCTCTCTCGCGCTTCGGCATTTTGCTCCAGAAGCTCCCGGAAACCGCCTTCACCCTCCCAGGCTCGCATCGCCGCGCTCTGTACGACAGCGTAGGCGTCGTCGCGGCTCATTCCGGCTTCTACGAGGGCGAGCAGGACGCGACCGGAGAAGACGATACCGCCGCCGAGGTCGAGGTTCTCGCGCATCCGGTCTTTGTGGACTTGCAGGCCGCGCATGAGGCGCGTGGTGGTGCGGAGCATGTAGAGTGCGAGGATGGTCGAATCCGGGAGCACGACGCGCTCGGCGGAGGAGTGGCTTATGTCGCGTTCTTGCCAGAGAGCGTTGTTCTCGAAGCCGACGCTCGCGTTAGCGCGGAGGATGCGAGCCATGCCGCAGAGGCGTTCGGCCAGGATGGGATTCTTCTTGTGAGGCATCGCCGAGGAGCCTTTTTGGCCGCGCCCGAAAGGTTCGGCTAGTTCCCGGATCTCGGTTCGTTGGGCTCCTCTCACTTCCAACGCGATCTTCTCCATAGTCGAACCGAGTATCGCGAGCACGGCCAAAACTTCGGCGTGCCGGTCCCGCTGCACGACTTGCGTGGAAGCCGGAGCCGACGAGAGGCCGAGGGCTTCGCAGGTCAGAGCTTCGACCTTCGGATCCACGTTCGCGTAGGTGCCGACAGCGCCGCTGATCTTGCCAGCCGCCGCGACCTCCCGCGCACGTTGCAGCCGCTCCAGGTTCCGCTCCATCTCGAACGTCCAGACCGCTACCTTATGTCCAAAAGTCGTTGGCTCCGCGTGAACGCCGTGCGTCCGCCCGACCATCACCGTCTCGCGGTGCGCCAGCGACATCTCCGCCAGCGTAATCGTTAAGGCGCGGGCATCCTCCAGGATGAGATCCAAGGCATCCCGAAGTTGCAACGCCCCCGCAGTATCCAGCACATCCGAACTCGTAAGGCCGAAGTGGAAATGCCGCGAGACATCGCCCGCGTACTCGGAGACCGTGGAGACGAAAGCTATGACATCGTGGTTAGTTTCAGCTTCGATCTCGTGGATGCGCTCTACGGTGAAGTCCGCCTTCTCGGCCAGTTCCTCGACTTCATCTGAGGGGATCTCACCAAGCTCGGCGCGAGCCCGGCAGACCGCGATCTCGACCTTCAGCCAGGCCCGGTACTTGGATTCTTCGGTCCAGACCGCGCCGATCTCGGGGAGTGTGTAGCGTTCGATCACAGCGTATCACCCTCTAACTTTTGCGCCAGTTCCGGGTCGGCTAGGGCCAGGATCTGGACCGCTAGGATTGCGGCGTTGGCTCCGCCGTTTATGGCTACGGTGGCTACGGGTGCGCCGGTCGGCATCTGAACGGTGGAGAGGAGCGCGTCGAGGCCGCCGAGGGTTCCGGTGGAGATCGGCACTCCTATTACCGGCAAGCTGGTTCGGGCGGCTACGGAGGGCGCGAGATGTCCACCCAAGCCGCAGGCGCAGATTATGACTTTGAGACCGCGCTCGCGAGCGGTTCCGGCGTATTCGCTTACGCCTTCGGGGTCGCGGTGTGGGGAGATGACTTCGAGTTGGTGCTCCACGCCGTGTTCTTCCAGGTAGGCGGTGCATTCTTCGAGTACGGGGAGGTCGGCGTCGCCAGCGGCCAGGATTCCCACAATCGGGCTCAAAGTTCCTCCAACTCCATCGCTTCGAGGGCTATATCGGTGCGGTACTGCATTCCCGGAAAGTGTATTAGCTCGACGGCGGCGTAAGCGCGGGCGCGGGCCTCCATGATGGTCGCGCCCAGACCAACGACGCTCAAGACCCGGCCTCCAGCGGTCTCGAAGTCGCCGTCACTCTCGTCCGTCGCCGCATGATAGATGTAGACCCCTGGCGGGACTTCGGAGAGACCAGAGATCCCGTCTCCCGACGAAGATGTCTCCGGGTAGCCTTCGGATGCCAGCACCACACAGACGGCCTTGTCGGTGGACCAGGCGATCTCACGTCCCTCCAAATCCTCTTCGTTGGTAGCCAGCATCAGCTCCAACAGGTCGGTTTCGAGCCTCGGCAAGACAACCTGAGTCTCGGGATCTCCGAACCGGCAATTGAATTCGAGTGCTTTCGGTCCATCTTCGGTAACCATTATTCCCGCGTAGAGCAGGCCGGTGTACGACGCACCTATTAGGGCGAGTTGTCGGAGAGTCGGGCGGATGATGTCTTCCAGGATGGCCGCGTAGGTGGCGGGTTCCATCCACATTAGCGGCGAATACGCGCCCATTCCGCCGGTGTTTGGTCCCGTGTCGCCGTCGCCGATGCGTTTGTAATCTTGAGCCGGAAGGAATGGCAGGATGTTCACGCCATCGGTCATGACGAAGATGGATGCCTCGCGGCCCACGAGGCATTCTTCTATGACGATACGCTCTCCTGCGGCTCCGAAGCGTCCCGAGAAGATCTCACGCACCGCCGATTCGGCCTCTTCGCGAGTGTCGGCAACCGTAACTCCTTTGCCCGCCGCGAGGCCGTCGGCCTTGACCACGACCGGATACTCCGTCCGGGTGCGCAGGTACGCCAGGGCTGCGGCTTCGCGGTCGAACGCCTCAAAATCCGCGCTCGGCACTCCGGCGTGTCGCATCAACTCCTTGGAGAAAACTTTGGAGCCCTCGATGCGGGCGGCGGCGCGGGAGGGGCCGAATATTTCGAGATTCTCCTCCCAGAAACACTCGGCGATGCCGTTGATGAGAGGAGCTTCCGGTCCTACGACGGTGAGATCTATCCCGTTGGCTTTGGCGTAGTCTCGCAGAGCCACGAGGTCATCCGTTGGTATATCAACGGTTTGAGCGATTCGGGCGATGCCGGGATTTCCGGGGGCGGCGTGGACTTCCGGTTCGAGGGGGCTTGTTACGAGAGCTTCGACTATCGCATGTTCGCGGGCACCGCCACCGACTACCAGGACCTTCATGGGGCTAGATCCCGATCCTCTCGACTATCGCCTGGTCTCTCTCAGGTCCCACGCTGATCATGCACAAGGGAGCGTCCAACTCGGCCTCTACATAGTCTACGTAATCTCGCGCTTCCTTCGGCAGATCCCCGCGCATCCGACAGCCGGTGATATCCACGCCCCATCCCGGCAACGTCTTGTAGATCGGCTTGGCGTGATGCAAGTCCGTCTGGCTCATCGGGTAGCCGTCGAAGGGCTTTCCATCTATTTCGTAGCCGGTGCAAACGTTGATCTCCTCAACCACCGAGAGCACGTCTAGCAGCGTGAGCGCGAGATGCGTTATGCCATTCAACTCCGCCGAGAACTTGACCGCCGGTAGGTCGAGCCAGCCGATCCTGCGCGGTCGGCCCGTCGTGCTGCCGTACTCGTGTCCCGCTTCCCGGATGCTGTCGCCGATCTCATCGTGCAATTCCGTTGGGAACGGACCATCGCCGACTCTGGTGGTGTAAGCCTTCGTAACGCCGACGATGTGTTCGAGGTCTCGCGGCGGTATCCCCGCACCAACGCAAACTCCGCCAACCGTTGGGTTAGACGACGTGACGAACGGATACGTGCCGTGATCGTTGTCCAGCAACGCAGCCTGCGCACCCTCCAACAGCACGGACTCCCCCGCCGCCATCGCGTCGCGCAGCATCGCCCCGGTGTCCGCGACCATCGGCTCAAAAAGTTCCCGAAATGAGAGCAACCGCTCGACCATCGCCTCGACCTCATACGGCTCCTCGCCGTAGATGCCCTCGAAGATAGCGTTCTTCTCCCGCAACACAGCCGTCAATTTGGTGCGCAGGATTCCCTCGTCGAAAATGTCCTGCACCCGGATGCCGACGCGAGCTACTTTGTCTTCGTAGGTCGGGCCGATTCCGCGGTTGGTAGTCCCGATCTTGGCTTTGCCGAGAGCTTTCTCGCGGTGCGAGTCGAGGTGGATGTGGTACGGCATGATGAGATGCGCTCGACCGTCGATCTTCAACCGATCCCGCACCGAAAGCCCTCGCCCCTCAAGCTCCGTAACCTCTTCGGCGAGCACCTCGGGGTTGACGACCACGCCGTTTCCCACAGTGTTGGTTACACCCTCGCGCACGATGCCCGACGGGATGAGGTGCATCACGAACTCCTCTTCGCCGACCCTCACCGTATGCCCGGCGTTGTTCCCGCCCGAATACCGACCCACGTAGCGCACGTCCCGCGCCAACGAGTCGCAGACCCTGCCCTTGCCCTCATCACCCCAGGCCAACCCGAGAACGACCGTAGCCGTCAAGACTTCACCTCCACCATCGCCGAAAACGTACCGATATAAACTGGATGTCGCGAATAAACAGAGTAGGTCTCGACCGGGGTTCGTACTTCACCGGCATGTGAATAGAGACCTCTTTTATCCGACACCTCCGCAGCGTAGCACATGGCACCACCGTTTTGAATCATCCCGCGAGAAGCCCATCTACTCGAAGAGCACCACTGGTTCGTCGTAGCGTCGGACCTGATTCGCGTTCCACTGTCGCTCGATCATCTCCCGAAGCTCCGCGTTTCGGGATGCGAGATCGCCGTCGGCCAAACTCTTTAGCGGGAAGCGAACGTTCAGCACCCGTTCCGGAACCCGAAAACGTGTAATGCCCGCAGGCAGAACGGAGCCATCCCGGACCACCTCCACAAGCTCCTCCACCGTAAACCGCCGGTAGAAAAGCCGGACTTCTCCCGGTTCGATCTTGGCCTCTGCCTCCGAGTCCAGGCGGCGCACAGGAGATTTTTTCGGATATACGGATTGGAGATCCCAGAGGGCCCGCACCTCGCAGGCGAGTTCGGGGCTGCGGGCTCGCAGGTATGTAGTCTCGCCGTCCGAGTCTTCGATAGCGGTCAGCCAGTCGTCGCCGGGGTGCGCGTCGGAGATCAAGTTCTCGCTCTTGTCGAGGGATTCGAGGTTTGGTTCTACGAGAAGATGGGTCCAGCTTTCCACGGTTTTGGGAGGTGTGATCTTCTGTGCCAGGATAAAGTCGCACCCAATGCCGGACATCGTCAGGGCGCGGTGAGCACCGTCGAGTAGTAGAAATTTCTCATTGTGAGCGGTCACTATTACGGGATTTCGTTGGACCTTCTCGGTGGTTACGCGGTCGCGCAGGGTTTTCAGACGAGACTCGTCGTGAGCTTCGTGCAGGATCAAGTTTTCGAGAGGGATTACCTGGAGATGGTCGAGCGCGGGTATCAACTATTTATAGAAGCCCGCATGGACGGACAACAGCTAGGCGTCGCCTCCGCGGCGCCCGAAGATAAAGTCCAGGAGAAGAAAGCCACCAAAAAAGAAGATAGCCAGTATGAGGAAAAATCCCATCACTCCGACTACGAGATTAATAGTCTCCAAAACTTGTGGCCTCTCCGTATCTTTTCCGTAGCTATTACAAGAAGTCGGGACGAGAGGATTTGAACCTCCGACCACTCGGCCCCCAGCCGAGTGCGCTACCAGACTGCGCCACGTCCCGGCGTGTTGGGATCATACCAGACGAGCCCCATGCTATCATCGTCGACCGTGGCACTCGCGGCGGCATATATCAGGACGGACCCGGAGGGCGAGCTGCCTTCCCGCGAAGACCAACGCGCCGCAATTACCCTCCACGTTACCGAGAACAATCATCGGCTCGTGGCGGTCTACGAAGACTTGGACGCTCCGGGGCAACTTCTCTACCATCGTCCTGGCATCAAGGCCGCGATAGACAATATAAAGGAAGAGGAGGACTGGGAAGTCCTGATCGTGGCTCACCCCCGCGCCGTCTCGGATACGGAGTCAGCTCGCCACGAGCTTGTCCACAAGTTCTCCCTGTATAACAACCGCCTGGAATGCCCGCTGCAAAGCTGGGATGAGTCCGTCGAAAAGATGAAATCCTATCGAAAGGCGATGAGCGGCAAATAATGCCGAAAATTCGTCCCTAGGAAGCGTGAAACAGAGCGGCTCGTCGGTTAGGATTGGAGAGTGAGTTTTTTTCTCTCTATTGTTGGTGTTGCGTTGCTGCTGCCTTCCCTGGCTGGCATTGCTTTTGGCGCGTACATGTCCACGCACCCGAAGACTCGTGAGTCGGGCGGTATGTTCGCACTACTGTGGGTTCCGGCCCTCGCCACCGCCGTAGGGATTCTGTTGAGGGATCCAGTTACCGTCGTCGTCGGTCTGATCTGCTTCGTAGTGGCAAGCGCGACACTCTATATCTCGGGTTTCGTGACCAAGATGCGTCAGCCAAAGACCCGACGCACGACTTCTGAGAACCCCCAGAACTTGACTCCCGCGCAGACCACCAAGGAGACCTCGTCACGTAAAAAGTATCGTCGTGCGGCTTCCTGAAAGTTACCGCTCTTCGATATTCTCGGAGTCAAAAATAGTATACTTCCGCAGGATCTTCTGAAACGCTAGGAGGGGAGTCGGCGCGATGGCGCTAATCCGAACGATACTCGCGCTGGTGATCATAGTTATTCTTTTTCATGTCGGCATGTTCTACATAGGTGTGGACCGCGCTACTAACGGTCTGACCGACGGGATCTACAGCCTCGCCGAACTATTTGAAAGCCCGATCGCAGCGATCATCGAGTTTCTGCCGCTCACTCCCCAGCAACGCAACGCTGGAGGCGCGAATGGTTTCTACGTTACGGCCCTAGGTGCTGCCGCAGGGTATTTCATCCTCTATTTGTTGCTAGGTATCGGTCGCCGCGACTAACGTGAATATTCGTTGATAAACCGCTGGTCTATGAAATTTTTGAGCGTCATGGCGGAACGTCCCTTCCAAGAGAAACCTCCGCGAATACCGAGACCGCTTCCGTCGCCGAGGTTCAGTACGTACAGGTAACGCTGTTGCGGTACGAAAGCTTTTGGAGCTTCGCCTAGCAGGTACGCCTGGACATTGTGGAACAGTATTGGTCCCTGTCGGATTGCATGAACTCCGAGCCCCGGAAGCCTCGCTCCCCGGAAGGAGATCGCATCTCCTCCCCCAAACAAGTTGGGATGTGACGGACTCCTTAAATAGTGGTCCGTCCACAACCCACCACCCTCCCCCGTCAGAACTCCCGAGCGCGAGAAGAGTGGCGGCGGCACGGAACCTGTAGCGAGAATCAGGGCATCAGCCAAGAGATCCCGCCCCGAATCCAGGCGTACGGTTGATTCCTTAAACGATTCGACTCGGGAGTTTGGGATTATTTCGACACCCTTGCCGCGCAAATGGGCTGCGATAGCGCGCCGGGCTTTCCGGGGTGCAGTCTCTAGCATCTCCGGTCCACTCTCCACCAATGTGAGGCTTGTTTTGGGGTTGGAAGCGTCCAGGTTCTGAACGGCGTTTGCGGCAACCTCGCATCCAGCCGCGCCACCACCGGCTACCACGACTCGGATGTCCGGTCGTTTTAGGAGATCTCTTATCTTTCGGGCGTTGGATACGGGCTTGACGGGGATTACGATTCCCCCATCAGCAACGTCCGCTCCAATTTCGACCTCTCCGCCTATGCAGAATGAAGCTGCGTCGTAGCGTAGTGAGCTGCCATCTCCGAGCACCAGGCTATTCTCGTCGGCGATGATCCTCTCGACGCTATCCTCTATAAATCGACCACCGCCCTTCATAACCAGGCTTCGCACGTCGATGCGGTACTGGTTCGGGGTGTAGTAGTTCGAGATCACACCAGTCGCCATCCCAGAGTATTCGAGGTGAGGCGAAGGGTTTACGAGAACCACATCGAGACCTCGTTTAACCAGCGTAGACACCCGGCGCAAAGAGTACAGGTGCGCGTGCCCTCCGCCCACGAAGACTATAGTTTTTTTGGACATTCCACATCTCCGTTTTTGCCAGTAAATCAACGTTCTATCCGAACTTCAAAGGTATACCGTAGAGCGTGTATGTCTGTGAAATGCTTGCACATCGTGTTCGACTTACCTTATACTTAGCGCACTTCGCAGGTCCCCGAGTAGACGGAGGCATAGTGATTGTACTTATGGAGGCGCGGAAGAAGTATTGGGAAGAGTTCTATCCCCGGATAGTCTGGAGAACGTATGATCGAGTTTAGAAATGTAAGCAAGACGTATTCGGGCTCCAGCACTCCGGTTGTAGAGGATCTGTCGTTCGAGATATCCGAGGGCGAAATCTGCGTGCTCGTCGGGCCTTCGGGTTGCGGCAAGACCACTTCTATGCGGATGGTCAACCGACTCATTGAGCCGACCGAAGGTGAGATCCTCATCGACGGCGAGAGAAACACGGACATGAGCGGCACACAACTGCGGCGCAAGATCGGCTACGCAATCCAGCAGACAGGCCTCTTCCCGCACCGCAGCATCGCCGACAACGTTGCGATAGTTCCGGGGCTTCTTGGCTGGGACAAGGATCGCATCAAGAGCCGCGTGGACGAACT
>JBGTFQ010000245.1:0-5909 GCA_041747155.1 Rubrobacteraceae bacterium
TCTTCGGGGCGTTGGGCCAAGCAGCCGAGTGGTTTATTGGGTTGTTCCAGGCTGGCGCGGATGTTTTTGTAGGATTTGTCACAGGCATCATACCGTTGTTGATCGTGTTGTTGACCGCGTTCTACACGTTAATTAATCTGATCGGACAAGACAGAGTTCAGCGGGCGGCGCGGTTCGCCGCAGGCAATATATTCACGCGGTACTCGCTGTTGCCGCTGATGGCGGTGTTCTTTTTGACCAACCCGATGGCCTATACGTTCGGGACGTTTTTGGAGGAGAAGTACAAGCCAGCGTTCTACGATGCGGCGGTGTCGTTTGTGCATCCGCCACTCGGGCTCTTCCCGCACGTCAATCCGGGTGAGATCTTTGTGTGGCTGGGCGTCGCTGTGGGAATTCAGGCGCTGGGCTTACCGCTTGGAGATTTGGCGGTCAGGTATTTCCTCGCGGGTCTCGTCGTGATCTTTATCCGCGGTCTCGTTACGCAGTACATAACCCAGTTCTTGGCGCGTCGCCAGGGCATCGAGCTTTAGGAGGGCGGCTATGCAAAGAGGAGAATTCCGGGCCGTCAGGATTGAACATGGACAGCAAGGCTGGGGTGGACCACTCGTCATCGAACCGACGGCGGAGAAGAACAAGATCATGGCGGTCACCGGTGGCGGTATCCCGGAGCTTGCCCTAAAACTGGCGGAGATGACAGGCGCCGAAGCCGTTGACGGTTTCCGGGCGCCCCCCCCAGAGAGCGAGGTCGCAGCGGTGGTCATTGACTGTGGCGGCACAGCCCGCTGCGGCGTCTATCCGCGCAAGCGGATACCGACCATCAACCTAACTCCCGTAGGAGCTTCCGGGCCGTTGGCGCAGTTCATAACCGAGGATATCTACGTCTCGGATGTGAAACCGGCCAACTTGAGTCTGGATGACGGGTCTGGAGCTACGGCTGCCGAAGGAACCGAGCAGAGCGGGCCAGCCAGCCCGTTCGAATCTGCTAGTTCCGGGGCCGGTCCTGCTGCCGGTGCCGCTGCGGGCGCTGCTGCTGGGGCCGGAGCGGCGCAGTCCCAGGATCAGACGGGCGGCGGATTTACTGGATTTATCGCTCGATTTGGCAGGGGGATCGGCGGGGTCGTTGGGATTCTGTTCCAGAGCGGGCGACAGGCCATAGATACGGTTATTAGGAACGTGTTGCCTTTCATCGCTTTCGTGACGCTGTTGATCGGGCTTATCAACGCTTCGGGGCTTGGGAGCTTGATCGCCAACACGCTCGCGCCTCTGGCGGATAATCTTGTTGGATTGTTGGTTCTCTCGGTAATTGTTGGTTTGCCGTTTCTGTCGCCGGTGCTTGGGCCGGGTGCGGTTATCGCTTCGGTGGTGGGCACTTTGATCGGGGACCAAATCGGCCGTGGATCTATTGATCCTTCCTTCGCGCTACCCGCGCTCTTCGCCTACAACGTGCAGGTCGGTTGCGACTTCGTGCCGGTTGGATTGGCGCTTGGTGAGGCGCAGCCCAAGACCATCGAGATCGGGGTTCCAGCGGTGTTGTTTAGCCGTCAGATCACCGGCCCAATAGCAGTCATCGTCGGGTTCTTGTTCAGCATCGGGCTCTACCAGTAGAGGAGGCGACTTGGAACCCATATACACAACCGAGGTACGCGAGATCGGACCGGAGGTGGCCGAGTTCCTGGAGGGGGGATACTTGATCCTCTTCCAAACCGGCGCCCCACCCGAACTCGCGGAGATGTCCGTGACCCACGAAGTGAGCCACATGCGCCCGGAACCACCGACATCGGGCGATGTGCTCTCAATTGGCGAGAGCAACTTTCGTATAACCGCCGTCGGCACCAAAGCCTGGCAGAACATCGAGGAGCTGGGCCACGCGGTCTTCGTCTTCAACGGCGCCGAAGAGCCCGAGATGCCCGGCCAGATCTGCCTCGAAGAAGGAGGAACGGCGAGCCTGGCCGGCTCTCTCCAACCCGGCTCTCGCCTGGAGATAAAAACCGGCGTAGAGGCCGCTGTATGACGATTCCAGGAAGGGAACTATGAGCCTCAGAAGCAAGCTGGAAGCCCTGGAGAAAGCCGGGACACCTATCCGCATCGGGCTCGTGGGCGCCGGGCAGATGGGCCGGGGCTTTATCGCCCAAGTCGCCGGAATTCCCGGTATGGAGACCGTAGCCGTCGCCGACGTAGACCCCCAACGTGGCCTCGAAGCCTTCCGCGAGGTCGGACTAGACCCCATAGAAGGTTTGAACGGAAGCTCCGCGCAGCCAGCAGTCACGGCTGACGCCCAAGAACTCGCCCGTTCTAGCTCCGTCGATGTGGTCGTAGAGGCGACCGGCGTAACGGAGGTTGGGGCTCGTGTGGCCTACGAAGCCATCCAGGAAGGCAAACACGTCGTGATGCTCAACGCCGAGACCGACGCCACGGTCGGGGCGCTGCTCGCTCGGATGGCGAAGAGTGCCGGGGTCGTCTACACGGGCTCAGCCGGGGACGAGCCAGCCGCGATCCTGGAACTCTACGATTTCGCCCGCTCGATGGGTTTCGAAGTCGTAGCCGTCGGAAAAGGAAAGAATAATCCCCTGGACCAAACCGCCACACCCGAATCCGTAGCCGAAGAAGCCGCCCGAAAGAACATGAACCCTAAGATGCTCGCTGCCTTCGTGGACGGCACCAAAACGATGGTCGAAATGGCGACCGTCGCAAACGCCATCGGCTTCGTCCCCGATGTCCCCGGAATGCACGGCCCAGCCGAGACCGACCCCAAGAAGCTCGCGCAAGTTTTCAGCCTCGAAGAAGAGGGCGGCATCCTCTCCAAGTATTCGACCGTGGACTACGTGCGTGGCGTCGCGCCCGGCGTATTCGTCGTGGTGCGCTCCGAAGACGGACCGGTGCGCGAGACCCTGGAATATCTGGGGATGGGCAACGGTCCAAATCACGTCTTCTACCGTCCTTACCATCTTACGAGCCTAGAGACCCCGCTCTCCGTGGCGCGAGCCGTAGTCTACGGCGAGCCGGACATAATCTCCGGGGAGCGTCCGATGGCGGAGGTCGTGGCAGTTGCGAAACGTGACTTGGGCGCTGGTGAGAAGCTCGGCGGCATCGGCGGCCCGGATTACTACGGAGTTGTATATACGGTCGCTGAGGCTTCGGGGATGTTGCCGCTGGGGCTGGCGGCGGGTGCGCGGACTACCCGTCCGGTGGCTAAAGGGAGTGTGATCTCTTCCTCAGGAGTCGAGTTGCCGGAGGATTCATTCGTGGCTAACTTGCGGCGGTTGCAAGACGCAGGTCTAGAGAGCTAGGGGAAAGAAGCTATGATCTCTCGCTACTCCGTAAACAATCGGGATCTCTCGGATGAGGACTATCTCATAATGAAGATCCTACGCCTCTACTATGAACGCCATTTTAACCAAGCCGAGGTAGCGAAGCGGATGGGTTTCTCCCGCCCGAAAGTTTCCCGCTTGATCTCCGAGGGTCACAGCCGAGGTTTCGTGAAGATCGAGATAGCCTCACCCACGGGAGACTTCGCGCCGCTTGAGATAGCTCTCGAAGATCGATACGGAATCGGGGAAGTCCGCATCTCTGCCACGGCTGAAGAAGCCCGCAGTACGGAGTTGGCGGTGGGTGGTCTGGCTGCGGCGTGCCTGGCGCGAGTCTGCGGGCCGGGAAGCACGCTTGGAGTATCTTGGGGGACGACTGTCCGCGCTCTCGTCGAGGCCGTGCCGCGATTTGCGTTCAAGTGCGAGCGTGTGGTGCCGCTGGTGGGTAGCATCGGTCGGGCCGAGACGGTACTTCACTCCAACCGAGCGTGCCTTAATCTCGCAGGCAAGCTCGGCGTAGAAGCTCTGAGCCTTGATGCTCCGGCCATAGCCCGCTCCGCGAGCAGCCGCGAAGAGTTGATGGAGACGCCCGGCATTGAGGACACGTTGAAGGCGGCTGTCTCCTGCGACGTGGCCGTGGTCGGTATCGGGGGGATACTGCCGACTTCGACCATAATCCACGCGGGCTTCTTCGACTCCGAAGGATTCCTGGGGCTCGCAGAGCGTGGGGCCGTTGGAGACGTGTGTTTCCATTTTCTGGATTCGTTTGGGAACCCTTGTTTGCCGGAGGTATCCGAGAGAGTTGTTGGAATTACATTGGAACAAATTCGAGATGTGCCGGAGGTGATCGGGATAGCCACTGGCGCTGAGAAAGCCGCCGGTGTGGCTGCCGTTTTAGCAGGTGGATACGTCAATCGACTGGTCTGCGATCAGAGCCTCGCACAAGCGTTGTTGGAAATATAAGACGAGCAAAGGAGCAACAAATTGCCTAGCACCGAGGATCGCATAGAACTACTACGTAAGATGCTACTGAGCCGCTACTTCGACGAGAAGGTGAACGACCTCTACGCCGAGGGCCAAGTCCACGGTACGGCCCACTTCTACGTGGGCCAGGAATCCGTCGCGGTGGGGGCCATCTCCGCCTTGAAAGAGGGAGACGTAATAACCTCCACCCACCGGGGCCACGGCCACGCGATAGCTTTCGGCCTGGATGTGGACCGTATGGCCGCCGAGCTTCTGGGACAGGCTACCGGCTACTGTCACGGCAAGGGTGGTTCCATGCACATTGCTGATGTGAAGGCTGGGATGCTCGGGGCGAACGGCATCGTCGGGGGGAGCATGGGGATCGTGTGCGGAGCGGGCTGGGCCTTCAAGCGGCGCGGCCAGGATCACGCCGCGCTATGTTTCTTCGGCGAGGGTGCTGCGAACGAAGGCATCTTCCACGAGACGCTCAATATGGCCGCTATCTGGAAGCTGCCGGTCGTCTTTGTCTGCGAGAACAACCAGTACGGGATGTCCATGAGCGTAAAGAAGGCCACGGCGGTCGAGAATATCTCGGATCGGGCCGCCGCTTACGGGATGCCGGGCGTAACTGTCTCAGGCTCGGATCTCGATGAAGTCAATGAAGCTACTTTGGCGGCATTGGAGCGGGCTCGGGCGGGCGAGGGGCCGACGCTTTTAGAGGCGATCACGTACCGGTATCTCGGTCATTCCAAGAGCGACGCCAACCTCTATCGGACGCGAGAGGAGATCTCCTCTTGGCGCAAGAAAGATCCCATCGAACGCTTCGCCGCAGTCCTGGAAAGTGAAGGCTCGTTAAAAGAAGGCGAATGGAAAGATCTCGAAGATCAGGTTAAGGAACAGATAGAAGAAACTTTCGAGAGAGCCGGGCAGGAGCCGGACCCGGAGCCCGAGTCCGCATTGGAGGACGTATATGCCTAGAGAAGCGGAGATCACATACCGCGAGGCCGTCCGTGAGGCGATGGTTGGTTCCATGCGCGAGAACGAAGAGGTCTTCCTCATGGGCGAGGACGTGGGCGTCTACGGCGGCGCTTTCGGGGTTAGCCGGGGCATGGTAGAGGAGTTCGGTGAGGAGCGCGTGGTCGATACGCCGATCTCCGAGGCCGGGTACGTCGGGCTTTGTACAGGGGCCGCGCTGATGGGGATGCGTCCCATAGCCGAATTGCAGTTCTCGGATTTCATCACGCATTGCATGGACCAGCTCGTAAACCAGGCCGCCAAGATCCGGTACATGTTCGGTGGCGAAGGCCGTGTCCCTATGGTCGTTCGAACCCCCGGAGGAGCCGGAACCGGAGCCGCCGCCCAACACTCCCAATCCCTCGAAGCCTGGTTCGTCCACGTCCCCGGCCTCAAAGTCGTAATGCCGTCGACCCCCTACGACGCGAAAGGTATGCTCCTCTCCGCCATAGACGACGACAACACCGTCCTCTTCTACGAACACAAACTTCTCTACAACAAGAAGGGCGAAGTCCCCGAGGAGCCTTACCGCGTACCGCTGGGCGAGGCGAACGTCAGCCGCGAGGGTGAGGACGTGACGATAGCCACCGCCGGTCTGATGCACCACTACGTCCTCGAAGCCGCCGA
>JBGTFQ010000246.1:0-3900 GCA_041747155.1 Rubrobacteraceae bacterium
GTATCGCTGACTTCGGCGTCTTCCGCGCCCATTACGCCAGCTACAACGAGACCGCGTTCCTCGTCGGAGATCACGAGCATCTCCTCGTCGAGATCCCGCGTGTGACCGTCGAGCATGGTCATCTTTTCTTCCGGCCACGCCCGTCGCACTACGATGCCACCTCGTACTTTTTCCGAATCGAAAGCATGGATGGGTTGTCCCGTTTCGAGCATGACGTAGTTCGTCGCGTCGACCACAGCACTTACGGGACGCATTCCGGCAGCGTGGATTCGACGACGCATCCAGATAGGAGCTTTCCCGCCCGCTGTCACGTTGGAGACGCGGCGTAGATCATAGCGTGGACAGAGGTCCGGGGCTTCCACACGCAGGGTGAATTCCGATGTTGATGCACCGGTGGGTTCGAGGTTGGGCTCGGGGATTCGAAAAGTTGTGTTCAAGATGGCGGCGAGTTCTCGGGAGATCCCGATCATGCCCCAGAGATCCGGCCTGTTAGGTGTGACGTCCACATCTATAACGGTCTCTCCAACGGGGAAATAATCGGACATCGCTGTACCGACTCCGTAGCTTTCATCCAGCAGCAGGATGCCGTCGTGCTCGCCGGATATTCCCAGCTCCCGCTCGCTCATCATCATGCCATAGGATTCGAGGCCGCGGAGCTTGGCCTTCTTGAGCTTGGTGCCGTCGGCCATGATGCTGCCAGGCAGGACAATGGGGATGCGAGCGCCGGGATACGGGTTTGGAGCGCCGGCGACGATCTGGACCTCTTCCCCACCAAGGTCCACCCTCGCCACAGAGAGTCGGTCTGCGTTAGGGTGAGGCCCGAATTCCACGACTTCGCCCACGACAACCTCACCATCGGCTACGCCGTAGTGGTAGACGCCGTCTATCTCCTGACTGCGAAGCGTGAACAACTCGATAAATTCCTCTACGGAGAGATCGAAGTCCACGTACTCTCGAAGCCAACTCAGCGGAACGCGCAAAGAATTTCCCTTCTAAAAATTAGAACTGTTGTAGAAAGCGCAAGTCGCCCTCGAAGAATAAGCGCAAGTCCGGTATCCCGTACTTGACCATCGCCATCCTGTCCGGCCCCATGCCAAATGCGAAGCCAGTGTACTTCTCAGAGTCGTATCCAACCTCTTCGAGAACGCTTGGGTCAACCATCCCAGCACCGAGCATCTCCAGCCAACCCGCGCCCTTGCAGACCTTGCAGCCAGGGTCATCTCCTCCACAAATAAAGCAACTAACGTCCAACTCCACGCTAGGCTCGGTAAACTGAAAGTAGCTCGGGCGCAGCCTTATCTTCACGTCCTCGCCAAAAACTCGCCGGGACATGGCTGCGAGCGTCCCTTTTAGATGGCCGAGAGTCAATCCTTCGTCGATGGCGAGACCTTCGATTTGATGAAACATCGGGCTGTGCGTCGGGTCCGAATCCCTCCGATAAGTCTTACCCGGGCAGACGACATACACCGGTGGAGCTTGAGAGAGCATCGTGCGGATCTGCATGGGCGAAGTCTGCGTCCGCAGGACCAAACCATCATCCAAAAAGAACGTGTCCTGCATCGTGCGGGCCGGATGCCCCGGTGGTATGCCAAGCGCCGTGAAGTTGAAATAATCGGTCTCGACCTCCGGCCCTTCGGCTACGCCATACCCGAGGCCGACAAAGAAGTCCACGACCTCGTCGATGATCCGCAGTGTGGGATGCAAGGCTCCCTTCGGATACGGCGTGCCGGGTAACGTGATATCCACGGCTTCGGAGGCTAGTTTGGCCTCTCGCTCAGCGGCTCCTAGCTGCTCGACGCGCTCGCGCAACGCCTCCTCGATAGCACGGGAAACCCGGTTCGCGCCGCCACCAACTTCCTTGCGCTCTTCGGGCTGTAGACTGCCAATGCTTTTCTTGATGGTGGTGAGTTCGGCGGAACGTCCGAGATACTTCACCCGCACATCTTCGAGTTCGCCGGTCGAGGTCGCGCCGCCAATGGCCGAAACGGCCTCGGTTTCTAGCTGTTTTACGCGCTCTGCAGCCGACATAAGACGGCTATGGTAGCACACGAGAATATGCCTCGTGGAGCAGTATCGCAGCTGCGACGGCGGCGTTGAGCGAGGGTGCTAATGCAGGGACGCTCACCCGCGCATCGCTCTCGACTATGACATCCTTTGGCAGCCCACCGCCCTCCGCTCCCACAAGGATCAGGAGTTTCCCAATCGGCAGGGAATTTGGAGGTTTGCCTCCATCAGGAACGGCTGCAACCACAGTAAATCTTCGACTCAGAGCGGACTGAATGAGATCCAGGGTCTCCACTTCTCGGGCGATAGGAACGTGGAAGATGGAACCCATCGTGCCGCGAACAGTCTTGGAGTTATAAAGGTCCGCGCATCCTTTGGAAAGCGCTACCCCAGCCCCGAAGGCATGCGCCGCCCGTATCGCGGTGCCGACGTTGCCGGGATCCTGGACCCCATGCAACAACAATACGCGGTCCATCGATGAGAGTAATTCCTCCGGCTCGCGATCCACGAACGGGAAAACGGCTATTGGTCCGGTCGGGGTTGTCAGGGCAGAGATACGGCTGATGTCGTCGGGTTCCGAGATAGTCTGGATCGGGGATATGGAAGATTCGGAGATCACCGCTTGGCCTTCCGCCAGGAAGACACGCTCGATCTCCCGGTACTTCTTCCGGTGAAGTCGCGAGAGGCGTTTGATCTCAGCTCCAGAAATCATCGCCTCGCCACCTTTCCCCACCAAGGACAAAACGGGCGACGCAGACCTCGCGCCACCCGCTCTGAACATCTACTACCATCGCTCGGTCTATTCGCCGATAGAAATTTCCCTAACTGGCGTTCGAAGCTTTATCGACATCGCCCACGGTAATACGACCGTTGGCTCCCGTGCCTTCCACGGTCGCCAGATCCACACCCAAGTCCTTAGCTTTCTGCTCGGCGGCGTCAGTCGCGTTGATCTTGCCCTGCTCGTCGGCTGCCTCTTCGACATCGTCGACCAGCACACGACCCTCCTGGCCCGAACCCTCGACCTCGGTGATGTCCACGTCCAGCTCTTCAGCCTTCCCCTCTGCGGCTTCGGTAGCGTCCACTTCGGCCTCTTCGACCGGAGTCTCCTCTGCAGCGGCGGGAGTGGCACTGGCCGCAGGTGCCGGCGTCGAGGCTGGTGCGGGCTCTTCGACCGGCTTCTGGCGTCGAGGACGAGACTTGCGCGGTGGCGGAATGGCTTCTGAGGTGCGCTCTACCTTTACACTCGTTTCGACCGGGTTGCCGTCCAGAGCGTTCTGGGCCTGGGCAACGATACTGGCGAAGATGTCCGGCTCCGTGGCGGCCAGGTCGGCGAGAATCTTCCGGTCCAGGTCGATCTCGGCCAGCTTGATCCCGTGCATGAACTGCGAGTACGAAAGCCCGTTCTCGCGAGCACCGGCGTTGATCCGCTGTATCCACAACGCCCGGAAGTCGCGCTTGCGCTGCTTGCGTCCCTGGTATGCGTAGACGCCACTCTTCCAAACTTGCTCTTTGGCTCGCTTGTACGAGCTATTCTTCGTCCCCCGATATCCTTTGGCCTGCTCAAGAACCTTGCGGCGCTTCTTACGGGCGTGGAGACTGCGTGCGGTGCGAGCCATGCTACTTCACCCCCAGCAGACGCTTGATGCGCTTCTCGTCCGCTTTGTGGATGACGGCATCGGCTTTCATATGACGCTTGCGCTTGGTGGTTTTCTTCTCCAGGATGTGGTTGTGACCGCTACGACGACGGCGAACCTTACCCTTCTTCCCTACCTCGAAGCGCCCAGCGGCACCCGAGTGAGTCTTCATCTTCGGCATATTTCCTCCACGTTTCGTTGATCTAATCTACATAAAGCGGAGCTGGCGGCACGGGAGTTTGGCCGGTTCGCTTCCGCAGCG
>JBGTFQ010000247.1:0-18321 GCA_041747155.1 Rubrobacteraceae bacterium
CGGGTCGTCGCTAACACCCGCCTTCTGCTCGCTCACACCAAGCGGGGGCTGCGGTGCCCGCCAGCCGTACTTGCCGGGCATGAAGCGCGGATAGCCGGGCTTCTGAGCCGTGGGAGCGGCGGGGCTGGCGCGATCCGGGAGTGGTTGTATCTCCCGGACTTTCGTACCGTCGGGGAGTTTACCGGTACCGTCTTCGAGCACGTCGTGCACCCGGAGAAGTGACCAGAAACCGTCGGCGAAGTGCGGGTAGAGATGGCAGTGGAAGATAGAGTCCCCAACCGTACCGGGCTTGCTGCCCGCTCCACCGATAAGCTCGGCCGTGAAGCTCTCGCCGGGGCCGTAGGTCTGGGAGTCTATGATGGTGGACTTGGGGTCGTTGGACTCGACGCGCCACTGGTTGGCGTGCAGGTGGAAGACGTGGGTCTCCTTGACACCGGCGTGCGCGAACCGGATCTTGGTGGGGTCTCTAGGGTAGGCGTGCGTTACGTTGGAGACGTAGCAAGAGTTGGCGAGCCCGCAGTCTTCGCGGTTCTTCCGCTGTGCATCCGGGAGCCAGGGACCCTTGCCACTGGCGAGCTTTATAAGGGCCGGGTCTCCGTAGGTCCAGGACGAGAGAGAGGTCTCCTCGCCGACGGCATCTGGCGCGGTCTGCTCGGCGGCGGGGTTCTCACCGGCGGGGTTTACGGCGATCCTGTTCCGTGCCGGCTCTCCGCCGTAGTTGAAAGCGAAACCGTTGCCACCGGGAAGCTCGTCCTGTGAGATCTGGACTGTCTCTCGGAAAGCTCCCGCAGCCGTAACGATGTTGGCATCTATGTAGGCTTCGCCACTCTGTTTGGTCAATCTGTCGTGGTTCTTGTCGCCGTTGTAGAGCGGCTGGCCCGTCTCCGGGTCCTTCCAAGTAGAACCAGAGGGCTCCACGACGAACGCGCCGTGCAGTCCGTGGCCCGTGCTGCCGCTGTTCGCTTCGGAACCGGATAGCGTCGCCTGATCCCGGAAAAGGAACGTCCCTTCCTGGCTCGGTGCTTTCCAGTACATCGAGATGGTCTCGTTGCGTCCGACGGTGGTGTCCTTGTTGTAGCCAACCGAGGAACCGTCGGAGGTCTGAGCGTCGTAAGAGGGTCCGTAGACCTTCATCCCGACTCGGGGATTGTTTGGAAGTCCGTCGCCCTGGACCTCGTCTAACTCGTTGGTGAGGTCGACCTTCACGCACTCGCCCGGGTTCGCCCGGATCACCAGCGGACGCGGCCTAAGCCTGCGGTTGTTGGCCCCGGCGGGATCTTCCGCCGGAGTAGCGCCGAGCTGCATGTGCCAGTTCTTGACGGCCTTCTTGTCACCCTGAAGAACGAAAATCTGCCCATGCGGGTCTATATTTTCCCCAACCGTCTCCCCGGCGACGTTCGTGATCTTGGCGAACCGGTTGAAGGGTATCTCGACGTTTATCGCCGCTACGTCATACGAACGGTCATAGGAGCTACCCGAACACGACGGCGCAGCCTGAGCCTCGGCCGGAGAAGGGTTGCCTCCCAGAAGTCCAGGTCCGACGATCATCAGGACGCCCGCCACGAGTCCCGAAGCGGCGGTAAGAGCCTGCGGCCTGAAGAGGTTTATGGTCCTCGGCGTCTCGTAGGGCATCCCGCGCAGGGTCGCGATGGCGAGCAAGCCCAGGAATCCGGCGAGGAGCGTAACGCCCGCGTTGCGAGCCGCTTGCTCAAGAAAAGTGCCGTTCGCGTGCTGCGCCGCGATAGCATCCGCCGGTATGCTCACGAGCGCGTAGATGGTGGCGGCGGAGAGCGACCAGGTCACGCGGGCGGAAGAGCCCGAAGACTCACCAAAGAAGTAAGTCGAGATGCAGCGCGATGCATAGGTCGAGGTCCAGATCGCCAGCACCGCCAACGGCAGCATAAGCGCGGAAGTCTGGAGCCAATGGGTGACGGGATTCAAGCCAAAAGCCTCGTGCATCCCTGAATGTGCGATATGAATCGCCGCTCCGGCAGCCAGAGCCAGCCCGGCACCGAGCGCAAGGTAGATCCGAGCCCTTTTAGCCTCCCCCGCGAGCGCCACGAGTGTTACGACGAGAGCCAACTCGAAAGCTATGGAAAAGAGATCCAGGGCTCCGGCGGCGTGTACCTCACCGGCGTGCGGACCTATAAACGGGATGCCCGCCGTGCGAGTGATGATGTAGAAGCTTGTTACAGCGAGGTTTCCGGCGATCCCGGCGAGAAACAGCGGGCGCACCGGCCAGCGCAACAGTGCCACCCCGAAGAGCCCCTGAGATAGCGCGAGAGCCGCGAAGAGCAAACCATATCCCCACCACTCCACGAAGTGCTCCGGCATCACCCACAGGTGGATCCCAGCCGCCGCCAGAGAGAGCGCCGGGGCCGCATATAAGCCGAAGGAACGTGTCAGAGCTATAAGATCGAAGTTCCTCGCGGAGGTTTGCGTCGCTACCATCAGAGCGCTCCTCTAGAATCGTAGTCGTTCATGCTCGTAATGATGCGTCAGCGCCATCCGTTCGCCATCGCAAGGATTGGCGATCTTTTGCTAGCCCAAGTGGGCTAGCTAGATCCAGAACCAGACAAGCCTCTAAGGATTCTCTATACGACGATTCAGCGCAGCGGACCGGCCTCTCGCAAGGGTGCGACACGCATAACTACCTCGCCAAGCAGATCCCCTTCAGATACTGGCCCGAAAACCCGCGAATCTTTTGAGTTGGAGCGATTATCCCCCATCAGATAGACGTGGTCGGACGGCACTTTCTCCGGCCCATAGAAAGTCGAGTCGGTAAGCTCGTAGTCTACGTATGACTCTCGTTTGCGTTTGCCGTTTACGTACAAAACTCCGTCCCGGACGGCCATCCGGTCGCCCGACAGCCCGACAACGCGCTTTATGGCGAGTTCCCCTTCCGGGTCTTCAAAGACGGCAAGATCCCCGCGCCGAGGCTCCCCGAAGCGATAGGCCAACTTAACGGCCAACACACTGTCGCCAACTTCGAGAGTGGGCGACATGCTCTCGGAGGGTATCCGAAAGATCTCCGCGACGAACGGTCGCACGAAGCCGAAGATAAAGACCAACGACAACGCCAGAATCAGAATAAAATCCAGCGGCGACCGATGAGTCTTGCGTCGAACGCCGGGCTTTCCACTGCGAGACTCGGTGATGGGCATTTGAGGCGGAGGGCGAGTCTTAGAGCCGGAAGTTTCGTTCAATAGAGGATTCCGGCGAACTTCAGAGCCCAGACGGCGGCACCCAGCAGGAATAGGGCGTTTACCATCCTTCGGCGCAAGACATCTCCGAGCATCGTAACCAGGGCGAAGATAATGCCGACTTCGAGTACCGTCGCCGTCATGTCCAGTATGCCGGGGTCTTCGATCATCGCGGCTTGAGGACCGAGGGGGATGCCCGAGGTGCGCGTCACGACGTACATCGCGACGATGGCTACGTTGAACAGTACGCCACCCACGCAAAGCGGCGCACCCGGCCACCGCATCAACGCGACGGCAAAGAAACCCTGCGCTAGAGCCACCGCCAGAAAGAAGACCCCGTAACCCCACCACTCCAGCATATGCTCGGGCATGGCCCAAAAGTGGATCAGGGCCACGGCCAGCGAAAGCCCCGACGCGACATACACTGGCACGTCTGTGCTGACGGCCTGATCTCTAGCGACGCCCTCGGATTCTCGCGATTGTGGTGCCATCACGACCCCGGACATTGTCGGTTTCCTTAGATCCAGGCTCACTATTTCATCACCCGGAAAGTCCAACTCCTGGTCGTGCTGCGCCTCTTGGCATCGGTGGCGATTATCTTTACCGAATGACGGCCCGGTCGAAGTTTGCGGCTCGTGTACGAGAGCCGCCCCGTGGCCCGGTTGAAGTTGAAACTCCTTACCCGGCGTCCATCGACAAAGAGTTTCACGTTCCCCTTGGCAAGCTTCGTCTGAGCATCCCTGACCCTTGCGACTATCCTCGGCGTGCGGTCGCGAGTCTTAGAGTTGGGCCTGGGACGCAAGTCAGAGATCGTGGGAGCGGTGTTCTCTGGTTTGTCCGGCTTGTCCGGCTCGTCTGGTTCGTCCGGCTTTTTCTCCCAAAGGGGACCGGCCTGGGAGAGCGGTTTGGCGGGATCGGTTTTTATAGGATCTTCGCCACCTTCTCCGACCTCGAACTGGTGCATCATGTCGTGGTCCTCGTGAACGAGGTTGTGGCAGTGGACCATGTAGCGGCCTTTGTGCGGGCCGAACTGCACGAGTACGCGCACTCTTTCGTTCTCGCCGACGTAGGCGACGTCTTTGGCTCCCAACTCGTATGGGAAGGGCTGTTTTACCTCGATCACGTTGCCAAACTCATCGAGTATGCTGCGGTCGAGGATCTTGAAGTCTATGAGGTGGATGTGGACCGGGTGGAACCAGCCTCCCGACTCATTGTTCAGCTCCCAGATCTCGACATCGTTTAGTCCGGGATTGCCGACCGTCGCTTTGTAGTCGCTCGCTATGACATCGTGCCAGGTCTCGCCGTTTATGGTCCAGAGTCCGTTCTTGCGCTTGAAGTCTAGCTGCCGAGTCCTTATGGCCTGGGATTCTTCGAGCGCCATAGCGTGGCTCTCGGGGTTGAGTTCCGAGGGAATCTCGTTGTTGCTGTTGTCCGAGGCTTCGCCTACCACGTCGAAGCGCATGATCACGTCCGTGTTCGAGAACTCCTGGTTATTCTTTGGCTGCAAGTTCTTGAGGGTTATCTGGTCGCCTACCTTGTACTTGGCGAAGTCTATGACGATCTCGTAGCGTTCGGCCATCCCGAAGCGCATGTCCCCGACCTCTTGCGGCTCGGGCATTAGCCCGCCGTCGGTCCCGATCACGGTGAATGGCTCGTCGGAACTTAGCGCCAGATCATACGAGCGGGAGATACCGGCGTTGAGCAGCCGGAAGCGGTACTTGCGCCGCTCGACCTCCATCCGGGGCCAGGGCACGCCGTTCGCGAGTATTACGTCGCCGTAGAGGTTGCTCTCTCCTTGATCGTCGAAGATAAGCGACCCATCCGTGGCGAAGGTGGCGTCCCGCAGCACGAGCGGCACGTCGTATTTGCCCTTCGGTATCGGGAGGCTCCGCTCCAACTCGTCGTGGGAGATGTAGAAGGCGGCGCAGCCCATGTAGGCGTTGAGCGCGGTATCGTGGACGCCGTGATCGTGGTACCAGAGGGTCCGGGCGTCCTGGCCGTTTGGGAAATGATAGTCCTTGAACTCGCCGGGCTTGGTTATGTCGCTGGCGTAGCCGTCGTACTGTGGCAGCGAGGCGTTGCCGTGCAGGTGAACCGAAGTCCAGCGGTGGTTCCGAGCGGAGATCTCGTTGATGTGCCGGGCGACTACGCCGCGCCCTCGCTGCGTGACGATTGTGGGGCCGGGCGTTATACCCTCGTAGCCCCATACCTCGGTCTGGAGGCCCGGCAGGATCTCGACTCTGTTGTTCTTCATCGTAAATTGGTAGTAGTCGGTCGTGTCCGAGCGATGAACGGGCTTGGCCACCGGCGGTACGGCGAAAGGCACCCGGAAGGGCCTCGGTAGTTGGCTTTCGGGGATGCGGTTGCTTATGCTGATCTGGGTTCGGGCGGCCCGCTCCAAGGGGAGTAGGAGAGCGGCACCGCCGAACAGGCTCATCTTCAGCATATCTCTCCGGGTGAGTTCCATATCAGCGCTCCTCATGTTCGTACAAATCCTGGTGTCTCTGTGATGAATTCATTCAAGACGCTCGGGGATGAATGCGCATCGTGCAAATACATGATCTTTATCTAGTCAGTTTGCGTTAGGTAGCTTCTACGTAAAATACGTTATCTCCTAGACCCGGAACCGAGAATAAATTGCCCGCTTTGTAAAAGAGCCGCCGACAAATCCAACGCGCACGTTGCAGTCTCTATTTATCTATGGCTGGCCGTATCCGGCTGGGGGGAGGCTGGTGAGGAAACCGGCGGCTACGAAGATTGCTATTGCGAGGACGAGTTCCGCGCCGACCATGCGTCCAAAGGGACCATCGCCCTTGTCCATAAAGTTGATCCCGCCGGTCGCCAACAGAAAGACCATGAGCCCGAGCTTCATGATAAGCGCCCGCCCGTAAGCGGAGCCTATAAGGTCCGCGAAGCTCGGGACGTTGAGCAGGGTCGCGTACAGCCCGGTTGCGATTATGGTCATGACGCCGATGGTCGCGACCTTCGAGAAGCGGCGGACGGCCGCCCGACGCAGCCTGGACTGTTCGTCGGGCGCGACCTTTCGCAGAGGCCCGAGCAGTAACAGCGGGAAGCCGATCAAGCCGCCCATCCAGAGCGCCGCCGCCACGACGTGCAGCCACGCCGCAACGAGCGGCAACACATCACCCTCGGTGGCGGCGTGGCTTTGCTGCGCCAACGTAACGAGCAGGACGCCGCCGACACCCGTCGCCACCCACCAACGGCTCGCTCCGGTTCCTCGCGCCGCCCACGTCGCCGCCAGGGCGACGAGCGCCGCAAGACCCAGCCTCGCAAGCCAGATCCCACCCGTCCGCGTGTCGAAGAGCGCCTGGGAAAAGAGTCCGACACCAAGAGGCTCGCCGGATGCCCGCACCGCGAACAGCGACATCTCCAGAATCCCCACCACGACCAGTGTTCCAAAGAGAACCCAAACTCCCCGACCAAAGAGCCCCCCTACATTCAGCGTCACCCCCGTCGTGCGGCTCGTCGGCATCCACACCAGGGGCACGAAGACAACCAGCCCGACAAGAAAGACCACGAGACCCTGGGAGATCCCATGCGCCGTACCCGCCGCGCCGAGCAAACCCCTCTCGCCCAGCGACGCCAAAGTACCATCGGCGTGTGAACCTTGCGCCCAGGCCGTATCCGCGACGATCAACATCAGAACCGCCGAGAAAATCGCTATGGCGACCATCGATAGCTCAAGAACCCGTCGGGAGGACAACGCTCCTACACTAGTCACGTGCGGCACCTCGTATTCGGCCCCCTTCACCGTCGACGGGCCACCAACATACCCACTACCGCCAGCGCCACGATGCCGAGCCCGACGTACAGCACCCTGTTAGCCAGCCCACCTTCCTCACTCGCTGATCTCTCAACCGACGCTTGCGTCGCCTCGTCCTTCACCGAGCTTTCTTCTTTGACACCGTTGGAAATGCTCGTAGTTTCTTCGATAACCGGCTCGTCGACCGTTGTCTCTTCGATGGTAGGTTCCGACGCTTCCCTTTGCTCGGCTATAGCGAACTCGTAGGAACCGGTGACGGTGTGGCCGTCGTCGCCCGTAAAGCGGTACTCGACGGTGTAAAAGCCAGCCGACAGCCCTTTTCTTAGATCCACCATAAGAGTGGTCGCGTCTCCCGATTTCAGGCTGGCATCGTCAAGGTCCACCCTACGGCCTTGTTCGTCGTAGACTTCCAGCGGACTGAACTCCGCCTCGACGGGGGCGCTGAAAGAGATCCTTACCTGACCGGGAGCTTGCTTCAACGTCGCGTCCTCCTCGGGCGTCTTGCTCACCAAGTCCGTGTGCGCCAGGGCCGGCGCCACCACGAACAGCGTAGCGAACATCGTCAGGAGCAACGTCTTGAAGACTCTCACAGAGTCACCTCCGCACAAATTTGCCGTAACAGTAGAATACATTCTGTCGCTCGAACAGAGGATTCGCATCCCCCGTTTGAGCTAGGTTTGTGAGAATCTCAGTAATTAGACAACCCTACGAACCGTCCTAAACAAGGCCACGCACGAACATCAGTGAGTGTTCGTGCGGGCTCGGGGGACTACGTTGAGGATTACGGCTCTGATCCGATTCTACTTAGCGTAGGCGTGGTGCTCGATACGGTCCACTACAGATAGCAGGTCCGCGAGTTGAATATCTTCGACCGGCGAGCACTGATGCTCAAGGCACACTAAAGAGTACGGCTCACAGTACGGGTAGAGTTCGACCCAGCTAAAGACACGCTCCCTAACCACAGCAGTGGATTTACTGCAAATTACCAAGTCCGGTCGCAGGCGCAACACTTCGCGGTTGAGATCCCCGGACTCCGCTTCGGACACTTCGCACTCTGGTCTTAGTTGCCTCAAAGCTTCGGCCACGGCTTCTCGGTAAGAGAGCAGATCGTTTGATACGAGTATGCGCTTTACGTTCATAGACAAATAGTAAGCGTCTCTCGACATATCATCATCGCAAATATTAGCGATTTTTTGTTAGCCAAATTAGGCTAGTTGTTCGATATCCTCTGAGTTGCACCATCCACTATAGAAATTAGATCGGAGAGTTGGATCCCCGAGATTTCAGAGCGTTCTCCGCCAATGCTCACGATGGATTGCGCTTCAAGCTCCGGATATAGTTCCACCCAAATCCCAACCTTGCTTCTGACTATCTTTGTGGCGGAACTGCAGATCACTATGTCCGGCTCGAAGTCCTCCACGGCACCATCGAGCTTTGGCGGCTCCACCACCATAACTTCGATATCGGGCCTGAGATCACGCACAGCTTCAGTGATTACTTCCCGGTAAGCGTACGGCTCGTTAGCCATTAGCAGGCGAGTTTCTTTAGGACTGTCAGCCATGTCACTCGACTCGCCAAAGGCAAGCACTATTCATGGAAGTGATCCCCACGATAGATCTCCACTCCCCCCAATAAAGAGCGACAGAATCGACTCTTACCTTACAATACAGCGAACACCAAGCCACATATACAGCTTGTTGGGTAGTCTAGCGTATTTCGACAACTCCGTTTCGAGCCGTGAACACTAAAGCTTGGAGCCGCGAATGCACTCCGAGCTTGTTCAGTATATTCACCATATGAGTGCGTTCAGTCTCTATGGTGATATTGAGTTTCTTGGCGATTTCCTTGCTATCCAAGCCTTCAGCCAGAGCCTGTAAGACTTCCTTCTCGCGCCGGGTAAGTTTCTGTACGGCTTTCTCGATCTCGTACTCTTCCTGTCGCCTGCGGCTTACCATCCGCAGCATCTCGATGATCTCGGTCGGGGAGAGCAACGCTTCCCCATTCTTCAAACGACGCACCGCATCCACAATGTCGCTTATACCAGCGGCCTTGTGCAGTACACCCGCCGCGCCTTCCTCCACCGCTCGCGCGAACCGCGAGGACTCAAGACTAGCGCTGAGAACCAGTACGGATATCCGCGGACTAGCCGAAGCGAACTCGGAGATAAGCTCGAAAGCATCGCCGTCTGGAAGACCAAGATCCACCACCGCGATATCCGGCTCGTCTTCTAGATCCTCCACCAGCTCATGCGCCTCTGCGATAGATCCCGCTTGACCCACTACCTCGAATTCTTGCTCCCGATCGAACATAAACGCCAGAGCTTGGCGAAAAGACGCGTGATCCTCAACAAGCATTATGTTCGTCGTTTCTGTCTGAACGCTTTCCTCGGCGATCATGGGATTTCCTCCGACTGTGAGCCTACGAGAGGATTATCCCATCTTTGTGTCTTGACCACCATAACTCAAACGCGGTACTTTGGTCTAGCCTATATGGGCTAGTAGTATCGTCCTATTTTTCCATGATGTTCTCCAGAGATGTCTCAAAGCGCATCCGGGTGCCGTTGCCTGGTTGACTCTCTATCTTGGTTTCGCCTCCGAGTGAGCGAGAACGGTGTTGCATCGAGGATATTCCGACGCCACCTCCGGCGTCAGATGGCACAAAACCCTCGCCGTCGTCGGTCACCTGTACCCAGATTTTGTCTGCGTCGACACCCAGTTCTACCCAAACGTGGTTGGGAGAGGCGTGACGTCGGGCGTTGGAGAGAGCTTCCTGAATGATTCGCACCAGTTCCCTGCCTTTTGACTCGGGTATATTCTGGGGAAATTCGTCCGCAACGGACATCCCTATGACATAACGGTGGCGGGACATCCGGCGATTCATCTCCAGGAGCGCTTGCATTGAAGAGCGGAACGAGCGCTCCAGGTTTTCGCTCAGGCGTAGTTCGAAGATTGCCACCCGCAGCCCTTCAACGGAGCGTCGTAAAGCATCTGCGGTATCTTCTAGCGCCGGATCGCCGCCGTCCGGAGTGGTGATCTGAAGCATCTGTATCTCCTGGAGGGCGTAGACCATATCCTGCAGGATGTCATCGTGTAGATCTCGCGCAATACGGGTGCGCTCGGCCTCCCGAACCTCGCGCATCGCTTCTTCTATCCTCTTACGCTCGGTTACGTCGTGCGCGACGATGCACAGAGCGTTCCTGCCGCGATACGAGATAGCACTCACGGTAACCTCCACGTCAACCGAAGTGCCGTCCTTGCGGCGATACATACGCTCACCGAGAGAGAGTCTTCCCGAAGACAAGATGCGCTGGATGTTCTCGTCCACGCTCTCTCGGTCATGATCTACTATCTCGTAGAGCTTCATATTTCGAAGCTCTTCCTCGGTGTAACCGAGTGAGCGCCCTACGAATGAATTGGCCTCCAGGATCTCCCGAGTCTCGACATCCACCACAAAGATGTTCTCAGCCGCCTGTTCGACAACGGTGCGATAAAGCGCTTCGCTCTGACGAAGCGCCAACTCGACATTCTTCTGAGAGGTGACGTCTCTCTGAGTCCCCCACCCACGTATCAGTTCGCCGTTCTCGATAATACCCGTCAGGTTGTTAGAGAAATACTTCAGGTTGCCCATCCAGTCGGATTCCTGAGACTCTTCGTTCACTATCTTGTATCCATCCCGGACACCAGCCTTCAAAACTTCCACGTTCGCTGAGATCGAATACGGCATAATATCGCCCAACCGCGCTCCGATGATCTCCTCAGCACTGGAGAAACCGTACATTCGAGCCAGCGTGTCGTTACATTCCGCGAGATAGGCGTGCCGGTAGAATAGCTCGACTTGCTCCTCCACCGGAAGGTCGATAGAGACTGGTTTCTCAAGCTCATAGCGCAATATCCCTTCGGAGCTTTGAGCGATGAAGGCTCTGTAACGCTCCTCGCTCTCACGCAGTTCCTTCTCGGCGTGTTTGCGCTTGGTGATGTCCCGCGTGTTGACGACTATGCCCTTTACGACGGGATCTTCCAGCAGATTCGTACCGACCGCCTCAAAGTAATGCCAGGCTCCGCTCTTGTCGCGGGCACGGTACTCAACCGTCTCGCGAGCATTTCCCCGCCCGACGTAACCATCGAACGATTGCATCACGCGTTCGTAGTCTTCCGGGTGGATGTAGTCAAAAGCTATAGTGCCTATGCGTTCTTCGGCGGTGAAACCGAGGACGTTCTCTATAGCGGGGCTCTCGTAAATTATAGTCCCGGACGCATCCAGAACGACTATGACATCCGAGGCGTTCTGAACCAGCGAACGGAACCGTTCCTCGCTCGCCCGTACCGCTTCCTCAGCATAGCGCCGCTCGGTGGTGTCGGTCGCGTAGATCCTAAGTAGGTCGTCCTCGGGTACACGGGATATCGTCTGATGGTAATACTTATCCCCTATCTCGATCTCCCGAGTTGTCGGATGTCCGTCAGAGGCTCGTATCTTCTCGTAGACTTCTTCGAGTCCCATAAGAACCGGATGACGCGTCCCCAGAAAACGCACGTTCGGGAAGTGCGCTTCCGCCGCCGGGTTGAGATAGGTTGGCTCGCCGTCGAGGTCTGTTTCTACTACAGGGTGCGGGTTGAGCATAGGAAAGGATGCCAGCCAGACAAGCTCTTCTTCGGCTCGTCGGCGCTCGGTAACGTCTTCTTGCACTCCCACGAACCGGATCAGTCGTTTCCGCTCGTCGAACACGGGAGATAAGGACAATTCGTTCCAGAAAAGAGTGCCGTCTTTGCGGTAATTCTTGAGTACGACCCGACATTCCCGACTTTCCCTTATGGCTGTACGCAATTCATCGAGCTGTGGTTGGTCGCCCTCGTCGCCCTGCAAGAAGCGGCAGTTGAGCCCAATGGCCTCTTCAGCGGAGTAGCCGGTCATCCTCTCGAAAGCGGAGTTGACGTAGACAATAGGATTGTCTGGTTGAGTAGGGTCGGTAAGTACGATGCCATTGACGCTGGCGTCAATGGCCCTTTCCCGCAAGCCAAGTTCCTCCTCGGCCCACTTGCGCTCACTGATGTCCTCGACGACAGCCATAAAATATCGTGGTTCATCCGCAGTATCGTAGACCAGCGACACGTTCAGGTTGATCCAAATCCGCCTTCCCTCTTTGCCGACTACTAGCTTCTCTTCGGTGTACTCCCGGATCTCGCCAGCTAGCATATTTACGCCGCGCTCGAAGTCCTTATCGAAGTCTTCGGGGTCTATAAGGTCGAAGACGCTTATCCGAGACAACTCCTCGCGACTGTATCCAAGGATGCCGCAGAATTTATCGTTGAACCGCAGCCAACTGCCACCCAAGTCCACCTGCAAAAATCCGACTGCGGCCTGATCGAAAGTAGCCCGGAAACGCTCCTCGCTCTCGCGCATTTCTTCCTCGACCCGCTTGCGTTCGGTGATGTTCTCGGCTGCTCCTTCCACGACCGCGATGTCATTGACTTCGTCGCGCCCCAGACGAGCGTTAACTGAAAGCAGAACCCCACTGCCATCTTTGCGAATCGCCTGAAACTCGTAGCCGGAAACGGCGCCGTTTTCGCAAAGGACGCCGAGAAACTCTTGGGCTTGCTCGGGATCGGCATACACTTGCCGACCTAAGTCGGTTACGACTCTCAGCATCTCATCAGCCGATTCATAGCCGAGCATCTGAGCGAATGCGGGATTCGCGGTCAGGAGACAACCATCCGTATCCGTCTGAAAAATACCTTCCGCGGAATTTTCGAAGATGCTCCGATATTTCTCTTCGGTTCGCCGTAGCGCGGCTTCGACGCGACTACGCTCACGACGCTCTCCGGCTTCTCTAAGCTCTCTCTCAACGGCGGCGTTGAGGCGGGCCAAATTATCTTTGAAGATGTAGTCTTGCGCTCCGGATCTCATAGCCTCTACCGCTAGATCCTCGCCTACTTTGCCGGAGATAATAATGAACGGCGTGTCGTAGCCTAGCCTCCTCAGAATCCCGAGAGCCTCCGGTGCTCGAAAGCGCGGCATAACGTAATCCGACAGTACCAACTCCCAAGGCTCTCCATCGCCCGTTAGAGCACGCTCCATGCCTTCGGGAGTGTCCACTATCTCGTAGTCGGGTTCATACCCTCCGCGCTGCAACTCTCGCAAGAACAACGCGGCCTCGTCCTCGGAATCCTCAACGATCAAGACACGCAAAGTCCGCCGCGACGAAGTTTCGGATGACCGATTACGCCTGGTGTTGAATCTCTTCAAGCGGCTACCCCCATTGATACTCCTCTACACAGCACGGCATAGGAATTCGCGCTTCCGCCAAACTTGCATTCGGGCATTCGAGTAAATCGCCATTCATGCGGATTTCGCATCGCGCGTAGGTCGGTATCTCGGTTTTCGGGACGCAGCCGACCCGAGGCTACCGAGATCCGGCTGGTTTGGTCACCAACCACCATGCCCTTCTCGGCTACGGTTTCCACGTTCCACGATTCTGTAATGTAACTCAATCCAGACCCACCAGACCAACTACATGGTCGAATAACCGTCAGCGTAGTATTCACCACCGTCGGCTTCCAGTTAACGCATCTTCGGCTGCGGCGTCACCTTCCCCGGAAGATATAGACCCGTCGAAATATCTGCGGATCGAACCGTATCCCTTACAGCTAGTAGCAAGTATGTTAACCGCCGCGATATCCTGCCGCAAGACACTCCGCGCCACTTTATAGGGATATAGTCCCCTCTGATCTCTACTATTCTGTTGCGTCGCTAGCCTTTATCGTGGATAAATTCAGGGTTGCACGGTTACTTGAGTGCAGCCCAAGTTCCCTTGAAACGGCGAGACGTTCTCCAGACGACTGGTCAAGCCCTACGAGTCGAAACATTCTCGAACTGCTCGGATCGCGTAAGGAAATAACGAGACATCGCGTCAAGGTAAGGCTGATGCCCTTAATGAAACCGGAGAAGTGTCTACCGTTGGTGATTCAGAATCAAAGATCATCGTGAATTTGAGAATGCGTGGGGCGAGCATCCTGTTTACGATAGCATTGCTTCTCGTCGTTTCTTTGACGGCCTGTGGGCCTTTTAGTGACGGCGGCTCCTCTGATAATGCAGGCGGAGCGGAGAATGAGTCGTCTGGTTCGCTCGAAGACGTGCCGGAAGGAGCGGCGTCGGAGTTCGAGACGGACTTTGCCAAACACAGCGTTCCTTACTCGGATGTATTCTCGGGTGGGCCGCCGAAAGACGGTATTCCTTCTATTGACGAGCCACGTTTCGTAAGTGTCGAGGAGGCGGATGGCTGGATCCAAGCTCAAGAACCAGTGATTTTGCTGAGGGTCGCGGACGAAGTGCGAGCCTATCCGATCCAGATAATAATTTGGCATGAAATAGTGAACGATACCGTGAACGGCGATCCAATCACCATCACGTTCTGCCCGCTGTGCAACACTGCAATCGCCTTCGACGCCAAGCTCGATGGCCGAGATCTGGATTTCGGGACCACTGGACGACTGCGCTTCTCGAACCTGATCATGTACGACCGTCAGACCGAGACCTGGTGGCAACAGGCCACCGGCGAAGCTATCGTCGGCGAGCTGACCGGAAGCAAGCTCGAAACTGTCCCAGCCCCCATCGTCTCCTGGAAAGACCTCCGCTCCACTCATCCAAATGCAAAAGTCCTCTCCCGCGACACCGGTCAGAACCGATCCTACGGAGAGAACCCTTACGAAGGCTACGACGACATCGACTCCTCCCCGTTCCTCTACAAAGGTCCGAAGACCCCGGACAAACTCCCTCCGATGTCCCGTGTCATAACTGTTGACTCCGAGAAAGATTCCGTAGCCTACCCCTACCAAGTCCTTCAGGAGAATTCCGCCATAAACGACAACGTAGCCGGGGACCCTATCGCCGTCCTCTGGCAGAAAGGAACCGCCTCGGCCCTGGACAACGATGCGATAGACAAGGGCCGCGACGTGGGCGCGGCGGGTGTATTTTCCCGCAACCTCGACGGGCAAACGCTCACGTTCGCCTCCGAAGACAACAAACTCCTGGACAAAGAGACCGGCAGCGAGTGGAACGTCCTTGGGGAATCCGTCGCCGGTGAGTTGGAAGGAGAGTGGCTCGAGCCCATTGTCAGCATCGACCATTTCTGGTTCTCCTGGGCGGCCTTCCGTCCCGAAACACGAGTCTACAGTCCCAAAGAAAGCGAGAGTTAGATATGAAGCAGTTTCCGAAATTGCTATTGCTCCTGGCGGTGATCTTCGCCACCGCGGCTTGTGGAGGAGGCGAGGGTGCTCAGTCCGAGCAGTCGGAGCCGGCCACGCCTCCAGAGACACAAGCGGCTTCCACTACGGGAGGCGCCTCCGAGAATACACCTCCTACCAAGAAGAAGCCTCCGACGGATGATGAAGCTAAGAAGGGCGTGTCGGGGTCGGCAGATGAAACTACGAATATCCAGCCGGATCCAGCAGAAGACGCCGAGCCTTCTGGTTTCAGCGTGACGACGCTCGCGGGCGAGGAGGTGGCTCTGGAGAGACAAGATGAGGTTACGGCTTTGTTCTTCATGGCGGGATATTGACCCCGCTGCATGGAAGAGGCTCGGACTTGGTCCGATATCCTTCCGGCCTACGAGGATCGTGGGCTCGAAATGCTGATGGTCTCCATCGACCCTTACGAAACGGAGCAATCCATAGAAGCCTTTAACACCCAGGCTGGGCTAACCGAACCTCTGCCAACCGTTGTCGACGGCGCGGACGTAGCCCGACGGTATGGTGCCACCGCGTTGGAAACCACCATCATCCTCGACCGAAACGGAGAGGAGATCTTCCGTGACGCGGCCATCACGGATGAGGCGACCATAACGGAAGTCCTGGATGGCGCGGTGTGAGCGCACTTCAGGAGATATTCACCGCCTGGCTGACGAGCTTCGCGGCGGCCCTCCCTTTCGGATTCGCGTTTGGGGCCGGGATCGTCGCCGCAGTCAATCCCTGCGGGTTCGCGATGCTACCGGCATACCTGTCGCTCTATCTGGGAAGCCAGGATGCCGGGTTCGAGAAACGCTCGGGCTTTAGTCGGGCATTGCGAGCTATAGCCATCGGAGGTGTCGTCTCCCTGGGTTTCGTACTGCTCTTTGGGTTGGCGGGTGTGATCATAGCCGCCGGTGGAGGCGTTCTACTGAATTCCATGCCCTGGGTCGGGACAATTATCGGGGTGGCGTTGGTCTTGATGGGATTCTGGATGTTGGCGGGACGAACGATCCAAACGAGTCTCTTCGAGCGACTGGCCGCTCGTATAGGAGACCCCACATCTATGGGTGTGCGAGGCTTCTTCCTTTTCGGGCTGGCCTACGGGCTGGCCTCGCTGAGCTGCACGCTGCCGGTCTTCCTAGCGGTTATCGGCGGTGGCCTTACGGCGGGTAGCTTCAACTCGGGCGCGGGACAGTTCCTTAGCTACGGTCTCGGGATGACGGCGGTGCTGATGTCCCTCACTTTGTCGCTGGCGCTCTTTAAGAACGGCGTGGTCTCGCGCCTGCGAGGCGTTGCGCCTTACGTCAATGTAGTCTCTTCCATACTCCTGATCCTGGCTGGTTCGTACATCGTCTTGTACTGGTGGCCGGTCATGTTCGGGGCCGCTTGAACATCCTGTCAGAGAAATACAACCGGGACGACAGGTAGAATGGTTGCATGTCGGACATCGCGAGTTCTCGATAAAAGGGCGCACCAACGAGGAGTGGCTCGCCGATCTACGCGGAGCGGAGCGGGACCGGGCTTTGGCGGACCTTCGTGTGGTGATCTTGCGGGGTCTCAAAGCCGCTTTCGTAGGGCGCGTCCGAAGCCTGGATGCGACCGTTGAGGACTTCGCCCAGGATACGCTCGTCAAAGTCCTGGAGAACCTGGATACTTTTCGGGGCGAGAGTCGCTTTACCACGTGGGCGCAAGGGATCTCGATGCGAGTAGCCTACACGGAATTGCGGCGGCGCCGTTGGCGGGACGTGTCACTCCAGGAACTTCTGGACCGCAACGAGGACAGCAACCGCGAACCCGAGGCGCTCACCGACCGCACAAACTCTCCACAACAGGAGACCGAAAAGAGGATCACAGCAGAGACCCTGAAAGGCTTTATCGTCGAGGAACTGACACAGAAACAACGGGATGCGATAGTCGCGGTAATGTTCCAGGGCATGCCACTCGAAGAAGCAGCCCAACGCATGCGAACCAACCGCAACGCCCTGTACAAACTGCTCCACGACGCTCGTAAAAAACTAAAAAGACGGTTGGAGGCCGAAGGATTGTCCCCCGAGGAACTTCTGAAGGCGTTCGGCGATGCGTAAGATATCGATCCCAGGAAAGGTCTAACCGGAACGAGATGAGAGAGAAGACTCACAGATGATAAACCCCAAAGATAGCGTCAAACTGGCTATGGCGTTGAGCATGACTCAAGATGTAGAACTTAGTTGCGACGAGTGCTTCGAAGAGTTGGACCGCTTTGTAGAGACCCAACTCTCCGGTCTGGATGCGGCAGGGGCCATGCCGCTAGTCGAGCATCATCTGAGCACGTGCGATGGTTGTCGCGACGAGTACCAGGCACTCCTCAGCGCACTGCGCACCTCTCGCGGCTCTCTTTCGGTAAAGCTTCTATGGTCCAGACTGCGAGACGCGTTCCGCTCGGACTGAACGTAACTCCGACACATCTGGTGGCATTCGCTCGTTACTTCAAAACTTTCTCTGCGCTGTCCCAAACGCCGGGGTTCTCTTCGGCGAAATCTTGAAAGTTCACGACTCTCACGCCGCCTTCGTCTCTCATTATGTGCCGGGCTTCGTCGCGGTCGTAGGACTCGTCGTAAGTCGCGCTGGTTTCGCCGTTGTTGGCATCCAGGATCGCACGCTTGTTATCGAAAACGAGGGCGAATCCTGTGTCCTCGGACGGGTCTCGTAGTTTGCTGAACTCGATCAAGAGCGTCCCATCCTCCGGGACGTACTCTTCCTGTAGATCTTCGGCTACGAGACGCATCGCGGCCTCGGACTTAGCGGAGGTGGCTACCTCGAAGCCGCGCATCCCGTTCGTTTCAGCAGACTCCAGGATCTTGTAGCGCGGCACTTCCGTAACGGCATTGTCCGGTTGAGCCTCGGCCTTCTTTACGACCGTCGGCCAGAACAGCAGCGTGGCGGATGCGGCCAGTACGAACATTGCCAGTACGAAGAAAAGAATAGCTGGTTTGATACTCTGCACGGATTCCCCTCCAAGAGATCGCGTTATCAATTTCTGTTGCACAGGGTAACACGCCTCCTCCCGATTCGCCACGCGCTACCGGGTATATAGAACAGCCCGACAAACCGGCACCATATGCTAAGATAGTCGGGC